>CAMLMM010000012.1 GCA_946481105.1 uncultured Alphaproteobacteria bacterium
CGGGGACCAAAACCGGAGAAAAAGCGCCGTCCGGAAGAGCTGGCTAATGGTAGGGTTAGTGAAACGACATCCCTGCGCGATATGAAAGAATTCGTGCCGATGATGCAGAAAATGCGTGGCCGCTGGCGCATGACTGAGGCACAGTGCGCCTGGCTGCTCTGTTTCTTCCTGCATGGGTTTGAAGAGCGGGGCGGTGGTTCAGAAAGCTATGTGACACATCCGGTCGCGGTTGCCAGTCTGGTACAGAAATACGGCAATAAAATTCTGAAAGATCCCCATCTGGTCTGGCGCGCGACACTGGCGGCGCTGCTACATGATGTCGGGGAGCATACCAATTTCAAACTGAATGAGGATCTGCCCGGCTTATTGTCCAAGGAAGTGGTGCAGGAAGTCCAGGATCTGCATAAAGGCAATGATGAAAAATACTTCGATTACATCCGCCGCATTGCCCGCAACCCTGTCACGGCCTTAGTTAAGTTATGCGATATTGCCCATAATACAGATGGCCATGCCAAAACCAAATTGAAGCAGGATTTTGTATACCGTCTGGCCGCCGCCTATCTGCGCGCCGCCATTGAACAGTCACCGGATGTTGTGCGCCCGGATGGCGAGATGAAAACGGTACGGGACTTTGCGCTGGATACCGGGATTTGCAGCTCAGAAGAGGCCTTCCGCCGGATTGAAAATATTGCTAATAAAAGTAGTCCCGACGAAAAAGGCGAAGGGATTAATTTTAAACTTACGACTATTGTTAACGAAGATTATCTTGCAAATTTGAACCCGGATAAAACTGCACCACCTTATGCCCATCCACACCGAGACCCGTCAATTTCCTTACAGCTCTGAACAGATTTTTGATCTGGTCGCGGATGTTGAAAAATATCCTGAATTTCTTCCCTGGTGCCTGGAATGTACGGTTGTAAAACGGACGGATAAACTTATCGTTGCCAATCTGGTTGTTGGATATAAATTAATCCGCGAATGGTTCGGATCGAAGGTTACACTTGACCGACCGAATTCAATCAAGGTTGAGTATGTAAACGGTCCACTGCGTTATCTTAAAAACTCATGGAAGTTCACATCGAACAAAGACGGTAGCTGTACCGTCGATTTTCATGTCGATTTTGAATTCAAAAGCCCATTCCTGGAAAAAATGATGGGGATGTTTTTCAATGAGATCGTTAAACGTATGGTGGCGGCCTTTGAAGCGCGCGCCGTAAAACTATATCAGAATGAGGATTTTCTTTTATCGCCTGAAGAATAACTGAAAGGAATATATCATGTCCCGCTTTATTGGCCTCTATGCCCTGACCGCTTGTACTGTTTTATTAGTTTATCCTGCGTGGGCGCAGGAAACGGCCAAGCCCCCAGTTAATCCTAATCAAACCGCCGTCAGCCTGTCGGCATCCGACCAGAAAGACGTCCAGCAGGACACGCTGGTCGCCAGCCTGCGGATTGAAATGGACGATAAAGATGCCCGCAAAGTTCAGGACGCCATTAACAAGGCGATGCAGAAAGCATTGGAAACCACCAAAGCCTATCCAAAAATAAAGGCCAGCACAGGCCAGTACTATGTGTACCAGTATGACCCGAATCCGTCGCCAAAGCCGTTAAGCCATGCCGAAATGATGAAGCGCATGATGTGGAAAGGCAGCCAGACCTTCGATATCCAGTCCAAAGACGCGGCGGCGGTTCTGGAAGTGGCCGGTAAAATGCAGGATATGGGCTTTGTAATGAATGGCCTGAATTACATGCTGTCGACGGAAGCGCAGGAGACTCATAAAGATGAATTGCTGGTCGGCGCATTGCAGAAAATTCAAAAGAAGGCGGATCTGATCGCCAAGAGCCTGGGCAAAACCGGATATGATATCGTCGAAGTGAATGTCGACGGCGTCGATATGCCGTCGCAGCCGCCGATGATGATGAAAGCCATGCGCGCTGAAATGGCGGGTGCGGCGGACATGGCCGTTGCCGCACCAGTGGCGGCACCGGGCGAAACGACAGTTACGCTGACCGTTTCCGCGAAGGTTCTGCTGAAGTAACCAACGTATCGGTTTCGCCGTTATAATCAGGGCATCGCAAGGTGCCCTGATATTCTTTTCCAGCAAAGGTTCTCAGGGTCGTAAGAATAGAACGGTTGCGGCGCATTTCATCATAGCCGGATACATGCAGAATGCCGATGGTCTTATTGGGCAAATACGGTTCGACAAAGGCGCCGCGTTCTTCGTCATAGGGTGGCGCCACTTCGCACAGCCATTGCGACCACGCAGGAAGGCTTTCAAAACTGTAACCTTCCAGATGACACAGAATGCCCAGACATAATTGTTCGGCGGTGAATACTTTACCACGTTTGGCGGCTTCGATCACCAATTCCTGCCAGCGTTTCCAGTGAGGCACATCGGCGCGCATGGCAAAGACGCCGGCCTGCAAAACATGAAACGGGTAAAGCTGTTTTGCGACTTTCCAGCCGAATGCTTTTTTGGCATTGGTGAAATAAAACCCACGGACTTTCAAGGGTAGGGGGCCAAGCCATTTGATGCGCACGGCACGGGGGTAGGCGCGGTCCACCTGCCCGGCAATAGCCAGCTTGCCACGGTCCGCTCCTTGCAAGAACAGGTCAAATCCTTCCCAGTCCTGCACCCAGGTATCGGCGTCCATCCAGATATAGACATCATGGCCGGGGAAATAGGTGTTGATCCAGGGGCGGCAGACACAGGATTTCAGATAGTTGCGGCCACGTATCTTCCATGGGGCGATATCGCAGGGCCAGTCCGGCGCATAGACGTAGTCGACATTGTCCTTAAGCCAGGCGCGGTCTTCATCGGTCAGGCCTGTATCCATCACGGCAAACTTGAAATTCTTCGCCTGGGGGAAGCGTTTGATCGACCAGATCATTTCACGCAACAGCGGAAAATAATTATGGTCGGCACCGGAACATATAACAACGGATGTCATGATTAAGAGTCCTTCAACATATTCAAAACATAAGTGAGTGCAGTATCGCGGGTTTGTTCGCGTACCCCGGCGCGGTCGCCGGGAAAAACATGGCGGTAAACTTGCGCGCCACCATCTTTACTGGCGATGCCGATATACACAAGGCCAACGGGTTTATCTGACGATCCGCCACCCGGTCCGGCAATCCCGGTAACTGAAATGGCGATATCGGCCAGCGAATGAGCAAGCGCGCCAAGCGCCATTTCGCGCGCCGTTGGTTCGCTCACCGCGCCGTGTGCCTGTAATGTATCCGGCTTTACGCCCAGCATGTCCATTTTGGCGTCGTTGGAGTAGGTAATAAAACCACGGTCAAACACATCTGACGATCCGGCCAGATCGGTAATCGCCGCGCCGATCATCCCGCCGGTGCAGGATTCGGCGGTGGCCAGTTTCAGGCCTTTGGCCCGCAAGGTGTCATTAAGGGTTTTTATCAGCATTGTATTCCCAGCATCAATAATAAGGCAAAAGTGAGGGCGCACGTAATATAAGCCGCCAGCGCAGCCAGAATGTCGTCAGCCATCACGCCAATAGCCCCTGTCAACTTTTTATCCGCCACGCCTATTATGAGTGGTTTCCAGGCGTCGAACAACCGGAACAGTAAGAAGCCAATCGCATAAAGCAGGAAAGATGACCCCATGCCGGGTGTCAGGGCGATAAGTGCGATAAGAAGAAAAACAGCGGCAACTTCATCTATGACGATAAAGGATGAATCATGCTCAGTCAGTTTTTTCTCCAGCTGACTTGTTGCCCATAAACCTGTTACAAATAGGATTCCTGATATCATCAGCACCGTTATAGCATCGGTAAAAAACAGAATTGGCAGGACAACAACAAGCCCGCCCAGGCTTCCCCATGTGCCGGGGCCGGGTATCCCAAGCCCGGTTCCGAACCAGGTTGCCAGCAAAAATGAAGGGGACAGCCTAGAGCAGCCGTTCAGAAAAATTCTGCGCCGTTGGCGGTATTCTTCGGTTTTGGCTTTTAATTTTTCCAGCATCTAGAATAAACCTGTCACGATGGCTTGTGCGGCAATGCCTTCACGCCGACCGGTGAAACCTAATTGTTCCGTAGTGGTAGCCTTGACACTGATCTGTTTCACATCAAGGCCGCAAATGGCGGCGATGCGCGTACGAATAATATCGCGGTGAGGTCCGATTTTGGGGGACTCACAAATAACTGTAGTATCGATATGAGTTACGCGCCCGCCCTGAGCAATAACAGCCTCCATCGCTGCGTTTAAAAAGACAGCACTATCCATGCCTTTGTAATCGTTGTTGCCGGGGGGGAAATGGCTTCCGATATCGCCATCGGCAATCAGGCCGTAAAGCGCATCGGTAATGGCATGCAGCACGACATCGGCGTCGGAGTGCCCCGCCAGTTTATGTGTATGCGGAATATCAATGCCGCCGATACGGATATGGCTCGCGGCGTCGCCAAAGGCGTGAACATCGAACCCGGTAGCGGTACGTGGAACAGGATAGGAAGAGGCGAGAAGTTTTTCGGCCAGCATGATATCCTCAGCATGGGTGATTTTTATATTGGTGCGCGGTCCCGTCACAAACGCTACAGGTAATCCGGCGGCGCTGGCCAGGGAAGTGTCATCGGTAAAATTTCCCCCGGCATGTTTCTGGTGCGCGGTCATGATATCGCCATAACGGAACCCCTGCGGCGTCTGTACGGTCACCAAGCCGTTTCGGTCGACGATTTCGTGCAAATAATTTTGATCGTGGCGGCGCAACGTATCACTGACGGGGCAGATAAGGGTCGCGGCACGATGAGTTGCAACGGCGTCTACCAGTTTCTGTATGTAGTCCGGTGTCAGGCATGGCCGCGCGGCATCATGAATAAGAACGATATCGTCAGGATTCAATTTAAGCGAAGCAAGGCCATTGAATACGCTTTGCTGGCGTGTATTACCGCCTGTGGCGGGCGGTAGGATGGAGAGACCTGCAATAGATTCAGAGTATAAATCACCATGGGTTTCATTAATGACGACCTGAATTGCCGATAAATTTGGGCAGGACAGGAAAACGTCCAGCGTATGCCGCAGAATGGTTTTTTTGCCGATTTTTGCGTATTGTTTAGGCAAATCCGCGTTAAAACGCGTGCCCGTCCCGCCGGCAACGATAATAACGGCGAATTTATGCTGGTGTTTGTCGGTCATATCACTGGTTTAGCTTGATTTTTTGCTGCTGAACAGGGATATTTCGTCGTCATGAACACGATAACTGCACCCTCCCTGCGGCGGCGCATTCAGAAGCCTATTCGGCATCTATGGGCGCGAAGCCGCCTGAACACATCATGGGATGGGCGTTTTGCCACTTTCCTGTTTTTCTTGGCTTTGGGACTTGGTTTTTGTACCTATGCCGCCCTGCGCTCAGTTCCGCCATTCGACAGCAATCCGGATATCCTTATCTGGCTGCTGAATGTCGACCTTATCGTTCTCTGCGGACTGGGTATGCTGATCGCACGGCGCGTCGTCCTGATTTACACGGTTCTGCGCCGTGGGATACCGGGTGCGCGCCTGCACTTACGTCTGGTTTATATCTTTGGCCTTTTGGCGATGGCGCCGGCGGTCATCATGACGATTTTCTCGTTATTCTTCTTCCATTACGGTGTGCAGACATGGTTCAGCGATCGTGTGAAAACGGCGGTGCAGGAATCACAGGAAGTCGCCGAAGCCTATCTGCGTGAACATCATCAGGTGATTAAAGCCGACGTTCTGGCCATGGCAAAAGATCTCGATCATGAATCGATGCTGGCCATCGTTAATCCAGCCGGGTTTAACAAGTTTATTCAGACACAGTCCATTATTCGCGGGTTGCCCGAAGTTGTCCTGTTTCAAAAAAGTGGAACGGTCCTGAATGAAACCGGTATTTCCACGGGATTTGATATGGATGATGTTCCGGCTTATGCGCTTGATCGGGCAGATAGCGGGGATGTCGTACTGCTGACGGATATGGACGATAGTCTGGTGCGCGCCCTGATTAAGATGACCAATTTTCCTGACGCGTACCTGTTTGTCGGGCGTCCGGTCGAAGCCAATGTACTGAAACATCTGGAAACAACCAAGGAAGCCAGCCAGAAATATAACGAAATGACAACCCATTATACCGGGTTACGAACATCCGTTACCTTGATTTATGTGGTGGTGGCGGTTGTGCTGCTGTTATCGGCTATCTGGTTTGCACTGGTTTTTGCCCGGCGTCTTTCGCTGCCGATTACGCAGTTGATTGAAGCGTCCGAGCGGGTGCGGCAGGGCGAGTTAACATCAAGCATTCAGGATAACAGCGGCTTTGAAGAATTCGATTTTCTAAACCGGTCATTTAACCGCATGACCAAACAGATTCGTGATCAGCGTGATGAATTAATTGAAGCCAATCGCCGCATGGATGAGCGTCGTCAATTCACCGAAACGATTCTGGCGGGCGTCACGTCAGGTGTGCTGGGGCTGGATAAATCGGGCGTTGTGACGCTGGCAAATAATTCAGCCGCGCAAATTCTGCAGAAAGACAATAAGGAAATCGTCGGCGCGGATGCCGAGACTCTGATCCCAGGTATCGGGGAACTGATAATTCAGGCCTATGCCAAGCCGCATAAGGTTCATCAGTCGGATATCCGTATCCAGCAGGCGAACGGAGCGCGCCGGGTTTTTCTGGTGCGGGTGACGATTGAATTGCTGGGTGAGAAAGATGTCGGCGCTATTATCACGTTTGATGATATCACCAATTTGCAGTCCGCACAGCGCAAAGCAGCCTGGGCCGATGTCGCGCGACGCATCGCGCACGAAATAAAAAACCCGCTGACGCCCATTCAATTGTCAGCGGAACGGTTGAAGCGAAAATATTTGAGTAAACTTGAAACGGACGATCAGGCTATTTTCAGTCAGTGCATTGATACGATCGTGCGTCATGTTGATGATATCGGGCATATGGTCAATGAATTTTCAGCTTTTGCGCGCCTACCGGAGCCGAAGTTTCAGCCATGCCAGATTATCCCCGTATTGCGTGACAGCATTCTGTTTTACCGCGAAGCGCATCCGGGGCTGCGTTTTATTGGGCTGGACAGTCTTGATAGACTGAAAGATGTCCAGATTGTCTGTGACGAACAGCAGATTCGTCAGGTCATGACGAATATCCTGCAAAATGCTATTGAATCTATTGATGAACGCGGTAAAAAGGAGCCGGGCCGAAGCCTGGTTCTGGGGATATATGCCCGTAAAACGGAAGATGAGATTTTTATTTCCCTGGGTGACAGTGGCTTGGGGTTCCCGAAAGACCATGATCTTGACAGTTTAACCGAGCCTTATGTGACATTTAAAGAAAAAGGTACAGGGCTGGGGCTTGCCATTGTTAAAAAAATTATGGAAGATCATGGCGGACGTATTATATTCGGGCAGGAGAATCAGTTAGAATTGACTCCGCAGTTGGCGGAAGAATGGGCTAACATGGGTGGGGCTACCGTGACATTGGTTCTGCCATTGAAAGATAACTAACCAGAAAAGTTTTAATGAGTTCAGATATTCTCATAGTTGATGACGAGTCCGATATCCGCAATTTGATTGCCGGAATTTTAGAGGATGAAGGATATAAAACCGCGCAGGCAGAAAATGCCGCGAAGGCGTTTGAGCAATTAAACTCACGCAGCTTTTCCATGGTCGTTCTGGATATCTGGCTGCAGAACAGCGAATATGACGGCCTCGAAATTCTGGAGCGCATTAAACGCGAATATCCGGATATGCCGGTGGTGATGATTTCCGGTCATGGTACAATCGAGACGGCTGTCAAAGCCATCAAGATGGGTGCCTATGATTTCATTGAAAAACCCTTTAAGACGGACCGCCTGCTGCTGATGGTCGCGCGGGCACTGGAAACCGCGGCGTTGCGTCGTGAGAATGCCGCGTTGCGGATGACACAGGAAATTTCTGCCGAGATGGTAGGGCATTCAGCCGAGGCGCAGGCTTTGCGTCAGATGCTGGATAAAATCGCCGGTACCAACAGCCGTGTCATGATTTCCGGCCCCGCCGGGTCAGGTAAGGAAGTCGCCGCGCGTTATATTCATGCCAAGTCAATGCGCGCCAAGCGTCCCTTTATTGCATTGAATTGTGCGTCCCTGAATCCGGAGCGTCTGGAGCAGGAATTATTCGGCATTGAACAGAATGGCAAGACCGTCATCGGCGTTCTGGAACGCGCCAATGGTGGGACGCTGCTTCTGGATGAAGTGGCCGATATGCCGCTGGAAACGCAGGCCAAAATTTTGCGCGTACTGCAGGAGCAAAGCTTTACTCATCTGGGCGGGCAGACACAAATCGGCGTTGATGTCCGTATTCTGGCCTCGACCAGTCGTAACCTGGAAGAGCGCATCGACGAAGGTAAATTCCGTGAGGATTTATATTATCGCTTGAATGTGGTGCCACTGATTATCCCGCCACTGCGTGATCGCCGCGAAGATATTCCCCTGCTGGTTACCTATTTCATGGATAATATTGTCAAGCAATCCGGCGGGGTGGCACGCGCGGTATCGGATGGCGCCATGGCGGCATTCCTGAGTTATTCATGGCCGGGCAATGTGCGTCAGCTGAAAAACCTGGTTGAATGGATGATGATCCTGTCTGGCAATCAGGCGGGGACAGAACCAATTCAGGCATCGGACCTGCCGCCGGAAATTGCCGATACCATGCATGCTACCCTGAAGGGCGGCGACTGGCAGACGGATATGATTTCCCTGCCGTTGCGTGAAGCCCGTGAGGTTTTTGAGCGTGAATATCTGCTGGCGCAGATCAACCGTTTCGGCGGAAATGTGTCGCGCACAGCGCAATTTGTCGGCATGGAACGTTCGGCTCTGCACCGGAAACTGAAATCACTCCATATCGCGACATCCGATCGCGAAGATACGCCGGACGGTTATGAACGCCCCCTCAAAATTGTCAGTTAAGACTGGCGGCTTACGCAAACCTGATGCCATTTTTTTTGATTGGGATGGCACCTTGATCGATAGCCTGCCTATTATTCATGCGGCGTATAATCATACATTACAGACTTTTGGCCTGAAAGAACTGACGGCGGATGAAGCGCGTTTGAAAATTCGTAAATCGGCCCGTGAAGTTTTTCCTGAAATTTTTGGTGAGAATGCCACCACCGCGCAGGAAGTTTTTTACAATCATATTTATGCCGAGCATCTTAATCATTTAAACCCGATAGATGGCGTGAACGACTTTTTAAGTCATGTAAGCTTGCGTGACATCAGGATGGGAATTATCAGTAATAAGCGCCATGACATCCTGCAACGGGAAGTTGACGCTTTGGGGTGGAACAAGATTTTTCCGCTGGTGGTTGGGGCAGGGATAGCAGCCCGCGATAAACCTTCACCTGATCCTTTATTGTATGCCGCCAGTCAGATTGGCCTGAATGCACACGATCATGAAATATGGTATGTCGGTGATACCGAAACAGATATGCAGGCGGCGGTAGCGGCAGAATTTCGTCCGATTTTCATAGAACATGGTCTGGGAACTCGGGAGGATTGCATTCGCGTGGAAATTGCCCCGGTTTTTGTTACAAATTTAGGCGATTTTATAAAATTAGTTCAAAAATCAGACCAAAGAGGACGAAAAAACCTCTTGTGAACTGGCCGGGGCTACACTATTGTGCCGCAACAAATTCTTTGGGAGCGTGAGGCAAGTAAATGACCGAGAAAAACCAAAACATTCAGGATGTGTTTTTAAACCGCATCCGCAAAGAAAAACACACTGTTACCGTGTTTCTGGTCAATGGCGTTAAACTTCAAGGTATCGTGACCTGGTTCGACAATTTCTCACTGCTGCTGAAGCGCGACTCGCATATCCAGCTGGTTTATAAACACGCGATTTCCACGATCATGCCGTCCGGCCCTCTGTCACTTTATGATGGTGACGATGCGGCGGATTCGACAGGTACGCCTTCCGCCAACGCGGAATAGGCTGTTGTCGGCGCGGTGATGGATACCTGTCTGGTTGTTCAGCCTATTTTTCCACCCGCCGGACCTGCCGCCGTCCAAACGCATAATGACCGTTCGGCCCAGACATTGATGGACGAGGCCGTTGGCCTTGCCGCTGCTATTGATCTTGACGTACTGGAACCCATTCCGGCAAAAATATATAAAATCACGGCAGGTTATCTGATAGGTGAAGGCGCCCGTCAGAAAATTAAGGAACGTATCGAGGAACTCAAACCCAGTGTTGTGATTGTCAATGCCACCTTGTCGCCCGTCCAGCAGCGTAACCTGGAACGCGAATGGCAGGCCAAGGTTATTGACCGCACCGGGCTTATTCTTGAAATTTTTGGCAGGCGTGCCCAGACCAGTGAAGGGAAGATGCAGGTTGAACTGGCCGCGCTCAGTTATCAGCGGTCGCGTCTGGTCAAATCCTGGACCCACCTGGAACGCCAGCGCGGCGGCACCGGGTCGACGGGCGGTCCCGGTGAAACCCAGCTCGAAATTGACCGTCGCATCATCGACGATAAAATCGTGCTGCTGAAAACACAGCTGGAACAGGTCCGCAAGAACCGTGACCTGCAGCGTAAAAGCCGGGAGCGTGTGCCGTTTCCGGTAGTTGCCTTAGTGGGTTATACGAATGCCGGGAAATCGACACTCTTCAATAAACTGACGGGTGCGAATGTCTTTGCTGAAAATCTGTTATTCGCCACGCTCGACCCCACGATGCGCCGCATGAAACTGCCGGGCGGTCGTGATGTTATCCTGTCGGATACGGTCGGATTTATTTCGGATTTGCCAACCCATTTGATTGCCGCGTTCCGTGCAACGCTCGAGCAGGTGCAGTATGCGGATGTCATTCTGCATGTCCGCGATATTTCATCACCGGAGACGGAGGCACAACGCGCCGATGTCATATCCATTCTGAACGATCTGGAGATTGATACGGAGCATGACGAACGTCTGATCGAAGTCCTAAATAAGACCGATATGTTGCCGGAAGATGCGGACCCGTGGCTGCGTACGCCGGAACTTCGTGGGCGGCAAATCCCGGTATCGGCGTTGACGGGCAATGGTCTTGATAATCTGCTTTCAGCAATTGAAAGAGTCATGGGCCAGAAGCAGGATGAGATGACACTGACCATTGACGCCCATAACGGCAAGGCTTTGGCCTGGCTGCATCGACATGCTTCGGTCATCGAACGGCAGGATGAAGGTGAAACCATCACTCTGAAAGTCATGATCGACAAGGGCGAATACCAGAAATTCTGTTCGCTTTTCATGTATATATTTTGAAATAAGTCCTCGTCATCCCCGCTTTAGGGGGGGATCCGGCCATGAGTGCAGCGAAGCTGCACAAATATTGCGCTGGATTCCCTTCCCGTCACATTCAGAAAACCTTCGGTTTTCATCGTTCCGCCGGGAATGACGATTTTTCTATTATGACTTTGCGTATCTTTTTTCAATCAAGGCAAACGTAGCCCGCATACCGGTATCAGCGCCACCTTTGGGACGGCCTGGACGTCCAGAGGCTTCCCACGCATAGTGATCCAGGTGAATCCACGGCGTATCAGGAGTCACAAAATGCTGGAGGAACAGGGCCGCCGTGACTGAGCCAGCCGGATTATTGCCGCTGTTGCTCAGATCAGCAACCGGAGAGGTCACATCATTTTTGTAAGATTGCCAGAGCGGCATGTGCCAAAGCGGGTCTTCGTTCAACATGGCAATGTCCTGCAGTTCGCGGGCCAGTTTATCATCGTTCGCATACATAGCCGGAAGTTCAAACCCCAGCGCCGAACGCGCGGCCCCGGTCAATGTGGAATAATCAATCAGCAGGTCAGGCTTTTCCTCGCAGGCGAGTGTCAGGCAATCCGCCATGACCAAACGGCCCTCGGCATCCGTATTCCCGATTTCAACCGTGAGCCCCTGGCGTGATTGAAGTATATCGCTCGGGCGGTAGGCGCGGCCCGAAACAGAGTTTTCGACGCAGGGAATAAGAACACGCAGACGCACGGGTAATTCGAGTGCCATGATCATCAGCGCTGTCCCGAGTGCCATGGCCGCGCCACCCATATCTTTTTTCATCAGCAGCATGGCGGCGGACGGTTTCAGGTCATAGCCGCCTGTATCGAAACAGACACCTTTGCCCACTAGCGTGACTTTCGGATCACTGGCTTTGCCCCAGGTAAATTCCGCCAGACGCGGGCGGCGGTCACTGCCATCGCCCACGGCATATATCAGGGGGAAATTTTCGGCCAGCAAATCCTTGTCTTCAGTGACGCGAGACTTGGCTTTAAAATTTCGGGCGACCATCATAACGGCATCAGCCAAGGCCTGTGGCCCCAGTGCATTCGGCGGCAGGTTAATCAGGTTGCGCACCAGATAGACAGCGCGTGTCATAGCCATCACGCGCTGTTTATCGGCAGCTTCAGGCCATACCAGTGATGGAAATTCACTGCGCATTTTTTTGAATGCGCTGAAGCGATAGGCGTTTAACAGCCAGCCGGTCACTACTTTATTGGCTTCGTCTTCGGTTAGTTTCGTATCATTCAGTGTGTATGTTCCCTGAGGTAATTTCTCCATCGCAGAGCAGATACTATAGAGACCGATTGTGTCAGGCATGCCGGCATAGACCGTATCGATCTTGCCCGAGTCTTTATAGGTGATGCTTATAGTGTCGGCTTGGGCTGCCCAGTTTTGGGATGCAAATAATGCCTGCAGGTTTTTATCCTGTTTTTTTGCCCATGTCGCAAACTGCCCGGTCTTTACCAATACCAGGGATATCGCCCCGGATTTGGATCCGGTCAGCAGGTCGGGCAGGGACAGCAGGTCGAATGCCGGAGTGTTTTTGGCAGAAGTTTTCTTGGTAACGGGCTTTTTACGGGCGGCAGGCATGACGAATCCTCTGTGGTTGGACATGAAAGGTAACATAGAAAACAAACTTGCCAAGTCATTGTTGTCATAAACAAATTTTAACTTTTCAAAATTAACATAAACAGACAATGGTTATGTGAGGGGTAAGTTTATGGTGCAAGATAATAAAGTAGATACAAAGGCATTGGCAGATAAAGCAGTTGATGCAGCGACGGATGCGGCAGTCAATGCGGCAACGAAAGGGGTTATGGATGCTGTAACCAGAAAAATGCCGCTGGCGGGTATGGCGGCGGGTCTTCTTCGTGATGGTGTTCCGGCAACGCCCGAGGCAGCGGCTAAGGGTGTCGGTAATGAATTGTTCAATAAATTTGTGCCGGGTGCACAACTTGTCCGTGATGTGGTAGATGGGAAAGGAATTACCGCGTCCGGTGTTGCTGGCGCTGTGGCTGGACCCGTGGGTGGCATTGTTGTTGATGCGCTGGGTGTGGGCGATAAGGGAATATCCACGCATGATTTAAAAGGCGTTGCAGGGAATCTTGCCGACCGGGCCGGAAGTGTGGGCACCAGTCTGGGCGACACCTTAAAAGGAATTACGATGCCATCTATCGCCTTGCCGGATTTGGGCAGTGCCTTCAAGGGCATGGCCAGTGGAATCGCGACCGAAACTTCGGCGGCGGCGTTAACGGCGGCACCAGTTGACGTGGCTCCGGCAGCTACAACGACAACGGCGTTTGCCAATGCCTCGCAGGGCGACATACGCCGACGCGACGCTGAGATCGAAGCCGCGCAAACAGCGGATATTGATAGGCGGGCCAAGGAAATGGGAGAAAGCCATACCAGCCGTTTTGGAACAGATACTTACCGCAATGCACTCCGGCAGGTTCAGCACCTGCCAAGGCGCTAGGGGTAAGGAAGCCACTAATTTTTGGTGGCTTTTTTCCTAGTTTCGGCTTATAATATTCATAAGTTCTTTACCTTTGGTTTATAAAATAATTTTACAGAATTGTAAAAAATAAAAGGTGTGTGTATGGGAATATTTTCGGGAATTGGTGAGCAGTTTAGACGCGATGTGCAGTCGGGGTTGCGCAATGAAGTTGACCGGGCCCAGCATCAAGCGCGTACCGAAGCCCGCATGGCAGTGTATCACCAGATAGAGCGCCCCATGGTTAATGCGGTTGAACGTACCATGGGTGGTCTGGAGCGTCAGGCCGTGGGCGGTTTCCGTGATTTTGCTTATCGCACTGCCGGGATGGAAGATCCCGGATATCGTGGGCGCGGTGGGTATTATCCTGGGACACCCGGCTTTAATCCATACGCGGGAAACCCTTATCCAAACCATTACCCTGCACCCCAGGCTGCTGGTGGTTATGGTCAGCAATATGGTCAATATCGTCAGCGCCCAGAGCCTGAAATCAGTGAACAGCAGCGCGCTGCTCTGTACCGCCAACAATATCGCCGCGAACATGGTCTGCCTGATAATGCCCCAGTCCCCGGTTATGGGACGGGTGCGGCTTCGCCCCCGCCTTCAGCGACGACAGCACCAGCGGCAACCCCGTCGGCGCCGCCGGTTGCAGCTCCAACGACAACAGTTGCCGCACCGGCAGCTCCCGCTGCGCCAGTTGCAAAGCCGGTTGAACTGGCCGTTCAGCAACAGCAGGCCTATCTTAAAATTCTTGGGTACGAAGGCAAACTGGATGGCAAGGCTGAGAATGCCGAAGCCGCAATGCGCAAATATGCCCATGACAAAAATATTCCGATGAAGGATGGCAAGCTGGATGTCAATGCCGTCAACCAGTCGCTGCTGGACGAAATGAAACATGGCGACAAAGCCAAAGCCTTTATGGACAAAGCACGCAAGGACATCACCAGCGGAAAATTCACCGCCGATGAAGTCAAGGCCGCACAGTGGGTATTGAAAGAACAGCAGGGCAGTGACATGCCGAAGTCCCTGAAAAACGGGATGATGGATGGCGTTCCAGGCAAGGAAACCAAAGGACTTGCTAAAGAGCCGTTTGATTATAAACGTCCAATGCCTGCAGCGCCTGCCGCCCCAGCCGCGACTCCGCCAGCGGCAGTTCCATCCGTTCAGGCATCAGTTACGCTGCCGTCTCTTCAAGAAGAGTTTGGCAAAGCGTCGCGTGTTGACGTGATGGAAGAACTTCGTCGGCAGCATGCTGTGGCCCAGAAGGTCGTCAATGGTAGAGATATGGAATCGCCCGACGCCGTCACTCTTACTGAGATGGCTGGTCTTGATCCAAATAAATATTTGGAAATGAAAAATGGTAGTGATGTAAAACTGGATAATAAAGCCGCACCTGCCGGTCCGGCTCAGGATGCGTCAAGCAATATGGCGATGACCCGGAAACTGGATACGATGGGGATGGGCTGATGGCCTAACCACATTCGCCAATAAAAAAGGGCCACATCATGTGGCCCTTTGAATTCTTATATAGGCTATAAAATATTAAACAGCCTGAATATTAACTGCAGCAGTTTTGCCGCGGTTGGTTTCCAGTTCGTAGGAAACTTTTTGTCCTTCGTTCAGGGTTTTGAAGCCAGAGCGTTCGACAGCAGAAATGTGAACAAACACATCTTTCCCGCCATCATCAGGAACGATAAACCCAAAGCCTTTTTGTCCGTTAAACCATTTTACTGTACCAGTAGCCATTCTATGCATCCTTAGTGAGTGTTAAAGTTAGTCAGTCGTCTTAGGTGGGTAGTGAGGCGCATAGTTTAGGTACACGTCTGCCATAGTCACCGCAGAAACTCGGGCTACAATACGCCAGTTTTGGAAACTTGTATAGTAGGCATGTTTTGGGGATAGTCGGATTAAAAATGGAACTAAAAGCAAAATCCCCTCACGCAGAGGGGATTTTGTCTTAGATCACAGGAGGTAAGTTTTAAGCCACGGCTTCTTCTTTATCCTTGGATGCTGCGGCGCGGGCGCGGCGGCCTTTAATCATGTTTTCCAGGCGTTCGGCAGCCTCGATTTCCGAGATTTTATCCACGGCGGCCACTTCGCGGGCCAGGCGTTCCAGCGCAGACTGGTAAATCTGGCGTTCGGAATAGGATTGCTCGGTATCGTCGTTGCTACGTTTCAGGTCGCGCAGAACTTCGGCGATGGACACTGGGTCACCCGAATTAATCTTGGTTTCGTATTCCTGGGCGCGACGGGACCACATGGCGCGGCGAATCTGGGCGCGGCCCTGCAATGTTTTCAGCGCGTCTTGCATGCGGTTGGCAGAGGACAGGCGGCGCAGGCCAGAAGCATGGGCCTTGAATACCGGCACTTTCAGGCGCATACGGTCTTTTTCAAATACGATGGCATAAAGTTTAATTTCCATACCGCCAATTGTCTGGGTTTCAACGGCTTCGATTTCGCCAACGCCGTGGGCCGGGTAGACGACATAGTCGCCTTTTTTGAATTCGACTTTTTCATCGGCCTTGGAGACGGGCGCCATCTGGCGAACTGGCTGAACAGGGGTCAGCGGCTTGTTAATAACTTGAATTGGGCGATATACGGGACGTGTCGTAGCGGTTACTGCTGCGAGCGTGTTCTGTTTCTGCGGAGCTATCTGCGGACGAACAGACGAAATAATCGCTGATTTCACCTGCACGTTTTGATTACCCGCCATTTTCACCACAACAGGCTGCTTTTCGGCTGCTTTGACGGCTGGTTTCGCCGTGACTATTTTCGTTTCCGCCTTTGCCGGGGCCTTTTTAACGGCGTCAACTTTGCTGGCTTTAATAGTTTGTTTGACGGTTTTTTCAGCTTTTACAGGTTTTTTAGCGGCTTTTGGCGCGGCTTTAATAGTTTGTTTGACAGATTTTACCGGAGCAGCGGCTTTCACAGCTTTCTTGACCGCAGGCTTTGACGCAGTTTTGGCAACTGGTTTAACGGATTTCGTTGATTTGGAAGAGGCGGATTTAGCAGTGGTTTTCGCCGTGGTTGCAGTTTTCTTGGCGACTACTTTTTTCGTTTTTGCGTTAGATTTCATTATACTATGCCTCTTTCTTTATAAATTTGTTCAACATAGTTACCAGACGGCTGATCGTCCCGGTGAAATCCTATCCGGTTACGCCTTGTCCTAAGGCATCAGCATGGCGGGTGAAACAGTAAGAAAAATACTATTGACGCCGCAATCTGGACGGTCTAAAGGGAATATGTGTCCCGTTTTGTGTCCAGCCATCGTGTAAGCATGTTGGACAATATAGCAGATTTTCGGCTTTTTTCAAATTTTTCTTTAGATATCGTTAATCATTGGCTATCCCACTGAAAACATGGATGTTTTAAGGGTTTTGGGGCTGCTGGAGCCAGGTCTTCCGCAAAATTATTTCAAAAAATCAGCTGTAAAACTTATATTTTTCGTAATAGTGGGGGTTAGTCGCCTTCCCCGGGCTTTGGTGAAAACCAGTCTTTAAATTTATTCCGGACTTCAACAAATTTTTCGGCTTCGGGAAGGGCCGGCTTTTTCCGGGTAATATTTGGCCAGGGCCCTGTTGAGTATTCCCGGTTCATTTCCAGAAACTCCTGCCCATCCGGGTGGCTGTCCGGCACGATGGCTTCAATCGGGCATTCGGGTTCGCATACGCCGCAATCGATACATTCATCCGGATTGATGACGAGCGTGTTTTCGCCCTCATAGAAACAATCTACAGGACAGACTTCGACACAGTCAGTGTATTTGCATTTAATGCAGACTTCGGTCACGACAAAGGTCATAACAACACCCTTTCGCGGGTGGTTTTAGTCAATTTTCACCGCAAAAGCAAGTGTGTGTTGCGTGTGTCGATCAGGGCTGGCTGGCCCTGTGCCAGGGGGAAAAGCCGTTTGCCATGCCCCAGCGGTGCACCGGTAACGACCGGCCCGTTAATATCGGTACTGTGAAGGCGGATAATATCGTCAAAATTCTGACCAAAGGGGCGGCCCGTATCCTGCAGATCAATAAAATCACCGCAGATGAGGCCAGCCAATTTGCTGAAATCGACAACCTGCCGTAATTGCCAGAACAGACGGTCGAGGCGGGAGAGTTCTTCGCCAATATCTTCCAGCACCAATATATGCCCCTCAAGAGAGGGAAAATATTGCGTACCAGCCAGTGAAAGCAAAACAGAGAGCGTGGCAGCAAAAACAGGGGCTTCGGCCATGCCATGCTGGACAATGCCGACATCAGGCATCGAGATGATATAACCGGATGTTGTGCCGCCCAGCAGATCAAAAACCAGGTTAATGTTTTCAAGGCGGCTCAGCGTCTGGACGGTCGGGCCAAAATATCCGGCGATATGGGTTTGTGTATACAACCCACTCAGAAGCGCCGTAATATCGCTGAACCCCATCAGAATTTTCGGGCTGCCGGTCAATGCAGGCCAGTCGATCAGGGGAAGCATATGGACAGCCCCATTTCCCCCGCAGGAGGCAAATATGGCCCTCACATTTTTATCCAGCCATAAATCCATCAGCGCGGCGGCTTTATTTTCCGGCGTCCCGGCTTGCTGGTCGCCCGTATCGGAACCGCTATAAGTCTGCGGATGGATAAGGACATTATATCCGCGTTCTTCCAGAATTTTTACACCAGCCTGGAATCGTTCCGTTACTATGGAACTGGACGGAGAAAAAACGCCGATCGTATCGCCCGGATTTAGGGCAGGAGGAAAAACAGGGTTTGTCATGCAGCTATGTTACTGCATTGATCTAAATGCCTCAAGGGCGGCATCGCGACTCGCTTTAACATCAAGGATCGGCTTGATTCCATGGCTGTCCGGTGCCCAACGGTTAATATATTCGCCATCCGGATCAAATTTCTTCCCCTGTGTCACTGGATTAAAGATGCGGAAATAGGGCGCGGCATCGGCACCGCATCCGGCGATCCATTGCCATGAGGCCGCATTATTGGCGAGGTCAGCATCCACCAGTGTATCCCAGAACCAGTTCTCACCATGCCGCCAGTGGTAGCGCAGATTTTTTACCAGAAAAGACGCGACGACCATGCGGACACGGTTATGCATGTACCCTGTCGCCCATAATTCGCGCATTCCCGCATCCACCAGCGGGAATCCGGTTTCGCCTTTTTGCCAGCGTTCCAGAAACTCTTTTTTGGGTTGGGCCCATTCAAACTCGTTGAATCGTGTGTTCAGCGGTTCTTCCGGCAAGCGAGAGTTATAATATAAAAGTGAATTTGAAAATTCACGCCAGCCTAATTCTGCGCAGAATGCATCGACATCATTTTCTGCGCATTGGGGCACGGCGGCTTTCTGTGCCGCGTACCAGACCTGATTGGGCGATATTTCCCCAAAATGCAGATACGGAGACAGGCGTGACACGGAATCCTGCGCCGGGTAATTGCGCCCTTCTTTATATCCCTTCAATCCATCGCGAAGAAAATCCACCAGACGTTTCTGTGCCGCGCTTTCACCGATATCCCAGAAACCCAACATATCTTTATGCCAGGATAATTTCAGGGGCAGAAAATCTGCATCCGTTACATTGGATGGCAGCTTATTTTCGTAGAGAATATAGTTAACAGGGGTAGGGAGGGGCTCGCGTGGCGGTGGTGCATTCAGGCAGCCATTGCGATAGAAGGGCGTAAAGACACGGTAGGGCGTTCCGTCATTCTTTTTGATATCCCACGGTTCCCACAAGAGTGATCCGTTAAAGCTGTGGCATTCGATATCGTGTTTGTTCAAATAGTCTTTTATATTTTTATCGCGGTGGATGCGCCAGGGTTCATAGCAGCGATTCCAGAAGATTTGTTTTGCCCCGGTATCCCGGATAATTTCCTTGAGGACATTCAAGCCATCCCCTTTCAGTACCAGCAGTTTATTTTTCACGTCTGAGGACAGGGATGCGAGGCTGTTATGCAGCCATGCGCGACTCGCGCCATCCATTTTCCAGTCTTCGGCATTCATATCATCCAGAATGTAAACAGGCAGGACGGGCATCCCTGTCTTGCAGGCTGCCGCGAATGCAGGATTATCCGACAGGCGTAAATCCTGCCGGAACCAGCATATAACGGGAGGTTTCACAAAAACTAGCCGTCTTTGTTGATGGTTTTGATGATTTCTTCCAGCGTTGCGTCCGCCTTCAGATTCTCAATCTGGCAGGTGCCGGCGGCTTCGTGGCCACCGCCGCCATATTTAAGGCAGAGTTTACCGACATGGGTTTTACTGGATTTGTTCAGGATGGACTTGCCGATCGCCAGAACGGTATTTTGTTTGTTTTTACCCCACATGACATGGCAGGAGATATTGCATTGCTGGAATAGGGCGTAAATCATGAAACGGTTGCTGGCATAAATCGTATCTTCATTCCGCAGATCCAGAACAACCATGTTCTTGTAAACACGGGCGCAACGCTCAATCTGCTGCTTGGCCTTTGCCTGATGCTCGCGGTAGATGTCAACGCGTTCGCGGACATCCGGCAATGCAAGGATACGGTTGATATCCTCTTCCTTGCGGCAGAAATCAATCAGTTGCATCATCAACTGGTAATTGGAAATGTTGAAGTCACGGAAACGGCCAAGCCCGGTACGCGCATCCATGATAAAAGACAGGAGTTCCCATCCCTGGGCGTCGAGGATGTCGTCTTTGGTGAAAGCAGCAGAGTCGGCTTTATCGACGGCCTTCATCATATCTTCTGAAATATTGGGCAAACGGGATTTGCCACCAAAATAATCATAAACCACACGCGCAGCCGACGGAGCTTTCTCATCAATGACATGATTATCAAGTGTTTTACCGACGCGTTCCACTTCACTGGCATGGTGATCGAAGGCCATGAATACGCCCTCAACATAAGGCAGGTTCGTGGTAATGTCGTCAGGGCCTACGTCCACCAGACCGTCCTGCATGTCTTTCGGGTGGGCAAAAGTAATATCGTCAATCAGGTCGAGTTCTTTCAACAGAATGCCACAGACCAACCCGTCCATGTCGCTGCGGGTAATCAGGCGGTATCTTTTATTCGGGGCCGGCATCAATTTGGCGGATTGGGACATCAGGGATTCTCCTCAAGAAAAAGGCACTCGATTTAGAATAGATATTAAAGGATAATGAAATATTAACTGCCTGGGAAGAGGGCAAAAATTGACTTTTATCGTGGCAGGATCGGCGCAGCTGTCTATATCCTGCACGAAATATGGATTAATATGTCTAGTTGAAGAATGAGTGCGAAATGACTGGAATTTCTACAACGCCCTGGTGGCATCTTTACGTCCCTAAATTATATACGGTATTGCGGGAAGGATATAATCTGGCATCATTCCGATCAGATGTACTGGCTGGCCTAACCGTTGCCATTGTCGCCATCCCGTTGGCTATGGCGCTGGGGATTGCCTCCGGCACGACCCCGGATAAAGGGTTGATTACTGCGATCATTGCCGGGTTTCTGATTTCCGCCTTGGGCGGCAGTCGTGTGCAGATTGGTGGCCCCACAGGGGCCTTTGTCGTTGTCGTTTTCAATGTGATTGCGCAATATGGATATGACGGGCTGGTGCTGGCCACGCTGATGGCCGGGGTTATGCTGCTGATAGCGGGCTTCGCGCGTCTGGGAAGCTGGATAAAATATATTCCTCAGCCGGTTATCACCGGATTTACCGCCGGTATTGCCGTGATTATTTTCTCCAGCCAGATACGCGACATCTTCGGCTTGTCGATGGATAAAGTGCCAGGCGATTTCATTGAGAAATGGCAGGCATTCTGGGGCGCGCGCGATACCATGAATATAGCGGCCTTAGGAGTGTCGCTCGGTGCGCTGGCCATCATCATTATTTTACGCCGCTATGCCCCATCCATCCCTGCGTTTCTGGTTGCGGTAGTGGCGGCGTCACTGGCTGTTATGGGGTTTCATCTGGACATTGCCACGATCGGGTCGGCTTTTGGTGGTATTCCCGACGCAATCCCTGCGCCGAAAATACCGGAGGGGATAACACTGGCGCGTATGCATGAATTGCTGCCCAGCGCGTTCACCATTGCCTTTCTGGCAGGGATTGAATCACTCTTATCCGCTGTGGTGGCCGATGGGATGATAGACCGCCGCCATAAATCCAACAGTGAACTGGTCGGGCAGGGTGTCGCCAATATCGCGTCGGCGTTTTTTGGCGGGATGCCCGCCACAGGCGCTATCGCACGGACAGTGACCAATATCCGTTCGGGTGCAAAGTCTCCTGTCGCTGGGATGCTGCATGCGGTGTTTATTCTGCTCGCCATGTTGTTCTGCGCGCCTTTAGCGTCCTATGTGCCGTTGGCGGCACTGGCCGCCGTATTGGTTGTCGTAGCATGGAATATGTCGGAACAGGAAAAAATCCGGCATTTGCTTCATGCGCCGCTGGGTGAGCGTGTGGTGATGGTCATTACGTTTTTTCTGACGGTGGCGGTCGACTTGACTGTCGCCATTGAGGTCGGGGTTGTGATGGCCGCCATCCTGTTCATGCACCGGATGTCCCGGCTGGTAGAAGTGCAGATGCATACGGCTCTTATCGAAGAAGATATCGATGATGTGGGCAGAACAGGGCCAAAACCGCTTGAGTTGCCGCCGGGCGTTGAATCATACCGCATACGCGGGCCATTATTTTTTGGATCGGCGTCGCATCTGATGGATGTGGCCGAGCAGTTTAATCCAGCCCCCAAGATTTTTATACTGAGCATGAGTCAGGTGCCGATGATTGACTCAAGTGGTGAGGCGGCACTGGCGGCATTCCTGAAACGGTGCCAGAAAAAGAATGTGTTCGTGATATTGAGCGGATTACAATACGGCCCCCGCAAGACCTTGCGCAAAATGGGGTATGAACTGGACCATACCGCCCATTACATGTTCGCCGAGAATTTTTATGCGGCGGTGGAAGCGGCGGAATCGCGTATCGGGTAGGCGGTGCGTACCTGATTATCCAAGGCGGTAATATCATCCAGCGTAGCTAAAGGCTGGGCAGTGACCGAGTCGGCCACGTGTAGGACATGGCGCATGATATCGCCAAAGGAAATGGTTCCTGCCAGAAATGCGGCGACAGCCGCTTCATTCGCGGCATTGAACGCGATTTGATGGGCTGGCCCGGCTTTCAGGCAGTCATAGGCCAGTTTAAGCGCCGGAAATTTATTAAAATCAGGCTGTTCAAATGCCAGGGTATGTAATTTGGTCCAGTCGAGTGTCGCCCCTGTTGTAGCCATACGATCCGGCCAGGCAAGGGCGTAAGCAATCGGTGTCCGCATATCGGGGGCACCTAATTGGGCCAGGACCGAGCCATCGGCATATTCGACCATGGAATGAATGGTGGATTGCGGGTGGATAATAACGCCAATCTGTTCGGGCGACATATCAAACAGGTAATGCGCCTCAATGACTTCGAGCGCTTTATTCATCAGCGTGGCGCTGTCGATTGTAATTTTGGCCCCCATCTTCCAGTTAGGGTGGGCGAGCGCCTGCTCAATGGTGGCGTTGTTCATCAAATCCTTATCCCATGTACGGAAAGGGCCACCGGACGCTGTCAGAATAATTTTTTTAATCTGTTCGCGGTTATGATTTTCAAAAACCTGGAAGATCGCGTTATGCTCGCTGTCGACCGGCAGGATTTTTACCCCGTATTTTTGCGCGGCGGCAAGGACCAGCGGCCCGGCGGCAACCAAAGGCTCTTTATTGGCGATGGCTAAAGCCTTGGTGGCGGTCAAAGCGCGCATGACTGGTTCGAGTCCAGCAATGCCGACAATGGCCGCCATCGTCCAGTCTGTGGGTATGCTGGCGGCTTCAAGTACAGCTTCACGCCCTGCGGCAATCCGCATGGATGTCCCTGCCAAAGCATTTTTCAGGTCAACGTATTTTGTTTCATCGGCTATCGCTATAAAATCAGGATTAAGCAGACGGGCCTGCTCGACCAGCTTCGTTGTATTTGAACCCCCTGTCAGGGCTTTGATATGAAATTGGTTGCGGTTGGCCAGGATAAGATCAATGGTACTTTGTCCAATAGATCCCGTAGATCCTAAGATGGTAATATTTCTCATCTTAGCCCAGATTATCCAACGTCAGTGACATTTTCAGGTAGCCCATATAAACGGGCAGGGCCAGTAAGGTGGCATCAATACGGTCAAGAATACCACCATGGCCGGGGATAAGGGCGCCAGTATCCTTGAGGCCTGCTTTGCGCTTCATAAAAGAGATCATCAGGTCGCCTGACTGGCCAACTATGCCAATCATCGCTCCGAAAATCGCTGCGCGTAGGTAAGATACATCCATATTGTCAAATTCCCAGTGCGGATGGGTAAGCTGTTCTAAAACCAGAACGGCAACAGGCCCAACTAAAGCGCCAGCGTATCCAGCCCAGGTTTTGTTCGGGCTGACCGTTGGGGACATTTTGGGGCCGCCAATGGTTTTGCCAAAGAGGTAGGCGGTGGAATCGCTGGCCCAGATAGCCATCAAAAATGTCAGTATATACCAGACGCCATCGCCATCGCTGTAAGGCATGTAATAGTCGAAATGACGAAAAAATATCTCATTCCGCAGCAGCAAAATCTCGAACAGCGAAAACCCGATATAGAAAACCCCGATAATCTTGATCAGCAGGGATGGCGAAATACGCATCCATTCATACAGGGCCAGACACATAACCAATGTTGCAACGGCAGCAAAGAGCCAACCGCCAAACCAGATAACGCCCGCTACGACCGGAATTAAAACCACCGAAGAAATAAGCCGAAGTGAAAGGGATGACAGAGCCATAAGCTTAGCCCTGTGAAACATTGATGCCGCCAAAACGGCGGTCACGACGGTTGAATTCCATTATGGCGGATTCGATATCGGCACGCCCGAAATCTGGCCATAGCGTGTCCGTAAATACAAATTCGGTATAGGCGCAAGGCCAGAGCAGAAAATTGGAAATACGTTGTTCGCCACTGGTCCGTATCATCAGATCCGGGTCGGGAATACCAGCGGTCATCAGGAATTGTGGCAGGAGTGCGTTGACTTCGTCTTCGCTCAGCTTGCGTTTTTCACGCCACGCGTGGTCGGCCAGCAAATTGGCGGCATGCAGGATATCCTGCCGCCCCCCATAGTTCAGCGCCATAACCAGATTCAGTCCTGTGTTTTCGCAGGTCAGACGTTCGGCATTTTCAATCAGTTCAACAATATCCGCATCAAACGCGCGGCGATTGCCAATTACACGCAAACGGATATTGTTTTTGTGCATTTCAGCGGTTTCCGAGCGCAGATAAGAACGCAGTAAGCGCATCAATTCGGATACTTCATCCTGCGGACGGTTCCAGTTCTCAGATGAGAAGCCGAACAATGTCAGATATTCGATCCCCATTTCCCCGGCAATCTCAACAACATTGCGCAGAGTTTCCGTCCCCTTGCGGTGTCCCATGGTGCGGGTCAGGCCGCGGGACTTTGCCCAGCGGCCATTGCCGTCCATGATAATTGCGATATGGCGTGGAACGGTCGTCATCAGCAATTAGACTTTCATCACATCAGCTTCTTTTTTGCTGAGCATAGAGTCGACCGTTTTGATGAATTGATCGGTCAGTTCCTGCACTTCAGTGGACTGTTTCTTTTCATCGTCTTCCGAGATTTCATTATCCTTCAACGATTTTTTAATGGCGTCCATGCCGTCGCGGCGTACGTTGCGGATGGCCACGCGAGTCTGCTCGGCATATTTACCGGCAACCTTTTGCAATTCAGCGCGGCGTTCGGTCGACAGCTCCGGGATTGGCACGCGAATGAGCGAACCTTCGGCTTGCGGGTTGAGGCCTAGACCGGATTCACGGATGGCTTTCTCAACCGCTTTGGTCGAGGACATGTCCCAGACCTGCACGGTCAAGAGGCGCGGTTCCGGTACGCTGACGGTGCCAACCTGATTCAGCGGCATTTTCGCGCCATAAACTTCGACAGTGACAGGTTCCAGCATGTTGACGGAGGCACGTCCGGTGCGCAGGCCGACAAATTCTTTTTCCAGCGTGTCGATGGCACCCTGCATACGTTGTTTCAGATCATTGATGTTAAGTGGCATAGTCTGACTTCCTTGTTAATTATTTATCGCTGACGATAGTGAATTCGCCGTCGCCCTTCATGACTTTGGCGAAATTACCTTTTTCACGGATGGAGAACACCATGACAGGCACTTTGTTTTCACGTGCCAATGAAATGGCGGTGGCATCCATGACTTTCAAATCCTTGGTCAGGATATCCATATAGGTGAGGTGGTCATATTTGACGGCGCTTGGGTCTTTGAACGGATCAGCGGTGTAAATGCCATTGACCTTGGTACCTTTGGCAATCAGGTCGCAGTTCATTTCCGACGCGCGGAGCGAAGCGCCTGTATCGGATGTGAAATAGGGGTTGCCTGTCCCGGCGGCAAAGATCACTACGCGGCCTTTTTCCATGTGGCGAATGGCCTTGCGGCGGATATATGGCTCGCAGACCTGGTCCATCTGGATGGCGGACTGCACGCGGGTTTTCACATTGATGTTTTCAAGCGCGTTCTGCAGGGCGAGGGCGTTGATAACAATTCCCAGCATGCCCATATGGTCGGCGGTGGTCCGGTCCATTCCGGCGGACGCACCGGACAGGCCACGGAAGATATTTCCGGCTCCGACGACAACGCAAAGTTCGGCGCCCATATCGACGACATCTTTAATATCCTGGGCGACACGGTTAACCGTGTCCGGGTCCAGGCCAAATTCTTTGGGACCCATAAGGACTTCGCCGGATATTTTCAAAAGAACGCGCTTATATTTGAGGGCAGGGAGAGGCTTCACGGCAGGCATGGCGGTCATCACTTTTTCCTTATTTTTTGTACGCCCGCCATTCATATCAGGGCGCACTGATTTTGCAAGGAAATCAGGTATTTTTTGTCATATTTTTGTGGTTAACGTGTCAGTCGTTCCGCGCGGCGGGACAGGGACGTTAAGACTTCGTAACCGATAGTGCCCAGGTCGATTGCTAACTGGTCAACTGACTGGCTGGGCCCCAGGACTTCCAGCCAGTCATCCTGTTGGGGGGCTGGGCCGGACAGATTGCCAATATCGACAATAATCAGGTCCATCGACACCCGGCCAACGATGGGACAGGGTTGCCCCTTCCAGTAAAATTTGGCCCGGTTGCTGCCGGAACGTAAAAATCCGTCTGCATAACCCAGACCGATAGTTGCGATGGTTGTATCACGCGGGAAGGTGAAAGTCTGGTTATAACCAGCCGTTTCACCTTTTTTGACGGTACGGGTCTGCAGGATTTTAGCATCGAGTTGGACGACGGTCTGCATTGGATTGGTTGTTTCGGGAGTCGGGTTGGCACCATAGAGCGCCACGCCAGGTCGCGCCTGACCACGGTGCCACGACGCATTCCGGAAGATGCCGGATGAGTTACAAATACTTTGCGGAATAATCTGAAATGGTTTTGGCAGCCCGGCGATACAGTCATCGAATATTTGGACCTGCGTAGCAGTGTGGGCGCTGGCATTATCATCGCTTGAGGTGAAATGCGTCATCATCAGGATAGGTAGTGATTTTGCGTTGCCTGCCAGCTTTACAACATCCGCAGGCGGCAAGCCAAGGCGATTCATTCCGGTATCGATATGCCAGATGCAGGGAAGCTCGGCCGGGCAACGCTCAATATCTTTCGCAGAATTCAAAACAGGAATGATTTTTTGATGTTTGTAATCAGAGGCTGCGCCATCAGCCAAGCCACCTAGTACGGCGATGGGGGCTTGGGTATGTTTTCGCGCTTCAAGAGCTTCACCAAATTGCGCGACATAAAAGAATTTAGCGCCAGCCTGTTCTAATGCAGGAACAGTAATTTCTACTCCGGTGCCATAGGCATTTGCTTTGACGACAGCAGCGGTTTGACATGAAGAGCCAGTCTTTGATGCGAGCAATGTATAATTTGCCATGAGGGCTTTTGTGTCAATTATCAGGCGGGATGGGGCGTGTTGCATATCTTGTCCTTTATTCCTTCTCCCTTCGGGAGAAGGTTAGGATGAGGGACGGTGCGTGTTTCCCTCACCCCAGCCCTCTCCCGGAGGGAGAGGGAGTTGTGTTAGCGGTGGCGCATATCAAGGTCAGCGAATTTGGTCAGGTTCGGATCGAAGAAGAGTTTGACGATTCCAATCGGGCCGTGACGCTGTTTGGCAACAATGGCTTCCGCGACGTTGGCGCTTTCCTGCAGGCGTGCCGCCCAGTTGGCATAGCGTTCGTTGAATTTATCGGATGTTTCGCTGTCGCGTTGCGCCGGAATTTCACGCGCCAGGTAATATTCCTCACGGTACACGAACATGACAACGTCGGCGTCCTGTTCGATCGAGCCCGATTCACGCAAATCGGACAGCATGGGACGTTTATCTTCACGTTGTTCCACCGCACGTGAAAGCTGCGACAGGGCGAGAACAGGCACCTGAAGTTCCTTGGCGAGTGCTTTAAGGCCACGCGTAATTTCAGAAATTTCGAGAACACGGTTCGATTCAGATTGTTTGGTTCCCGAGCCACGCAGCAGCTGCAGATAGTCGACCACGATAAGGCCCAGACCATGTTTGCGTTTCAGGCGGCGGCAACGAGTACGTATGGCACCAATCGATAGGGCTGGCGTGTCGTCGATGTAAAGTGGAATTTGCGACAAGTTATGCGCCGCTTGGGCGAAATCGCGGAACTGCGCCTCAGAAATATTTCCCTTACGTAACTGGTCGCCGGAAATACCGGATTGTTCGGCCAGAATACGTGTAGTCAACTGATCATGCGACATCTCGAGTGAGAAGAAGGCGGTAATCGCGCCTTCTTTACCGCCTGACTGGGCGTAAGCCTTTGCCGCATTAAATGCCATATTGGTCGCGAGGGCGGTTTTCCCCATCGACGGACGTCCGGCGAGAATAAGTAAGTCAGAGTTATGCAGGCCACCAAGTTTTTCATCCACGTCCTTAAGGCCAGTCGTAACCCCGGTGACGCCGCCTTTATTGTTATAGGCGCTCTCAGCCAATTCAATGGCCAGTTTAATGGAATCGCGTAACGTTACAAAACTGGCTTGGGCATCACCGGTTTCCGCCATGGAGAAGAGACGGGCTTCAGCGGTTTCAATCGTATCCTGCGCATCATTATCAAGATTGTGATCGAAGCTTTCATTCACCACATCGTTGCCGAATGAAATCAGCTCGCGGCGCAGATAAAGGTCATAGATTGTCCGTGCATAATCTTCGATATTGAGAACGGAAATAACGCTGGAAGCCAAGTCAACCAGATAGGCTGCGCCGCCGACCTGTTCGAGGTCAGCATCCTTTTCAAAATAAGATTTGAGCGTAACGGGCGAAGCGGTTTGCCCACGGTCGATGAGAGTCTGAATGGCCTGATAAATGCGTTGATGCGCAGGCGCAAAAAAATGAATAGGCTTCAGATAGTCGCCGATTTTTTCGTAAGCGCGGTTGTCAATCAGCAACGTGCCAAGCAATCCTTGTTCCGCTTCAAGGTTCTGTGGGAGAATACGGTAAGGTGTTTCCTTATCCGCCAACGATAAGGATGCCGCATTTGCAGTTTGAAAACCCGCTTTTTTTAATTCTGATGTCTGAGCCATGCAGGGAGATTAGCAGAGTCGATTTTTTACCGCCACAAAGCATTTTGCCCCGGTGTGTGAATAACGGGGATAAAAGCCAAAGAAAAACCCCTCGGTGAGGAGGGGTTTTAAATACGTATATAAGAAGAAACTAGGCAGCGGCTTCGTCGGCAGCTGGCGCGTCGGCGGCTGCTTGTGCAGCGGCTTTAGGAGCTTTTTCTTCTTTAGCGTTGTGGTCAACGATAACGGCTTTACCGGTTTTTTCCTGGATTTTTGCTTCTTCAGCCGAACGTGCAATGTTGAGCATGATCTCAACTTTCACTTCAGGGTGCAGAGCAACTTTAACCGGGAACATACCGATCGACTTGAAAGCATCGTTCATCTGAACCTGATTACGCGCGATAGTGATTTTTGCATCAGCGGCAATGGCGTCAGCAATATCACGGCTCGCCACGGAACCGTACAGGTGACCGGCTTCAGAAGCCTGACGCAGGATAACCACTTTCAGGTTTTCCAGTTTCTTGGCTTCTTTTTCAGCTTCGGCTTTACGTTCGTTATTCTGGGCTTCAAGGGCTTTACGCTGGGCTTCAAAGTAAGCCAGGTTTTCCTTGGTTGCGCGCAGAGCTTTGCGTTGTGGCAGGAGGAAGTTACGAGCGAAACCAGGTTTCACTTTTACAACTTCACCCATTTTGCCGAGTTTTTCAACGCGTTCCAGAAGAATGATTTCTGTTAACATGATCTTATATCCTCATTCTCTATTCGTTGCTGGCACGGTCGGAACGTTCAAAACGCTCAGAGCGTTCCGGACGATCACCACGCTCATAAGACGGACGCGGGCCACGGGTGTTTTCCATTTCGATCCGTACATACGGCATCAGCGCCATGTAACGGGAACGCTTGATGGCGACAGCCAGCTCACGTTGTTTCTTTTGGGAAACAGAGGTGATACGGCTTGGCATCATCTTGCCGCGTTCGGAAATGTAACGGCCCAGTGTGCGGATATCTTTCCAGTCAATTGCCGGAGCGTTGTCACCGCTGAACGGGCAGGATTTACGGCGCTTGAAGAAAGTCTTTTTTGGGCCGCCGGCATCTTTTGAGTCCTTGCCTTCACGGGACTCACGTGGTTCACGATCAAAAGCCATTATGCTGCTTCCTCTTCAAAACGGTCATCATTTTCATGTTTAGCGATGATAGCAGACGGGCCTTTGCTCGCTGCATCAAGCTTAATGGACATGTAGCGAACGATATCTTCGCTGTTGCGCATCAGACGTTCCATCTCGATGATAGCGGCGCCAGGGCAATCGCTTTCGATCAAGGTGTAGTGGCCTTTTTTCGCCTTGTTAATGCGGTAAGCGAATGTACGCAGACCCCATTGTTCGGTTTTCAGGATTTTCCCGCCCATGTCGGTCAGGACTTTGGAATAATCCTTGGTCAGTTGCTCAACCTGAGCAGCCCCAAGGTCTTGCCGTGTGATAAACACGGTTTCATATATAGGCATGTGCACTCCTTTCGGTTTCGTCCCCATGAACCATTTCCGGGGAGAAGCCGACACCCGCCTAAGGGCGCCAGCAAGGTAAGTGGGGGTGTTCTAGGGGAAATGGTGCGGAAATGCAAGGAAATAGTCCATTAAGGATTAATCCGGCGATAAATATTTACATAATTTTAAATTGTGATTAACAGGCCCTAACAAAATCGCGGCGGATATCCTGCTGATACTGACGGTTGTTCATTGCCATACTGGCCAGTAGCCAGAATGTCATCATATCGTTAAAAGCATCGGTGCTTTTTTTCTCGCGTATCATTGCAGGAGCCTGACGCGCCTGATTTAAGCGGACGGCTCGATCAGTTACTTCTTTATCCGCTTTCAATTCATTCAAACGCGTTTCCACGGCCGACCTTGCCGAGTCATGCATGTCCCACGCAATTTCGGTCATCGGGTCTTCGGACCCATGGCTGATAACCAGACGTCCCAGATTATCCTTGGTATCGCAATATTGTTTATAAAGGCTGGCAAGGAGGGGATCGACCGCGATATAAATCTGAATCATATGCCAGTATCTATCTTCGGGAATAGCCAATATTTCATCTGTCTGCGTAAATTCCAGACGGTTGATCATCGCGTTCATTAACGATGTAAGGCTGTTACCAGACATAAAATTCCCTGCTTTTTTCTTTTCTTTATACCTTCAAGATATGAAAATCTGGTAAATACAGGCAAGTTATTGAGGAATAATATAAAAAAACCTGCCGCAGGGCAGGTTTTTTGAAATATTGAATATTTTAGGATTTGTACAGTCCGCCACCGCCAAAGGAAGGTGAGGGATATGAGGATATCTCATCGCGAGGGAGCGTATGAGTCGAAGAAGGACTGCCCGATGTAAGCTGATTATTCATCATGCGCGTATGTGCTGCTTCCCTTTTTCTCGCAGTGTATGCAGGGCCGGACCAAGGTGAGGCGGCCGGAGCTTGTGCTGGTTGTGGTTTTTCAGCAAGGGCAGAGATTACATCGACAACAATTCCGGATGCAGGTGATTTTGCAGACATCAGGAATTCCGCCACTATATCGACAGGAGCTTTAGTAGCCCATCTTCCCTGTAAAGCACGATAAGATGTAGCGACTTGACGGGGCCCAGTTGTTGACATTGTCACATCAAGCGTGGCGTCCCCCCTGTGCATATGCATGAAAACTGCTTCGCGCATTGTGTCGCGTCCCAAGGTGGCAACCAGATTTCTATCCGTTTCTGTTGCTAGCGATACGAGTTCGTATCGGGGGGATGCTGCCATTGTCCATCTGTCAGCTATAGGGGCATTCCGGGCCTGATCAATGACATGGCCCATATATCGTGCACGCTCGTGTCGCGGCAGAGATTTAGCTGAGGACTCAAACGGACGAGCAATAAGGTCATGCCCACCCATATTTGTTGCGATGCCTGCGTATTTGACTGCGAAACCAGCTTCGGTAAAAAGGCAGGTGAGGGGGGTAAGCAAGCTGGTCAGGCGATTACGGCGTCCCTGATCAAGCGACTTGAATAGATCATCAACACGTTGTTGAATCGTAAGACTGGATGTCATTTATTGCTCCCTGTTTATATTGCTTATGAATAAGCCGTTTTAAGGGGAGTCGTAATGAAAATCAAATATATTCTGAAAATTGTTAATCCAGGCCGATTGCCGATTTATAGAGTTCCAGAAGTTCTTCTTCCTCGCGGCGTTTCTCGGTTTCCATCTTACGCAGACGAACCAGTTTGCGCATGGTCTTCACGTCGAACCCGACACCTTTGGCTTCGGCATAAATGTCCTTAATGTCGTCGGCGAGGCCTTTTTTTTCTTCTTCCAGGCGCTCGATACGGTCAAGAAATGCTTTCAGCCGCTGACCGCCGACGCCACCAACATCCTGTGTCTCATCATCTTTGCGCTGTGCCTGTGCCATATCGGTGCCTGTCCATTTTCTGATTGTGGGAAGAGGGCGAAGCTAACGAAACCACAGATGATTTTCAAGCAATTTATTTTGTACTGGTTACACGCCAGCGTTCAATCGCAATACCCGGGTCGGTTGGGGTTTCAGCGCGCACACGTCCGATCTGTACTTCAACCAGGATCGACTGACTCTGGGTATTGGCCTTCTTGTCAATTTTAACAGTGCCGGGAGTATAGAAAGTGGTCATGAGGTTTGTTTCGCTAAGCCAGTGATATGTCCCATCAATGGCTCCCTGACGCGTTACCGTCCCGCCGTCCGGCGCAATGGCCTGCATCATAAGGTTACTGGCCTTCAGGCTGGTGACCAGATTGATGCCTTCAAGATATTTTTTGTATTCCTGATACGCATAAGGTGTAAACTTTTTTACAAGTTCCTTTTGCGCCGCTTCAAATTTTGACGGGTCAATCGTCATAGCCTCTGCCGCAACGCCGGCGGCCCACATGGCCACTTTTTCCTGGCTCATATTTGGTTCGGCAAGAGTTTTCTCTTTTTCTTCATCGGGCTTACGCGACATTTCATAGATATTACGCAGTTCAGCATCTTTCTTGCTCGTCGCTTTTCCCTGCGGCTTGGGGGAAAAAGGGGCCTGTAATGTTTCTTCCGGGGGTGGGCCGACCTGCTCTTCCTTCTTGCCAAAAAATACTTCCCAGAACGAACGTGCATTTGCCGGCGTGGGAATCGCGGCAAGGACCATCAACATCATCGTGCTGATGCAAAAACATTTACGCGTAAACGGAATCATTGAGTACGGTTAGCCTGTCTGAAAATATTGGGTACAACTTTTTTCATTGTACCAATTGCTTTGCCAATTTCCATGACATTTTCAAGGCGGCGGTCAAGAAAGGCGGCTGTAACCATATGTTGCGGTGATTCATCATTCAGCCAGACCATGGTTGTGCCTACCATAATGCTGGCCAG
>CAMLMM010000013.1 GCA_946481105.1 uncultured Alphaproteobacteria bacterium
CACCGCAATTACAAAATTCAGGAAGTCATCAAACGCGGTCAGATTATGCTGATCCAGGTGCAGAAAGAAGAACGCGGCAACAAAGGCGCGGCTGTCACCAGCTATCTGTCCCTGCCGGGCCGTTATTGCGTTCTGATGCCGAACTCCCCGCGTGGTGGTGGCGTGTCGCGTAAAATCGCGAGCTTTGCCGAACGCAAACGTATGCGCGAAATCCTCCGTGAACTGGGTACGCCGGACGGCATGTCCGTTATCCTGCGTACTGCAGGTGTTCAGCGCGAACAGGATGAAATCAAGCGCGATCTCGATTACCTCGTCCGCCTGTGGAATAACATCCGTGAACTGACGCTCAAATCTTCCGCGCCAGCGATTATTTATGAGGAAAGCAATCTGGTGAAACGCGCCGTGCGCGACATCTATGCCAACGATATCGAAGAAATTCAGGTTGCTGGCGAAGAAAGCTTTAAACAGGCGCGTGAGTTCATGAAACTCCTGATGCCGTCTAGCGTCAAAAAGGTCGAACATTATCAGGATGACCGTTATCCGCTCTTCCACCGTTACCAGGTCGAAAACCAGATCGCCGAAATGGGCGAGCCGGTCGTCAATCTCCGTTCAGGTGGTTACCTGGTTATCAATCCGACCGAAGCTCTGGTGTCAATTGACGTCAACTCGGGTCGTGCGACCAAGGAGCGACATATCGAAGAAACAGCGCTGAAAACCAACCTCGAAGCTGCGGAAGAAGTGGCGCGTCAATTGCGTCTGCGTGACCTTGGCGGTCTGGTCGTCATCGACTTTATCGACATGGAAGATCACCGTAATAACGGCAAGGTCGAACGGAAACTGCGCGACGCGCTGTCCACAGACCGCGCCCGCATCCAGGTGGGACGCATTTCATCCTTCGGCCTGCTGGAGTTGTCGCGTCAACGTCTGAACCCAAGCCTGACCGAAGCGCAATTTGAAAAATGCCCGCATTGTAAAGGTGTCGGTTATATCCGTACGATTGACTCGGCGGCTATTCTGGCGCTGCGTTCGCTCGAAGACGAAGGCATCCTCAACCGTGCCGCACAGGTATTCCTGTCGGTGCCGAACGAGGTGGCCCTGTATATCCTCAACCAGAAGCGCGAAATGCTGGCTGATATAGAACGCCGTTACGGCTTCGCAGTTTATGTACGTGTGGACGAAGAACTGGCGCCGACCGGATTCAAACTTGAAACCGTGAAAGCGGCTGAAGGCGATTCTGAAGACGAAGATGATGTTGTCAGCGCCGAATCCGGTGATAATAATGAAGAGTCTTCTGATGATGAATTATCCGATGCCAATGGTAATGTTGTCGAAGGCGAAGACGCGCGCCCAGATGATCGTGGCAACCGCCGGGGTGGACGTGGCCGGGGACGCGGGGGTCGTGACCGTAATAATGGTAATGGCGGCGAACGTGAGGAAAATAACAATGGTGGCGGACGCAACCGTGGCGGGCGTGGCCGCGGGCGTGGCGGACGTGATCGTGGGCAACAACCGCAATCAGGCGAAGAATCGGGCGCATCGGTAAACGAGAACGCACCGTCGGAAAATTCCACGCCAGAGTCTGCGCCTGTGGCTTCGGCTCCGGCCCCATCATCCAATTCAAGTTTCCGTGCCAAGCGGTTCAGTTCGCGCAAATCCACATCGGATAACGCTGCAACTGAAGCTGCGCCCGCCATCGTTGCAGCGACGCCGTCTAACGATACTGGCGCCAACGATGCAGGTGAATCCGGCGAGTCCAAGAAAAAAGGCTGGTGGAACCGGTTAATTGAATAGGATCATAGAAAAATAGAGGGGACTATGATGATACGTGCATCACGGATTTTTATTTCCAGTCTGGCTTTGCTGCTGGCTATGCCGGTAGCTTATGCCGAAGAGGAAAATATTACGCCGGTCACCAAGGCTGAAACTGCGAAGCCGGCCCCGAAAGCTGCGTCAGTGGAAACACCCGTAACTAAATGGGAAAAAGCTACGGATAAGCTCACATTGGAACTGAAGGGCAACCAGTTGAAGCAATTTGCCGCGATTGAAAACAGTTACCGCACTATCCGGGCGGTGGACGATGTGCAGATGTCGGTCTCACGTGCGGTGACGTCCTGTTCGAAAGCCAATAAAGACTCAGCCGCTGATTACGACGCCAAATATACGGTATGGAAAGAAGCCTTGCGCCCGGTTATGAAAGATGCACGCGCCAAGCTGGATAAGATGGTGTTGTTGCAGGATTACGCCCAGCCATCGCAGGTGCGGGCGCATCTAAAACTTCTGGATGCTGCCGTCGTCTATCGCAATCAGGGCATAAAAACGGTTCCGGTTCAGGAAAAATCGGCGTGCGACAAACTGGTTGAAAACATGGACGACACCCGTGATGAACTGGTGAAGCTGTTGACCGATGCACTGGCGTTGAATAAACCCCTGAAAACTTCTGCGGACGAATAAGAATGCGCGTGCTCCAGGTAATGGCCGGGGCGGCTCAGGGCGGCGCGGAAACGGCTTTCGAAGATATCTGTCTGGCCCTGCATGAAGATGGCGTTGAACTGCGCGTTGTCATGAAAGGCAATAATGTCGGACGTCATGCCCGCCTGCGCGACGCCGGTATCGACGTGACCCTGTTACCGTTTGGCGGCGCGGTCGATGTCTATACATCCTGGCGTCTGAAGAAAATTATCCGTGATTATAAACCACAAATCGTTCAGACATGGATGTCGCGTGCGGCGATGAAAACCCCGCGTGTGCCGGGTGTGGTGAATATCGCGCGGCTCGGTGGCTATTATAATCTGAAATATTTCAAGACGATGGACTATTTTGTGGCGAATACGCCGGATATCCAATCGTATCTGCTGCGTGAAGGTGTCGCGCCCGGGCTGGTGGCGCATATCAACAATTTTGCGCCGGAAGAAAAAGCGGCGCAGCCCGTCAGTAAAACGGAACTGCATACGCCGGAAACAGCCAAGGTGGCGGTTGCGCTGGCGCGTTACCATCCGGTGAAGGCACTGGATATTCTAATACGTGCTGCTGCTCCCATTGATAACCTGCATATCTGGCTGGCCGGGCAGGGCGATGAAGAACAGAGTTTGCGCCAACTGGCCGTTGATCTGAATGTGGCTGACCGTATCCATTTTCTTGGCTGGCGGAATGACCGTGCCGCGCTGCTGAAAGCATCGGATATCTGTGTGGTGCCATCCCGTTCCGAACCCTTCGGCAATGTAATGGTGCAGGCTTGGGCGCAGCGTGTGCCGCTCATCTGTTCCAATTCACAAGGCCCGGCGCAATATGCGCGACCGGGGCAGGACTGCCTGATGTTCCCGATTGATGACGTGGCCGAACTGGAAAAATCATTGCGGGTTGTGCTGGATGATAAAGAACTGGCGACACGCCTTACCGATAATGGATATGCGCGTTACCTGAATGAATTCAGCAAGGAAAAGACTGTGGCCGCCTATACGGATTTTTACCGGGCCGTGCTGGAACGCGCGTAAAACAGCGCCATCACCATCAGCGTGAGCAGAACCACCGCCCCCAGTTGATGCAAGACCGCCACCGGAATCCAGACGACGCTCAGGAGTGTGGCGATACCCAGTCCGATCTGAACCAGCACCCAGAAACTCAGCATACGTCCAAGTTTTTTGTCAAAACGGCTTATCATCATCCCGAAGGCAAAAACACTCAGCCCGGTCAGCATAGCGAGGCAGCGGTGAACAAACTGCACACTGGCCGAATCGGACAGAAACGGGGCATGTCCCAGTTCCGGCGGGGTCAGGCGTTCGCCCATCAACGGGAAAGTGTTATACATCATCCCGGCATCCAGCCCGGCGACAAACGCGCCCCAGATAATAGTCAGGGCGACAAGAAGCAGCGAGGCATAACCATGCATCCGCATGCCACGCGACACATTCCACCCGCGTAGGGGGCAACAGGCCTGCAGCCCGGTCACAATCAAGGCACTGTAGATAAGCAACGCAAGCGACAGATGCGCCGCCAGTCGGAAATGCGATACATTAGGTTCATGGGATAAGCCACTTTTAACCATGAACCAGCCCAGTGCACCCTGCGCGCCACCGAGGATAAAGAGGGCGATATATTTCGGGCGTTGTGGCTGCGGTATCCATCCTTTGGCCATGAAGAAGATAAACGGCACGGCGAAGGCGATACCGATCAAGCGGCCCCAGAAACGGTGAAACCATTCCCAGAAATAGATGCCCTTGAAGTCATCCACCGTCATCCAGCTATGTTTCGCTGAAAATTCGGGGGTGGCTTGATATTTATCAAACTCAATTTGCCAGTCGGTGTTATTGAGTGGTGGAACAGTCCCGGTGACGACATTCCATTCGGTAATTGACAGGCCGCTTTCGGTCAGGCGGGTAATGGCACCGATACCGGTCATGGCCATAACCATAAAGGCGCAGGTGAAGAGCCAGATGGCTAAAATTCGTGCGTGGGGCATGTTTCAGGTCTTTAAAAAGTCAGGTTTACCGCCTATAACCATAGTGTTTTTGCGGCTGAAGGAAACAAGAAAATGACAGAAACAAAAAACTTTACAACAGACGCCATTATTATCGGGGCGGGTCCGGTCGGACTCTTCGCCGTGTTTGAACTGGGCCTGCTGGATATCAAGGCGCACTTGGTCGATATTCTGGACCGTCCCGGCGGGCAGTGCACCGAACTCTATCCCGAAAAACCGATTTACGACATTCCCGCTTATCCGGTTATTTCCGGTCAGGAACTGACCGATAATCTGATGAAACAGATCGAACCGTTCAAGCCGGTTTTCCATCTGGGCCAGATGGCGGAAAGCATAACGCAGGCCGCCGATGGTAAATGGGTCGTCACAACCGATCTCGGTACAATCATTACGGCTACCGTGATCATCATCGCGGCGGGTGGCGGGTCGTTCAGCCCGAAAAAACCGGCGCTGCCCGGCATTGAAAATTACGAAGGCACATCGGTATTTTATGCCGTGCGTCAGATGGAAAAATTCCGGGGCCGCAATGTGGTGATTGCCGGGGGCGGCGATTCCGCGCTCGACTGGACGGTCAATCTGCAACCGGTGGCCAATCACGTGACCATGCTTCACCGCCGGGATGATTTCCGCGCGGCACCCGACACGGTCAATAAAATGCGTGAACTGGTGGCGGCCGGAAAAATGACCCTGAAAATTGCCGATCTCGCCGGGATTGAAGGCACAGCGCCGCAGATGACGGGACTGAAACTCAAGACAAAAGAAGATGGCGAAACTATTTTGCCTTGCGACACGCTGCTGGCGTTTTACGGCCTCACGATGAAGCTAGGCCCGATTGCCAATTTCGGACTGAACCTGCATGAAAATCTGATCCCAGTGGATACGGAAAAATTTGAAACCTCGACCCCGCGTATTTTTTCCATCGGCGATATCAATCATTATCCCGGCAAGCTGAAACTGATTTTATCCGGTTTCCACGAAGCCGCGCTGATGGCGCAACAGGCATTCCGCTATGTATATCCGGATAAAAAACTGCGCTTCCAGTATACAACCTCGTCGTCGGATTTGCAGACGAAACTGGGTGTAAAGGAATAGTATGGGCAAACGCGTTCTGCTTGCCTGGGAACTGGGTGATAATTTCGGACATGTCGCCAAGCTGATAAAAATCGGCACGGTGCTTCGGGAGCGCGGCTTTGATCCTGTACTCTCCCTGCAAAATCTGGCTGGCGTTGCGCCGCTTATCGAACATGTGGATATGAAGCTGCTCCAGTCGCCTCATGCGCGGGTGAAACCGCCGCAGGATTCGACGCGGCCCGTGCTGACCTATGCCGATGACCTGCGCCCCTGTGGTTACGATCGGCCGCTTGAGCTGGCGGCGTTACTGCGGGCCTGGGACGGCATGCTCGATTTGGTCAAACCCGATATCCTGATTGCGAATTCAGCCCCGACGGCCCTGCTTGCGGCGCGGCGTTACCCGGATATCATGAGGGTATCGGTAGGACTTGGTTATGAAGTGCCAGATCTCGCCACGCCCATGCCTGCACTGCGGTACTGGGAAACACCGGATATGAAGGTGCTGGCTGACCATGAACAATCCATTCTCGGCAATATTAACCAGGCACTCACCTCGCTCGGGCATGGCACGCTTTCGGGGCTGCGCGATATGCTGGAAACCGACATGTCTTTTATTATGACGTGGCCGGAACTTGACCACTATCCGTCACGCAAAACTGGGGAATATGTCGGTCCGTTTTATGTCGAGGATACAGGCGTTGATGCGGACTGGCTGCCGCGTCAGGAAGGCCGTGCGCGCATATTCGCCTATCTTTCGCATGGGCACGATATAGGCCCTATTATCCGGGCGCTGCAATCGATGAAAGGCCAAGATGTTATTCTGGTGACGCGCCGCCTGTCGGCGGATAATCTGAAAACTCTGGCCGGGTTCCCGCATTTACGTGTTTATACCGATCCGGTAAAAATTTCACCTTTAACATCCGGCGCTGACTTATGTATTACGCATGGCGGCAGCGGTACTTTTGTCCAGTTTATGATGGGTGGCGTACCTCAACTGATTTACCCGAACCATATCGAACAATTAATGGCTGCGCGTCGAATGGAAATGCTGGGCTGCGGTCTGGTGGGGCAGACGCAGGGCAAGCCGGAAAACGCCATTCAGGCCATTCAAAGGATACTGACTACGCCATCCTACCGTACCAAAGCCCTGGAATGGGCCGCCACGCGTCAGGAGCATAACGTGAATGGCCAAGCTGTGATAATTGCCGACCGGATTGCGGCGGCGGTGGCACAGAAATAGACTTCCTTTTATCCTGAACTACCTTTAAAAAGGAAAAGAAAATAGTGGGATGTTTCGTGGGTCAGTTTCAGTTCGATATAATGGATGCTGCCGGGTACGGATATTACCGTGTCTGGAAAGAGCGGGCTTATCTGTTCAAGCTGGCGGTCGTACCGCTTTTTATTAAATTTGCCTGCATGGTGGCGGTGATTGCCATGAACCTGGATTCCAATCTGCTGAGGGCTGGATTAGTGTTACTGCCGGGTGATATCGCGCTGGGCTGGCTGATGGCACAGTTCATGCGCACGGTGCTGAAAGACGAACGCTGGCCCATGATGTTGAAAGAAGCGCCGGATGAAAGCGACTTCGCCCGGTTGCTGTTGCGGGCAAGGGGTATTATGTCGGCCATGATTATCTTTGTGCTGGTGGCGATGGCGGGGAAATTTGTGCTGTATGCGGTATTGACCGGCTTGTCGAGCAGCAATTTGATCCAGCTTGAAGGTGGTGAGCCAGTCCTGACAGGAGTGGAAACTGCATCGAGTCCGTATGATCCTTTGATTTTTTTAGGGTCGATAGCTGCCTTGGCGGCGCTGATCTGGAGCTACCGTCTTATCTGGCTTCCCATTCCGTTCTCGGTGCTGATGATGCCATCTGATTACCTGAAAGCGGTCAGGGGCTTTTCTTCCTCGGTGCGGATGATGGTGCTTTACTTTTGCTGCATGACGCCGTTAATGCTGACCAGCATTGTGCTTATCAGAATTGTTTACGGCGCTTTCGACATGCTGGGGGATGCGGGGGAAATGCCTGCGCAGTTTTTCTCGATTTTGATTCGCGTTATGACGGAAATTGTTGTCACGCTGGTGTCGGCAACAGCGATGTGCTGGGCCATGAAGTCATTTTTGCCGATTGCGCCAACAGCGCTGAAAGATTTCCCGAAAAAGGCCGATTAATTATGTTTATCTATGTGACTGATTTTGACGGGGTGGAACATAAGCTCGAAGCGATTGAGGGCTGGCGTGTCATGGAAATCATCCGCGATTATGGCCTGCCGATTAAGGCCGAATGCGGGGGGGCCTGTCTGTGCGGCACCTGTCACGTCTATGTCGACCCGGCCTGGCTGGGCAGGCTTTATCCGAAAACGGACGATGAAAATGACCGTCTGATGGAAGATGCGGTGGGTGTTGAAGATAATTCGCGTCTGTCGTGCCAGATTTTAATGTCCGAGGCACTGGACGGGTTGCGAGTCATAATGGCTCCCGGTTCGCGTAAAGATTAACCATAAGATAAATATTTATCCACAGACTGGTTGACTTTGGACCGCATATTCCAGAGAATAAAAAGCTGTTTTACTTTTTTCATATCATACATGCTCATTACATTATCAAAAATCAAGGCAGATGCCACCCATGTAACGCTGCTCGGCCTGTTATTGGCCGGGGCGTCGCTGTCATCCATGAGCTGGGCCGCTATCACCACCGGGAATACAACGGAGGCGGGTGCGCCTGCGGCGGCTGACCCTGATGAGGTTCAGTTTGCCGCCAATGCCGTTTCCTATGATGAAACAACCCAGGTGATTACTGCCGAAGGTCAGGTGGAAATCACGCAGGATGGTAAAATCGTTCGCGCCAATCAGGTGATATATAATTTACCCGAAGATAAAGTGACGGCTGTGGGGGAAGTCGTTATGCTGGAACCGTCCGGCAATGTCCATTTTGCCGATAGGGTTGAACTCGAACAGAAGCTGAAAAACGGCTATGTGAAAAAACTGCGCTCGGTACTGGCAGATGGTTCGCGTTTCGCGGCGGAAGAAGGCCAGCGTATCGCCGGGACGAAAACAGTGATGAGCAAGGCGAGTTACACACCGTGCGAACCGTGTAAGGCCAATCCGGAAAAAGCCCCGTTGTGGCAGTTGGTGGCCGATAAAGTTACGCTCGACGAAGTCGATCATTCGGTATCCTATGATAATGCGCGGTTTGAAGTTTACGGGGTGCCGGTGGCCTATACGCCCTATTTCGTGCATCCGGACGGCACGGTGAAACAGAAAAGCGGGTTCATGCCACCAAAGTTTCTTCTGGATTCCCAGCTTGGGTTCGGGGTGGGTAGCAATTATTACTGGGCCATTGATGAATCGCAGGATGCGACAATCGGCGCGCGGGTGTTTACCAAAGATAACCCCCAATTACTGGGCGAATATCGCCGACGTTTTGATGCGGCGGAACTGCAATTGAACGGCAGCTTCACCTATTCAGATTCGGATGAAAATGACAAAACACGCGGCCATTTGTTTGGTAAGGGACTGTGGGAATTGAATGATAAATGGCGCGCCGGGTTCAATGCACAAGTGACCAGCGATGACCGCTATTTGCGCCGCTATGGCATATCGAATGACACGGTGCTGGAGAATGAAATCTACGCCGAACGTTTCGATGACCGCGATTATTTTGTGGCGCGCGCCCTGGCGTTTCAGGATATCCGTATCAGCGACCGTTCCGCCGACCAGCCGAATATCCTGCCAGAACTAAATGCCAGTTTCATGGGCGATCCGAATGGATTACTGGGCGGGCGCTGGGATCTTGATTTATCCTCGCTCAACCTTCTCCGTAAGGGGAACGGGCAGGATGTATTCCGCGTGTCGTCGGGGCTGGGCTGGCAACGCCGGGATGTGTCGTCGTTTGGTCTGGTGAACGTGTTTAATATTAAGGCACGAACGGATATGTATGAAATATCTGACCGCGATGAAATGTCGCTTGTCGGTGGCTCCGGTGGGCCGCATGCCTTCCGTTTTTATCCGCTGATGCATGACGAATTGTCGTATCCGATGGTGCGGAATTTCGCGACTACCCAGATGGTGATTGAACCAAAAGTATCTGTCTCGGCTTCGACGCGTATCAAGAACGATACGGATATTCCGAATGAAGACAGCCAGGACGTACAGATTGATGCGCTGAATATTTTCGATGATAATCGTTTCCCGGGTCTTGACCGTGTTGAGGACCGTACGCGCGTGACCTATGGTTTGCGCACGGGACTGTATAAAGATGACGGCAGTATGGGCGAGGTTTTCCTTGGGCAAAGTTACCGTCTGGATGATAAAAGCAACCCATTCCCCGAAGGGTCTGGTCTGTCAGATGAGAAATCCGATATTGTCGGCAATATCATCGGCCGTTACCGTGACCGATATTCGCTGAATTATAAATTTCAACTGGGGGCGCAAAATCTTGAGGCGCAGCGCCATGAACTGGACGGGATGGCTATGTTTGGCGATCTGACATTGAATACAACTTATCTGTATCTGCGCGGACTGGAAGGGACAGACCTGACCGACAGCCGCCAGCAGATATACGGCGATATTTCCTATATGATGACGGAAGACTGGAAATTGTCGACGGCGGCCCGTTATGACTTCAGCGCGGATGAAGAAGGTCTGCGTTATACCGATCTGGGGGTTGAATATGTCGGGCAATGCGCCAGTTTTGGTATTCGGGCGCGCCGCAATTTCACATACGAAGATACGGGCGATAACGGAACGGAAATTACGATGCAGCTGGGCCTGAAGAATCTGGGTTCGGTTGGAACTAAATAAAGAGGCCCTATGACTTACAGCTACTCTACACGCGCACGCTATCGCGAAAGAACCTTCAAGCGGATGATTACATTCCTGCTTTGCGTGTTCCTGTTTGCCGGGGCGATCGCGCTGGGGTTCTTTTTTGGCAAGCAATATGCGGTGCTGCAGATTTCCACGCTGGAAAAAGAGGTGGAAGACCGTGATGCCTCGATTAAATCGTTGCAGGACCAATTGACCAAAATCCGCGCGGAAGCCCAGACGGCCCTGTCGCGGCTCGATCAATTGAAAGGCCAGTACGAAAAAGACCTGCCTACCGATGGGCCGATGCGTGAACTGGTGGATATGGTGCGGAAACAGGTCGAAAGCGGCATGCCGGCGGACCGGCTGGCTTTCCTTATCCGGTCGGCGCGTCCACCCCGCAACTGTTCGGACCCGCTTTCCAAGCGGTTTGTCGTGAAAACTCCGGCATATAAGGGGGCGGACAGCAATGTATCGATTGGCGATGGCGCCGTGGTGATATCCGGCACCGGGCAGTCATCCCGCAGCCGGGACGGCCAGCTCGAATCCTGGTATGACCCAACCCAGGCGGTGAACGTCGTCTTTAGGAATGCGGATGGCGAGATGGAGAAAAAGACATCGACACTGCCCTTCCAGCATACCGTCGTGTCCAAAGGGCGTGAATACCGGTTTACGCTGGCCGAAGGTGAAAAATCCTTCGTCAAAGTGACGTTTGACAGCTGCGATTATCCGTAGACGAGTTTGCTTCCAACTCTCACCTAAATCCTCCCCCGTGTGAGGGGGGACTTGTATAAATGCAAGTTTTCCTTCCCCCTTGACGGGGGAAGGTCAGGATGGGGGTGCAATATTGAAGAATAAATTTTTTACGCGATTATTTCTTCTGCGACCACTGGCCGTTAATCATCAGATATTCGCCTGGATTGGCCATCTCATATATTTTCTGCGCGGCAATTTTGCGTACTTCATCCAGTGGAATATTCTGCTTCACGGCGGTGTCGCGGTAAACCTGCAGGCGACCGGAATTGGTGCTGTTTACCAGGGCCTGCAGGTCAGGTGACGGGTTGGGCAGCACGGCGGCGATGGTGCCGTCCTCGCGCTCGCCTACCAGTCCGGCGCGTTTCGCGTCAATCAGGTTGCCAGCGGCCATCGCCCCGGTTGAAAAACACAGGCACAGGGCAATCGTAAACAGGCTCAGTAATGATTTCATAGTGTTCTCCTATTTATGGGTGGGGACGCCGAACAGGTCGGGGTTATCAAGGATTTTCTGGTCAATGTCGCGTTCGACCTTCACACGGACTTCCTGCTCGATTTTCACATTCATGTTGATTTCGATGGGTTTATCCGGCGCTTCCAGCTTGACGGTCGGGGTGCAGGCTGCCATCAGCCCGGCGGACAGGACTACGCATAATATGGAATAGAGCTGGTTCATTTTTTCTCCGGACTTGTCTTAGAGGAAGAACGTATGGTATCGCCAATTTCCCCCGCTGACAATAACGGTCCGCCCACCAGTTTTTGTAATACGGGGCCTATATCGCCTTCCAGGTTCAAATTCAGGTGAATCGGGCGTTCACCAAAGACCGGGTTGGTGCCTTCGGCCTGAAAATTGCTGGTCATTTTGCCGTCCAGTGGCCCGTCGATATCCAGCGATAATTTGCTGTAATGAAAATCTTTCAACGCTTCCCGGACGGTCTGCATGCGGGCATCATCGCCGCTCAGGGATTTGGGATAGGATTCCGGCGCAAACGCAAAGGTACCGTCACTGTCATTATTGATGGTGGCGGCCCCGATACTGATTTTATTTTTACTGAAGGTCAGGGGGATTTTCCCGCTGATAGTGCCACTGCCGGTCAGCCCGTCAACATCGGCAAAATCGATCAGTGGCCCGATATCGACATGTTCCAGCGCTAAATCCGACTTTGCTTTTTTATCGGCAACAGGCAGGATAAAGGGTGACATGGATAATGTTCCACCGGAAATATTGGCCTTAAATAAATCAATGGATAATCCGTCTTTGACCGCCCCGGAAAATTTGATAGTTCCGGTACCCAGCTGCGTGGTCCCGTCTTTGCTGGCAATACCGAAGGTCAGTGATTGTGTGCCATCAAACGCAGGTGCAACGATATCTTTTAAACGGATATCACCTGTGACACTGGTCAGATGTAAGTCCTTCCAAGTGCCATCAACGCTTTTCAGTGATAAAAGAGCTTCGCCTTTCAGGGGATGATCGGCCTTATCGTCATATCCGGACTTGATGTTGGCTGTGACCGATAATGCGCCACGGGTCAGATCAAGTTGCTGTTCCTCCTGCAGGGGTAAAATATCAGCCAGCGAAGATGCTTTGATATTATTCGCTTGAAGTTTTGCCTGAAAGGATTTTGCCGCCGCATCAATTTCAATATCGGCACTTACAGGGACATTCCCCAGTTTGGCGTCCACGGTAATTTTCTTGGTCGCGGCCATAAGATCGGCGAAGCTCGCTTCGGCGGTAATATCATACGGCACTATTTTAGTCGTCCAGTCGGTAATGTCGCTGGAAAGCGGGGTGGGCAACAGGGCCAGCGCCTCATTCAGTTTCTGCCCGCTGATATTGGCGACCACACGGTGCGCAGGTTTGGTCAGCCAACCTGACAGGGTAATATCGGCGTGACCTGACGGCGATGATTTGAATTTCAACGCTTCGTCCTTGGTCGAATCAAAGGTCAGGTCGATATTCTGAAGCAATGTTTCATACGCATTGACACGTCCGGCAACGACATGGCCGCGTGTAACCCAGGATGCGTTCGGGCTAGCGCGGCTGAAATCGATATAACCGGATGTACGGCTGATTTCATAGGGCGCGATGTCCAGACGCGCATCATCCAGCGTGATATTCCCGCTTATGCCACCCGCGGCGGTCAGATTGGCTTTGCCGGACACGTTAAAGCTCAGTTGCTTCTGCTGCGCCCAGACGTTGTATTGAACAACTTGTTGCTGCGGGTCTGGCGTATTCACGGCGGCCTTGCCTTGAATGCGGATATCGCCCTGCGATGTGGCGACATCCAGTGTTACACCCTGAAGAACTATTTCCGGCACCGGCAGCAGGGTGGATGAATTGTCACTGGAAGGCAGGGACGCATCCCATCCGGATATTTTATAATGTCCCTCATCATCAAGGTCGGCCGCCAGTGAAATATTTTTGACGCTGACGCGCTCCAGCTGGCGATGATAAATAAAATCACCCCAGTTGAAGTCGACACTGACATTATCGACGGTCGAAAAATCATCCCCGTCCAGTGATATGTGATCGATGATGAGCCCGTTGGGCGTCAGGGCCAGGCCGGAAACTTGCGCTTTGGGAAATCCGTTGGCCTGAATCTTCTTTTCAACCAGTGGGGTAATAATAACAGTTGGGGATACGGCAATCAGGCTGCCGAGTCCGCCCATCACGACGACGCTGGAAAGGATTATCTTGCTGCGGCGTGACAGGGCCATATCCCGGCCCCGCTATATATCGATATTGTCGGCAAAGCTGGCGTTGCGCTGGATGAAATCGAAACGCGCTTCGGCGTTCTTGCCCATCAGCTTTTCGACCAGATCGTCAAGATTGCCATCATGGCTTGGCGTATCGCCCATGACCATATCGGCTGCATCGGCCGCATCCTGCAACGTGACACGGATAAGTGTGCGTGTGTCAGGTGACATGGTCGTTTCCTTCAATTGCTTGGCGGGCATTTCACCCAGACCTTTGAATCGGGAAATATCGACTTTGCTCTTGCCCTTGAACGTGGTTTTCATCAGTTCGTCTTTGTGCGCGTCGTTCATCGCGTAAGCTGACAATGTTCCGGCGGTCAGGCGGTAGAGCGGCGGCTGGGCGAGGAATAAATGGCCCTTGGCGACCATTTCCGGCATCTGGGTGTAAAAGAACGTCATCAGCAGGGATGCAATATGCGCCCCGTCGACGTCGGCATCGGTCATGATGATAACGCGTTCATAACGCAAATTCTTAAGCGAGAAAGCCGTGCCAATGCCGCAACCCATCGCCAAAATCAGATCCTGAATTTCCTGGTTATCGCGGATTTTGTCACGGGTCGCGCTGACGACGTTCAGGATTTTCCCGCGCAGCGGCAGGATGGCCTGGGTTTCGCGGTTACGGCCCTGTTTCGCTGAACCGCCAGCCGAGTCACCTTCGACGATGAACAATTCGGTGCCTTCGGATGAATTGCGCGCGCAATCGGCGAGCTTGCCGGGCAGGCGCAGTTTGCGCGTCGGCGTCTTGCGCAGCATATCCTTGTCGTCTTTGCGGCGCTGACGGTCTTCGGCTTTTTCAATCAGTGCAGTCAGAAGTGTCGCGCTGCGGTTCGGGTCATTGGTCAGCCAGTGATCCAGATAATCCTTGAGCGCGCTGTCGACCATTTTTTGCGCGTCGGCGGACGCCAGCTTGTCTTTTGTCTGACCCTGGAACTGCGGGTCTTTCATGAACAACGACAGCATGATGGCGGCATTGCCCAGTACGTCGTCGGCGGTAATGATGCTGGCTTTTTTCAGGCCGATCATCTCGCCATAGCCCTTCAGGCCGCGTACCAGCATGGTGCGCAGACCGGCTTCGTGCGTGCCGCCCTGCGGGGTGGGAATGGTATTACAATAGGAACGGCAAAAACCTTCGCTCTCGGTCATCCAGGTGACAGCGCATTCGACCTTGCCGACACCGTCCGGCAAACCGGCCTGCGCATAAAACGCATCCGGAATAAGCGTGGTTTCGTTTTCCATCGCGCGGTTGAGGTAATCGAGGAGTCCGTTCGGGAATTTGAATGTCTCGGACGCAGAGAATTTGGCATCGGCGGGGACGAGTTCCGGGTCGCAGCTCCATTTGATTTCAACGCCGCGGAACAGATACGCCTTGGACCGCGCCAGATCATGAATTCGTTTTGGGCTGAAATGCGCATCCTTGCCGAAAATTTCGGCATCGGGGTGGAAGGTGACGGTTGTGCCGCGACGGCCTTTGACCGGGCCCAAATTTTCCAGCTTGGACACAACATGCCCGCGTGAATAATTCTGGCGGTACAGGGTATTGTCCCGGGCGACTTCAACACTCATCTTATCTGAGAGAGCATTCACCACGGAAATACCAACCCCGTGCAGACCACCTGATGTTTGATAGGCCTTATCGGAGAATTTACCACCGGAATGGAGTATTGTCAGAATAACTTCAAGCGCCGATTTTTTGGGATATTTGGGGTGCGGCTCAACCGGAATACCCCGGCCATTATCGGAAATGACGATCGTGCTGTCTTTTTTCAGTTCGATTTCGATACGGGTGGCGTAACCCGCCACGGCTTCATCCATCGAGTTATCGAGGATTTCATTAATAAGGTGATGCATGGCATGGTCGTCAGTCCCGCCGATATACATGCCGGGGCGGCGACGGACAGGCTCCAGACCTTCCAGAACCTCGATATCCGACGCGGTATAGCTAGGGGTGGTCGGTTTCTTCTTGGCCGATGCAAACAAATCAGTCATTTTTTAATACTTTTTAGGTTATATTAATGGGCGATGAGCGTATCTGACCATATATCTTCAGGGAAAACAAGCCGCAGACGGCACCTATCCATCCTTACCGGGTTACTGCTGGTATGGGGGTTTCTGGCTGCTTTTCCGGTTCTTGCCTTTACCGGAAAAGATAAAATTCCGCCCCTGAATTACGATACGAAGCTCACCGCAGAAGAATATTTCATGAAAAGCGATGAATATAATATCAAGCCACTGGATAACCCGGCTTTCGCTTTTAAGGTTCGGCTTCCCAGCAAATGGATACCGCTTGATGCGGATTTGAACAAAACCGAAATTGACGGGGATTTATTTCGTCAGCTGGCGGTTTATACCAGCCCGCCGTCTTTTACCGGGCGGAGCATCTTTCGGGTGCGCAGTGTTGGTCTTAACACATTAATCGGACTGGATAACTGGATGATAAGCTACATGGTGGATATGGGGTTCGCCATGGAAGGAATGAAAATCGTCAATCCGTATCGCGTTGAGGCCCAATACACTGTTTTTATAAACAACCAGCCAATGGCCGTGCGCGCGGTGGCTGAGCTGTCTGGCCCGACGATTATTATCGCCGAATATCTGGTGCCGCTGGAAAATTTAGAAACTGAACGTGATGACCAGGTATGGGCCATGCGTGGTTATGGCCTTGTATCGCCTGATACAAATCTGCCAGTGGAAACACGAACATATTCTTTTGTCGATATTGCCAAATTCGATTTTCCTACGAGCTGGAATCTGGAGGCACCAACAATTACCAATATTGATCGTATGAATGCATCCGTTATAAATATAAAGGAATTGCACACCCGGAAATATGGTTCGGTGGAGACGGTTCTTCAGCTTAGCGCCCGGATAGATGTGACGCTGGTCCTGCGCAAGGACGACACGAAAATTCAGGATGAGATCGCACGCATCAACACGGAACTTGCGGCCAAAGGGCTAAAACTGACCCGCCTTCTGGGGACGGTAAAAAACGCACGATATAACGAACAGATACGGGACGCCAAGATCGAAGCCTATGCGGTCGCAAGCGATGCGATGAAGCTGGCCCCTCATGAATACTGGGTGGCTGTTCTGCAAACGCCAAGCCGATATTACATCATACGGTTACTGACGATTGGACAGGATGAAAACTTTAAAGCCTGGGCGCAGAATACCGAAGTTTTTCTTCATGTGCTGGAAACCATTTCGCCGAGCGAAGATTCAACCCAGATGGATGAGGAAGAAGAAAAAAAGAACGCACAAGAACTGCGTGCGGTGGATGAGAAAATCGGAGGGCCAACGCGGACTGACAATATCTCTGATCGGGACGCCGATCTGGAGTCGGAAGTCGAAAAGCAGCTTGATTCCAAAGGAAGTCCGTTTCGATAAATTGGTCTATGCCACCCGTCAGGGTGGGTTGTGACTGCTTATTTATTGGCGAACGGATTTTTGCTTTTCCGCATCATCAGGCGAATGGGCACGGCCGGTAAGTCGTAATCCACGCGCAAAGAATTAATCAGATAACGTTTATACGTATCCGGCAAATCATCCGGCTTCGATGCCCACAACGCAAAGGTTGGCGGGCGGACGTTGATCTGGGTCATAAAGCGCATCCGGTTCGGGCGGCCACCGACCAAAGGTGGCGGGTGCTGGCTGATACGCGCCGCGAGCCAGCGGTTAAGTCGTCCGGTCGACACGCGCTTGTTCCATGTCCTGTATGTGGCCATGGCGGTTTCCATCAACTTGTCGAGATTCTGTTCACGTAACGCAGACAGTGTGACCATCGGCAGATCGGGAATTTGCGCGAGGGAATCGCCCAGAATTTGTTTGATCTCGTTCAGCTTTTCGGTCTTGTCCTTAACCAGATCCCATTTATTGACTCCCAGTACCAGCACGCGGCCTTCGCGGATGACGAGGTCGGCAATCTGCAAATCCTGTTTCTCCAGCGGTGTTTGCGAATCGATCAGCAGGAATACAATCTGCGACAGGCGAATGGCGCGGAGTGTGTCTTCGACTGCCATCTTTTCCAGTTTCTGCTCAATACGGGCTTTTTTTCGCATCCCGGCGGTATCGACCAGGCGGAATTTCTGCCCCTGATATTCCCAGTCGACGGCAATCGCGTCGCGGGTCAGGCCGGCTTCCGGTCCGGTAATCACGCGGTCTTCTTCCAATAACGCATTCATCAGTGTGGATTTCCCGGCATTGGGACGGCCCACGATGGCGATGCGGATCGGTTTTTCGGCCAGCTTGGCGTCGTCGCTTTCCAGGTCAAGAAACTCAAAGCTTTCATCATCTTCCAGATGATCCAGTTCGTCTTCGCTCCAGAATTTCTGCATATCGGTATCGCTTTCGACTTCCTCTTCTTCTTTGGGGAAGTAAGGCAGCAGGGATTCATAAAGCAATTCCAGGCCGATGCCGTGCGCCGATGAAAATGCAATCGGGTCGCCCAAGCCGAGGCTATAGGCTTCGGCGGTGGCGGTTTCGGCGATATCGTCGCGTTCGCATTTATTGGTAATCAGGATGACGGGTTTTTTCTGCTTGCGCAGCCACAGGGCGAAATGCTCATCAATGGGGGTCAGCCCGGCGCGGCCATCGACCACGAACAGAATAACATCGCAGAACCCGAGCGCGGCTTCGGTCTGGCGGCGCATACGTGCTTCAAGACTATCATCGAATTTTTCTTCCAGCCCGGCCGTGTCAATCACGCGCAGTTTCTGGTCGAAAATCCGGCCATCAGCTTCACGCCAGTCGCGTGTTACGCCGGGCGTATCATCGACGATAGCCAGTTGTTTGCCGGTCAGGCGGTTGAACAGGGTCGACTTCCCGACATTCGGGCGGCCCACGATGGCGATACGTAACATGGAACTTCCTTAAACTAAACTTTCTTACTGCCAGGCACTCAGACGGCCATCCTGACCGAGCAGGTATAAGGTGCGGTTGGCGACAATCGGTGGGACGGTCACATGCGACCCGGCATCAAAATGACGGATAAGCGCGCCATCTATTGGTGAAATTTCCAGCACCTCGTCATCCGGCGCGGTGATAATCAGGCGATTTCCCGCCAGTACCGGGCCGTTCCACAGCAACGCGTTGCGGAACAGACCATCCTTATCTTCCTTCTTGTAATTGACCAGTGGCTTGACCCAGACGATCGTGCCGGTGTCGCGGCCCAGGGCAACCAGTTCGTCATTGGCCGAGATAAAGAAAACCATGTTCCCGGCAATCCACGGTGTCTTGGCCGCGCCGATATTGCGCTCCCAGATACGGGTGCCCGTGCGCTGGTCGATGGCGGCGATTTTTCCGCCATAGCTCGCGGCAATAACCATTCCTTTATCGATGACCGGCAGGCCGGAGATATCGGGCAGGGCCGCGGCGCCACCGGTTTGTAAAGACGGAGACAATGTATCGCTCCACGCAACGGACCCGTTCAGGCTGCGCAGCGCGGCGATTTCACCGGACGACATGGCGGCGACGACGATTTCACCGTCGGCGGCAGGGCTGGCGGAGCCGACCAGACCGGACATTTCACTGAAACCCTCATAGGTCCAGAGCTTTTTGCCGCTCATCGCGTCAACGGCGGTCAGGTTATTGTCCAGAGTCAGGACATAGACGTGATCACCCATCACGGTTGGTGCGGCGCGGGTTGGCGCGCTCAGGGACAAACGCCACATGATGCCGCCCTGTTTCGGGTTCATGGCGATAACTTCGTCATATCCGTTTGTGACGTACAGCGCGTTGGCGGATACGGCCAGGCCGCCGCTGATATTATCTTCATCCGCTTTTTTCGGGCGGGCGGAGTTGGACCAGAGTTTTTTGCCGCTCTTGATATCGAAGGCGGTCACGTTGGATTCGGTGTCGAGCGTGTAAATTATGTTGTTAAATACGACGGGTTGCGCCGTCAGCGGCAATTCGTCGCTGCTGCCTTCACCAATATCAGTATCCCATATCTTTTTCAGCGCGCCGGGATTGAGGTCGGGGTGCTGCATGGCGTGGTTCGGGTATCCACCTGCCTGCGGCCAGTATTCGTTCTGCCACGGGGTTGGGGCCACGAAACCTTCGCCGGTGAGGGCCGAATCGGTTGGCTCCAGTGTTTTTTGCAATTCCAGGACGGAAACGCGTTCGCCTTTCAAGGGAACCTTATCATCGTCATCCCATCCCAGCCAGCTGCAGGCCGGCAGGATAAAGGTAGAAAGAAGCAGGGCAGAAAAAAGCGAACGCGAAGCCAGGGTCATTTGGATTGTCCTTTGATCTGGTAAACATCATGCAGGGCGGAGATCTGGGCCATCACACTGGCGGGCAGGGTGGTATCGGCCAGCATTTTGTCGAGCATCGCCGCTGCGTCCTTATATTGGCCGAGCTTGTCCCCGGTGATAAGGGCGGTCAGGATTTTCGCGCGCGCCTGCCAGGCGGATTTGGCGTTATCGGCCACGGGTTTCAAGGTGGCGAGCATGGCTTCGGGTTTTTCCTGCGCGTGGTCCATCTGAATGGCCACCATCTGGACAGTCGCCAGATCGCGCAGCATCGGCGGGGCGGATTTATCGTCGGCTACTTTTTTATAGGCCGCAATCGTGCCGGCCCAGTCTTCCTTACGCAGCAGCAGATTGGCCGTGGTCATATTAACGAGTGCCGCATCCTGCGTTTTGTCGCTGGTTGCCAGTTTTTGCAGTTCGGGCAGCGGGTCTTCCAGTTTGACCGCGTTCAGGTAATTGGTCGTGGCCTCTTCCTGACGGCTGTGCTTGTAACCGGTCCAGGCGGTTTGCGCGGCGGTGCCAACAACGATGGCCACACAGAACAACAGGATGGCCGTGCTGTTTTCCTGCCACAGCCGGGCCCATTTTTCAGCCCGCATTGATTCTTCAACTTCGCGCAGATAATCAGTCATTGGTAAGTCTCTCCGTAAGGTGGATATGTTTTAGCATCCGTTGCTGGCGCTTTTAAAGACGTAATCGGAACGCTCGATGGTTTCCCTGATGGATTTTTGCGATAATTCATGGCCGGGGGCGGTATGAATCGCAGCGGTGCCTTTTTCGACATTTATATCGACAGTATTAACCCCAGGCAGTTTTTCCAGATTGGCTTTGACGGTGGTGGCGCAGGCTTCGCAGGTCATGCCTTCGATTTTTGCCGTCATGCAGTTTGGGGTGGCGGGCTGTTTTTCCGGTGCGGCCATTTTGGCGGCGGTATGTTCAATATGGGTTTTATTGGTGGCTTCATGGTGCCCGTCCTCGCAGGCATAGGCAGCCGTTCCGATGAATAGGGTGGCCGCAGCCAGAACAAATATTTTCATAACATAAAGTCCCTGAGTGATTTCAATGCCCGAAGGTTTACCGTCCACAGGGGTAAAAGTCAAAGGGTAGGTTGGTAGGGGGTGGGTAAAGTTATTACATCTATGTCATCCCCGCGCAGGCGGGGATCAGGCTTGTCCTGCGTAGCTTTGGCGTAGCAGGGACAACTCCGTACTCTACGCTGCGCACTAACTACTCATATAAATATGTCAATTACAAACTTTATCGTGCCATCTTGGTCTGGTTTTCGGATTGTGTTAATAAATATACTATAAAGTCACGCAGGAACTCCCGAGGACAATAATGGCGAAAATTAAGGTACAAAATCCGGTCGTGGAAATCGACGGGGATGAGATGACCCGTATCATCTGGGGCTGGATCAAGGATCGGTTTATCCATCCGTATCTGGACATCGACCTGCATTATTATGACTTATCTATCCAGAATAGGGACGCCACCGACGACCAGGTGACCATTGATGCGGCTAATGCGATAAAAACGCACCGTGTCGGAGTGAAATGCGCGACGATTACCCCCGATGAGGCACGGGTAAAAGAGTTTAACCTCAAGAAAATGTGGAAATCTCCCAACGGTACGATACGTAACATATTGGATGGGACGGTGTTTCGTGAGCCGATTATCTGCAAAAACATCCCGAAATATGTACCGGGATGGACATCGCCGATTATTATCGGCCGCCATGCCTTTGGTGATCAGTATAAAGCCACCGATTTTAAAGTTACCAAACCGGGCAAGCTGACCATGACCTTCCAGCCGAGCGACGGCAGTCCGGCAGAGACCTATGAAGTTTTTGACTTTAAAACCCCCGGCGTGGCCATGGGGATGTATAATGTCGATGAGTCGATACGCGGTTTTGCGCGCGCGTGTTTTAATTACGCTCTGGCGCGTAACTGTCCGCTCTATATGTCGACCAAGAACACAATTCTAAAAGCCTATGACGGCAAATTTATCCAGATTTTCAATGATGTATACGCTGAATTCAAAGCAGAATTTGATAAGGCCGGACTGACGTATGAACACCGCCTGATCGACGACATGGTCGCGTTTGCCGTGAAATCAAATGGCGGCATGGTCTGGGCCTGCAAAAATTATGACGGCGACGTCCAGTCGGATGTGGTGGCGCAGGGCTTCGGGTCGCTCGGCCTGATGACCTCCGTCCTGCTGACCCCGGACGGAAAAATTGTCGAAGCCGAAGCTGCGCACGGCACCGTGACCCGTCATTATCGCCAATACCAGAAAGGCGAAGCGACCTCGACCAACCCGATTGCCTCCATCTTCGCCTGGACCCAGGGGTTGAAATACCGGGGCCAGTTTGACGGGAATGACGCGCTGGTGAAATTCGCCGAAACGCTGGAACGCGCCTGCGTTGACACGGTCGAACAGGGGCATATGACCAAGGATCTGGCTTTATTGATTGGCAAGGACCAGAAATATTTGACAACCGAGGCATTTATGGACAAAGTCGCCGCGACCTTGGCCGCTAAACTTAATTAAATGTGACTGGAATAAGTAATTTATGATAACGACCCGTATTCTTTTGACCCTCGCGCTGGGGATGACTGTATCCACGTTTGCCTTGGCGGCCCCAGCGGAAAAAGCCGTTGAAAAAAATATAGAAAAAGCGGAACAGGCCAAGCCGGTACGTTATACCGAACCCTTTATCGGCAAGATGCAGCGTATGACCGCGAGTTATGAGGATACGCTCGTGCATATCGGGCGTGATTATGATGTGGGCTTTGTCGAAATGCGCGCCGCGAACCCGAATCTGGATCCATGGATTCCGGGGTCGGGGGCCGATATCGTTATCCCGACCATGCATCTGCTGCCGGATGCGCCGCATGAAGGTATCGTCATTAACCTTGCTGAAATGCGCATGTATTACTATCAATCACCATACAAACCGCCGATCACCTATCCGATCGGGATTGGCCGTGATGGATTGCGCACCCCGCTGGGCGTCACCTCAGTGATGCGCAAGAAAGCGGGGCCGACCTGGACACCGACTGACCGTATGCGCCGCGAAGACCCGACACTCCCCGCTTTCGTGCCGCCCGGCCCGGATAACCCGATGGGATCGCATGCGCTGTATCTCGGGTTCCCGACCATCGCCATTCACGGGACGAATAAACCTTATGGTATTGGCCGCCGGGTGAGCAGTGGGTGTATCCGCATGTTCCCCGAAGATATTACCGCCTTATATGATATTGTGCCGGTGGGAACGAAAGTCACCGTGGTTGACGACCCGATTAAAGCAGCGTGGATAGGCGACTCGCTCTATCTCGAAGTACATCCAACGCAGGAACAGGCGGCCCAGATGGAAGTCGAAGGCGTGGTGCCGGATTATCAATTGTCTGAACGCGACTTGGGAAAGATTATGCGCGTGGCGGGCAAAAATGTTGAAACACTCGACTGGCCGGCCATTCGCAAAGTGGTGAAAGAACGCAAGGGCTATCCGGTCGTGATAGCAAAACGCAGCGAAGAAATGAAAAAGGCTGAACGTTAGTTCAGCCTTTTTGGTAATTCGTGTGCGACGAAATTATTTCGTTACGCGTTTTTCGAATACTTTGTCGCCGCTAGCGGTGTCAGCAGACTGAGCGGTGGTGCAAGCAGCCATAGCCAGTGTCGAAACGAGCAGCAGAGTGGACAGAACAACTTTTTTCATTTTTTATAACTCCGTAATAGGGAATGGTTTCAGGCCCCCAGAAAACGCTAAAAACCTTGTCTGTTCAACAGAAAATAGCGGCTAATGGTAAATTTCCCACGCAAAAGTGACTTTTTTGCGACAGTGCTAAACGGGAATGTAACAAACAGGGTTTCCTGGTAAGGATAATTTCATATCGGGCATCAGAACGTGCTGACCGGCGCGGGCCAGACCGAAATGCTGAGCCAGGTATTTTTTTGATACAGGCCCCATGCAATTGACCGTGAGAAACGGAACGCGGATAACCGGATCATCAATGCCTGCTTTGTTAAATTCACGTTTAAGTATGGCAATATCCAGAAGGCTACCCCCATTATAAAAGAAATTATTATACCGGCCATAACCAGGGGCACGCACAAAATTACTCGCCCCGTCAAAGGCCAGATGGAATTGTCTTCCATGGGCCTGGAAACTGGCGTCGAGTTGATGGCCCGTTGGTTCAAACCGCAAGGTGTCTGCTGCCTTTTTGATCCCGGCCTGGGTAAATTCGTCAATTACCTGTGCCCCTTTTGAATCGATACGCGACTGAAGCGCAAAGGGGGGCATGTCCTTATCCTCGGTAAACCAGTAAAACGCGGATAACAGGCGACGTGTAAATCCATTCTGGTTACTCGTGGCACCGGTAACCGCCTTATCACGGAAATCGGTGTTCTGCATAAGAATTGTATAAATGGCCTGCGGTGAACAGGACGTCGGAAAATGGCCACGGCCGCTGGTGGCGTCGATGGCAGCCAGATAGAATACAATATTCGCTGCTTTGCGCGGATTGAATAAATCCTGTTGGTGAAGCACACTGTCACGTATCGCACGCATAGTACCGTTTTCAGGAATAATGCCGAGCGAGGCATGAAATTCGGCGGCGGTGATAGCGGTAAGAAGAGGGATACCGAACTGACTCGCCAGATGGGTCAGATGTTGATTCAGGCGTTCTGTATAGGCAGGCCGTGGGCGCAGTTTTAACTGAATGGAAATTTCATAGATCATGGTCAATTGCCATGGATCAAAAGAAGGAAGTTGAAGAAGGATAAAATCCTCCGCCCAGTCTTTCCATTCCTGGCGCAACTGGTCCATTTTCAGGTAGAATTTCTGATCACGTCTGTCCTGCTTTGGCACCCGGGTTTCGGTGCGGAAAAAACGAATGACGTCCATAGTGGCCAGGGAATCGTCATGGCGCATACGCGCGACCATGGTCATCGTGTCATTAAAACTTCTGGGTTCCTCATTATATGAATGGGCGATCATCGATTAAGCGGCAATCATTTGCGGGGCTGGGGCGATAACACCCTCAAGTTCCAGAAAATCCTCCAGCCCGGACGGGTAACGGCCCCAGGCGGCAATTTTCTCAGGCGCGACCTGTACGGCCTTGAACTGGAATGCCAGATCGGCGTCCAGCCCTGTGCGGCGCAAATCAGCTTCATCCTTTTGCGTGCGCAAATCAGTCCGGTCGATCATCAATGCATCAAAAAAACCGTCCTCGACCGCAAATCCCCAGTCACGCTGGAACTCTTGACAAGAAATCAGGATGATACCGTCTGTTAGGGCCGGTTTGTTCAGGAATTTATTGAGCACGGGCATTGGCGCGTCGTCAGCCAGGGCAAGCGCATTAAACAACAGATTAAACGTGGTTTTTGGTGGGATGCCATCCACACGGCCTTCGTAACAGGCGCTGTACATTTTCCGGATGGTCGTCCGGTCGGCCAGCAAACCATATTTGACAAAGTTTTGATCGACTGTGGCCGGGATGCTTCCGGTGGCCATGACCGTGGCGGCAAAACTGCTGGTCAATGCGCCTTTCAGCGAGAACCACGCCGAGCGGTTCTTGTCCTCGACAGTCAGCTTATCGACAGGCGTATAAATTTTTTCGCGGATGGAATCGATCCACTGGCTATCAGACAGGTGTACCGCCGTCCAGACTTTGCGGTTCTGCCTCAAGGCGGCGATCTGAATGTCCTGATTATCGACATAGGGTGCGGCGTCGCGTTCGATATAGGTGCGGTGGTTGGCGTAATCGCAAACAACCACGCGGGTCAGGCTGCCATCCCGCAGGGTAATATCAACAAGATTGTACGGCCTTACGGGTTTACCCGCATCGTCGGTCTTACGCACATCCCGGCGCACATGGATGCGTGTGACGCCCGATTCAGCATCGGCGAGCAACGCCGCAACCAGTTTTTCCGTACGGTGTTGATTGTCGTCGCCGGTGGCATCCGACGTACCAAGTTCATTAATTTCTTCGTCAACCGGTTTATACCCCATGCTCTCGGTGCGGTTGCCGGATGTGACTAGTGCATGACCCACATCGGTATAGGTCACGCGTGAATCAACCAATGGCGTTTCTGCCAATGTAACGGTAATTGGCTCGGGTGTTTCTTCAGGTGAGGGTATTTCGACTGCAACCGGTTCTGAGGCGGGTGCTGCGACAGGTGCTGGCGCAACAACAGGCGCTGGTTGCACTTTCAACCAGCGTGAATAGGCCATACGTATGGGCGCTGGAATATGTTTGTTCTGCATGGCCGTGGCAAAATCCTGTTCCATTCCGCAGGCATGAATAACTTTGAATAAATCAGAAGGAATAACAGACTGGAAAAAATATTTTAAAAGAAGTGCACCTCTTTGAGCAAGTTCTTCAAAGGCGTGATCATACTGGGCTGTTCCCGGGTGGAAGCCCTTATATCCTAGCATTCTCTCCGCACTCTGACCGGGCGTAGAAAAGTATATTTTCAGGAAACTTTTTGTTATTTTGGGGCCATCCACTAGAATTTCCATGTTCTGGGCAGCATGTGTAATCAGGGTGGCATGACTGCGGCCTAATCTTTTGTTGATACGTACTGCAGATTCACCATTGTCCTGGGATGTTCCTGCTTGAATCGCCAATTCATAAAACCGCTTGATGACCGGATGCGTGGACATGTCGCGCAGAGTTTCAAAATCTTCGTTCTTAATTGCCGTCTCCCGGCGGGATTGGTCGGTAATGGCTCCAGACGGATAGGTCTGCTGATCTGGGGATTTATCAGTTAACTCAGGTTTTTGCATTTACCACACCGTTTTTTTATATAAGTGGGGCATAAGACCAGATTTAAATTATTATGTCAATATTTATGTGGATTCTGGGCCAGATTCCGGCTCTGCGGCGCGGATCATGACGGCGGCAAAGAACCCATCGGTATTGTGGCGCCGCGGGGTCAGGCGCATATAATGGCCGTCGCACGGGATTTTGGCGCCGTCGGGCCAGATATCGGCCAATGGGGCAAGGGTGAATTCCGGGTGTTTCGCCAGAAATGCCGTGACCTGATCTTCGTTTTCCTCGGGCAGCAGGGAACAGGTGGCATAAACCAGACGCCCGCCCGGTTTCACCGTCCCAGCGACTTTCTCAAGAATGTCCTGCTGGACGGGCAGCAATTCTTCCAGCGACGGGCCATAGGTACGCCAGCGCATATCCGGGTTGCGCCGCCACGTCCCCGTACCCGAGCATGGCACATCGACCAGCACGGAATCGAAACTCTGTTTCTGACGGCGCAGCCATTTGCGGTTTTTTTCATCGCTCAGCGGGCGCGCTTCGATAATATCGCTGACCTTGGCGCGGCGGAAACGCTCGCGGGCTTTGGCCAGGCGGTTGGCTTCCAAATCCATCGCCACGATGCGGCCTTTTATTTTCATCGCGGCTGCGAGGGCGAGCGTCTTGCCGCCACCACCCGCGCAGTAATCAAGCATCTGAATGCCCGGTTGCGCGTTGCAGGCGAGGGCGATCAACTGCGACCCTTCGTCCTGAATTTCAATCTGCCCGGCGCGGAATGCCTTGGACTGCGACAGGAACACCTTGCCGTCCACGCGCAATCCCCACGGGGAATACGGTGTCGGTGTCGTGTCGATATTATCATTCTTCAGCGATGCCTGAACCGTGTCGCGATCCGCTTGAACGGTGTTAACCCGCAGGTCGAGGGTTGCGCCATGGGTGAGGGCGGTCATTTCCTCAACAAACGAATCGCCAAAATATTTTTTGAGGGATGCTGCATATAAATCCGGGCATTCGGCCAGTACAACATCCGGCGCGCCACTGAAATCCGATGGCAGAGCCCGCAGGACATTTATTGTTTCATCATCCAACGCAGGCAACGAAAACTTGGCTTCCCCAAACAGGCTCGGCGGGTTGGCGTGATGTTCAACCATTTTCAGATGGGCAATCAGGCGGAGCAGGGCGCTGGGGGCGGCCCCGGCTTTTTCGATGGCCCAGCCCAGACGCGCGTGGTGGCGCATAATGCTGTAGACCCGTTCGACGATATCGGCGCGGTCTTTGGACCCGATATAACGGCGGCTGCGCATATAATCCCCGATGGTCAAATCCATGGGAATCGGCGACGTCTCAAGACGTCCCAGAATTTCAAGCGTGGCCTGTATGCGCGCGGATGGGGTCATGGCGGGGGTTGTAACAGGTTGAACCGATTTAGGCAAATAAACAAAAAGAAACCCGCCAAATGGCGGGTTTCCCAATTCATCGTGCGGCAAAAATTATTTTGCAGCTGGAACGACTTTACCTTCTTTGGTTTCGATTTTGGTGCCGTCGGCCAGTTCATGAACGCCATCAGCAGCAGCGGTTTTAGCACCGTCAGCGCCAACAACAGAAACCATGTCACCTTCGATAACAACTTTGGTGCCATCTTTCAGAGTTGCTTCTTTAGCAGCAGGAGCTTCGGTAGCAGCAGCAGGAGCAGCAGCTTTGTCTTCTGCATGAGCAGCAGCTGGAACAACAGCGATCAGAGCCAGAGCGGCCAGAGTAGCGAGTTTGGACATATTAATATTCCTTCTAGTTTGAGAGTTTCAAGAGATGACAGGCATTGCGCCTGTCAGTGATGATTAATGCGGTATTTGCCCAAAAAAACAAGAGGGAAAGAAGAAAAAATATTTAGATATCAGTCGAGTATTGCGACGGCCCGCTGGTCATTATCCAGAACAACGGAATCCAGCACGGCCCCGCGCAGGTTTGTTTTCGATAAGTTGGCGCCCTCGAGATTCGCGCCGGTCAGAATGGCGTTTTGTAAATTGCAGTCCGATAAATTGGCAAAACTCAGGTCGACCCCGCTCAGGTCAGTGGGTTTTTTCCGGTCGCCGGGGAAAACCAGCGCCGACAGATTGGATTTGGACAAATTAACCCGGGTCATCCTGGCACCGATGAAACTCGCCCCGCGCAAATCGGCTTCGGTCAGCTTGCAGTCGCGGAAATCGCTTTCGTTGAAATCACCGCTTTGCATTTGCGCGGAAATCAGGGTCATGCCCTGAAAGACGGATTTTTGTGCCTTGATGGCGGTCAATGTATAGCGTGCCAGGTCATGCACCGGACGCATGTCATATCCGGACAGGTCGATACGCATGCCTTTTTTGCCTTCGTACTGAATCCACGAAGCATGTTCTTTCAGCTTTTTGACCAGCATGCTGTCATCGCTCTCGGTGTAATCCAGAATTTTACCGGCGGGCGCGTCGGTCAGGACATTGTCGAATTCCGCCCCTTCAAAATTTACACCGTCGGTGGTGGCGTTGGTCAGGATAGCCCCGCCCAGGCGCGCGCCTTCGAGGTTTGATTCGGACAGGTCGACATAGGCCATGTTACTGTTCTGCAAGTTGGCCTGGGACAAATCGACATTGGCCATGCGTGTCGATGTCATGTTGGATTGCGACAGATCGACGGCGGAGGCGCGGGCTTCGCTCATGTCGGCGTAACTCAGGTCGGTGCCTTTGAAAATAGTTTTGCCGTCGAGGGTGGGCAGGGGGGCATTGGTTTTGGCATCCTGCGCGATAATCTTGGCGCCCTGACGCATATCGGCCCCGGTCATATCAGCCCCGGTTAAAATGGCCCCGGTGACATCGGCACCACGAAAATCCGCACGGGTCAGGTCGCAGGCTTCCATATTGGCATTCTGCATGTTGCAGCCGTAAAATATGGCGTTCTTCAGGCAGGCGCGTATCATATTGCAGTTGCGTAAGTCGGACCCGGTAAAATCAGCGCCGGATAAATCAGCCTGACGCAGGCTTAGTCCAACCAGCGATTTAAATTTAATGACGGCCCGTGCGCCACCCGGCTTGCCCTGGTTAAATTTGATCTGTTTCTTGATAATCTCATCCAGTTCGCTCTGGGTGAGTTGGGGCAGTTCACTTGTCGGCGCGTTAGCTTGCATGATGCAAATACGTTACTCAACGTCGGGAAGGTTAGAAATAATACGTGGAACAGTATTGCCCATTTTTGGGTTTCCAACCAGAGTGATTTGCATGCCATCGGGAATAAGCAGACGTTTTGCAACGCGTAAAACATCGGCCTTTGTGACTTTACGTATCGCGGCCTCGCGACGGTCGAGGTAATCGGCCGGCAGATGCGCCGTCTGTAACCCATCCATCACGGTGGTAATCCCGGCCGTTGAGGTCATCCGCAACGGGATTGACCCGATTAAATAGGCTTTGGCGTCTTTTAATTCCTTGTCGCTGATGGGGGCGATGGCCAGTTCGGCCATGACGGTCTGGGTCAGGTCGATAACATCCATCACGCTCTCATTTTTGGTCGCGGTAGAAATAGTCAACAGGTCGGCATGTTCCAGATGGCTCACACTGCTGTAAATGCCATAGGTCAATCCGCGTTGTTCGCGGATGACATCGGTCAGGCGCGATCCGAACCCCGAACTGCCCAGAACAAAATTCATGACTTCCAGCGCGGCATAATCCGGATCGCTGGTTTTAATGGCGGGCAACGTCATGCTGATAACGGTCTGCGGAATATCGCGGCGGAACAGGGCGGTTTCCGGCACATCGGGAAATGGGGCGGCGTCTATTTTGGCGATGTCCGCTGTGGCTGGTAACTGGCCAAAAACCATATCCAGTGTCTGGGACAATTCGCCAGCGGTAATATCACCCGTGACAGATACGACCAGATTATCGCGCGCCAGCTGCTTCTGCTGCTTTTCACGCAATAAATCGGGCGTAACGCGGGGCAGACTCGATAGTGTGCCACCGCTGTTACGGGCATAGGCATGCTTGTTGAAGATAATCGAATTAGTCAGGCGGGCAGACATCCACTCCGGATCGGTCAGGCTGCCACGGATGCGGCTTAGATTGGCTTCCTTCATGCGGCCCACGGCATCGGCATCAAAGCGCGGCTTGGTGAGCGCCAAACCCAGCAACCGGAACGCTTCCTGACGATATTTTGTCAGGGTACGCAAATCGCCGCCGAAATTATCGCGACCGGAATCAAAACGCAACGTGATGGCATTGTCTTCCAACGCCCCCTGAAACGCTTTTGAATCCATATCGCCCGCGCCTTCGTCCATGGTGTTGGACAGGACCTGCGACAATCCCTGTAAATCGTTCGGATCATTGACCGCCCCGGCGCCCAGAAAGGTGAATGACATGGATAAGACAGGGACATTATGGTCTTCGACTAGCCAGGCGTTGATGCCACTGGCGGAGGTCACCTTCTGAACATTCAGTACACCTGCCTGCGCGAATGAAGGACAGCAGAGAAAGGCAAGGGCGATGACGACGGGACGTAATTTCATTGTTTATCATCCTGCGTTTGCGGTTTCAGATAACCGATGACCGGCAAATGCTTCGGGTTGTCGGGGCTGAGATAGGTTTCCAGCGCGGCCTGCACTTCCGTGGGGGGCACGGCGGCGATGGCATCCGGCCATGTTTCGATATCTTCCAGTGTCGCCCCGTATGACAGGGCGCGGCCAATCGTCATGGCGGGGCCGGTGATGGAATCGCGGGCATAAAGCGCCTGATCGATCAGGCGCTGCTTAGCCTTTTCAATGGCGGCATGGGGAATGCCATTGCCGATCAGATTGCGTATCTTATCGTCTGCAGCGCGTTTGACCTGTGACAGGTCGATACCGGGGGCCGGAATAATGGTCAGCCAGATACTGCCTTCGCCGCGGGCTTCGGGGTCAAAAGACAAGTCGATATTACTGGCCAGCTTCTTTTCAACGACCAGCGACTGGTACATCTCGGTGGCCGACCCGCCATCCAGCGTTTCCATCAGGACTTCCAGCGCCAGCGCAGTCCGCTTGTCCATTATGTAACTGGGCGTGCGCCAGGCTTCGATCAGAACGGGTTCGCGTATATCCTTGCTGGTAAAGTTCAGCTCAACCGGGGCCGGAAAATCCGGTGTCGTGGGGCGGACATGCTCGGGCACGGTACGGGATGGGATAACACCATAAAATTTTTCGGCCAGCGGAGCGACATCGGCCAGTGTCACATCGCCGGAAATAACGAGTATGGCGTTATTTGGTGCGTACCATGTCTGGTAATAATTTTTGACATCATCGCGGGTTATTTTCGGCATTTCGTCATGCCAACCGAGAATCGGCACACCATACGGCGTAGCGGAAAACAGCATCGCGCGAAGTTGTTCGGAGAATAACTGTTGCGGGTCGTTATCGACGCGCATGCGGCGTTCCTCAATAATCACCTGCTGTTCGGTGGTGACCTGGTCATGTGGTAACAGGACATTCATCATCCGCTCGGCCTCGAGCGCCATAACGGTCGGCAGGTTTTCTTTGGACACGGACTGGAAATAGGCGGTGAAATCCCAGCTGGTAAAGGCGTTGTCTTCGCCACCAATGGCGCGGATGATTTTTGAAAACTCACCGGGCTTTAGCGCGCGTGATCCTTTGAACATTAAATGCTCAAGAAAATGGGCCGTCCCGGATACGCCGTCCCCCTGCGGCTCATCGGCGGCCCCGACTTTGTACCACACCA
>CAMLMM010000014.1 GCA_946481105.1 uncultured Alphaproteobacteria bacterium
CGTACAAATTTTATTAATTAATTCAGGTGAGAGTAAAAATGAGCGAAATTGATATCAGTGTGTCATTATTTTTTCGGTGGGCCGCATTTACACCCGAAAATCTTATCGAGAAATTTAACGCAGAAAATGGAAGCCAAGGATTCACGCTATCGCGTTGTCCCAAGCTGGATGTCAAAGTCGATTTCCCCCAAAGAGGATTCACGCTTTCAGCAGAAGCGCCTTTGAAGGAATTAAACGATAAAAAGTGGCCAATGATACTTATTCTGGCGGCTCAGCAAGCACGTCCGCACGCAGGGATCGATACGGTTGAATATAGACCATAATTTTTTCGTCTCTTGGAAATCTTTGCGTTTCCTTTGTTTCCTTTGTGGCTTCCTGATGAAAGCCATTAAATTTTTGCCAATCTTCCCCGTCATTACCCGCTTTATACGGGTAATCCAGCCAAAGTATGGATACCCCGAACAAGTCGGGGTATGACGGAAGTGGTAGGATTTTGATGAGGGATAAATAATCCGAAATTATTATCTTGGTTAATTCATCCCGAATCAGTTACGATTCGAGATAGTAAAGTCAGTTGTCCTTCCCTCCGTCCCGTTCAGGGGTTTATTTGGTTCAAGACACACTCTTACAGTTTCTTCCCCGCGCCAGCGATCATGCGGATCGCCGTTACTCCTCTTACACCGCCTGTTTTGGGTCCGTCACATTGCGCAGCCTCTTTCTGTGCGCGCAGCCATGTCATGTACTGCCGGACCTTATGTCCCGTTCAACATCGTCTTCAACCGCAACCGAAAGGAACCACCATGTCCAAAAACATGTCCAAATCTGGCAAGACCCGCAAGCAACAGGTCAACCGCGCCAAGGTTCACAATCAGGGGAATGTGGTTCACACAGTGTTTGACGATCTGGACTGGCACCCGCTCTCAACTGAAATCGATAACAGCCGCGACAAAGCCTATCTGCGCAAAATAAAGCCCCGCTCCGACGGGCAGCGCGATCTGATGGAAGCCATTGCGTCCCATAACCTCACCATGGCTATTGGCCCGGCGGGGTCGGGTAAAACCTATCTCGCGATTTCCGCCGCTGTCGAGGCGCTGGAAGAAGGCAAGGTCGAGCGGATTATCCTGTCGCGTCCCGCGATGGAAGCCGGGGAATCGCTCGGGTATTTGCCCGGTGACATGCATGAAAAAATGGCGCCGTATCTGCGCCCGCTTTATGACGCGCTCGGCGACCGCATGGGTGGTAAGCGCGTGCGCCAGCTGCTGGAGGAAGGCACGATTGAAATCGCCCCGGTTGGCTTCATGCGTGGCCGGACACTCAACAATGCGTTTGTGGTGATTGACGAGGCGCAGAACTGCACCTATGCGCAGCTCAAGATGCTGCTCTCACGCCTTGGCTGGCATTCGACGATGGTGGTGACGGGCGACCCGGACCAGAGTGATCTGCTCGATGGCATGTCCGGCCTCGCCGATATCGCCAAGAAATTCGAGACAATCGAGAATATTGCCGTGGTTCGCCTGAAATCCGAAGATATCGTGCGTCACCCGCTGGTGGCTGAGATGCTGGATGTGCTTTAAGAGTTGAGTGGATAGTGGGGGTGTTGTGTTGCTCAAAAAATTCTCCTAATGTCTATCCATGACACCAAAACAGCGCCTCATTCGTTTTCTTATCCTGTCGGCAATTGGCCTGCTCCTTGGTGTGGTTATTGCCTGTATCTCCCTTCTGACTGACCGGACATCTTCCAAGACGGAGTCATCGTCCACGATGCTGGTAACATCTATCGGTGGCCCGTTTACGCTGGTGGATCAGGATGGCAAGACCCGCACGGACAAAGATTTTGCCGATAAGATAAAACTTATCTATTTCGGTTTTGCGTCCTGCCCGGCTATTTGCCCAACCGAATTGCAGCGTATTGCGGATATATATAAGGCGTTGCCACCAGAGTTGCAGCAACGCGTACAGCCTATGTTCATCACGATTGATCCCGAACGCGATACGCCCGAGGTCATGAAATCCTATGTTGAGTTATTCCTGCCGAATATGGTGGGCCTGACGGGCAGCGTGGAACAGGTCGATGCAGTCAAGTCAGCCTTTAAAGTCTATGGCGTCAAAGTACAGGACGGGGACAGCAAGGATGATTACACAGTTGATCATTCCTCATTCATTTACCTGCAGACACCCAAAGGCCGTGTCGTGGCCATGTTCAAGCCGAACGAAACCATTGCCGATATGGCCGCGCGTGTTCAGGAAATAAAAGACACGCCCTAAACAGCCATATTATCAATAAGGCGGGTCGTGCCCAGCCACGCGGCCGCGAGAATGCGCAGCTCGGCTGTGGAGTCTGTCGGCGGCAACAAGGTCGCGGCATCACGAATGGTCAGGTAATCAATTTTATCAAAGCCGGCGGCGATGAGTTTTTGCCGGGCGTCATATTCAATCGCATCGATTGAATTTCCTTCCCGAAGTTCAGCCTTCATCTGGGCCATTATCTTATTCAGCTGCACGGCAGTGGATTTCTCTGCGGGGGATAAATAGGCATTACGCGATGACATGGCGAGGCCCGATTCCTCACGCACGGTGGCTACGCCTTTGATGTCGGTGGGAATGGCCAGGTCGCGTTGCAGGGCGCGTATTACCTGCAATTGCTGGTAGTCTTTTTCGCCGAAATAGGCGATATCGGCCCCGGCAAGGAGCAGCAGCCGGGTGACAACCGTGGCGACACCGGTAAAGAAATGCGGACGATATTCCCCTTCAAGCGGTCGGGCTATCTCTGCCACGCTGACGCTGGTTTGAAAACCCGGTGGGTACATGACATCAACGCCTGGCGCAAAAATCGTCTGCACGCCAATCTTGCCCAGTAATTCAGCATCGCGTTCCAGCGTGCGCGGGTATTTGTCGAAGTCTTCGTGCGGGGCGAATTGTTTCGGGTTCACGAAGATACTGACAAGGCAATTGCCGCATTCAGCGAGAGCGTCACGGCATAATTTCAAATGACCGTCATGCAGCGCGCCCATGGTGGGAACAAAACCAAGGCGCTGGTTACGCTGGCCCAATGCATGACTGTAGGCACGGAGTTCAGGGGCCGTAGTTATCAGCTTTGGTGACATCGCGTAAAGCCTCCTCGGCTTTCAGCCACTCTGCTATATGTGCAGGAAGAGGCGGACTGGGGTCAGGGTGGTTGATCAATTTCATTAAATCGGCGCTGGGGACAGTGGTACGGCTGCGCTGGTCATAGAAACAGCCTTTCACCAGCCCGATAGCGGCAATTTCACCTGCTTTCGGTCCCCTGGCAAGAATAAAACGCTGCTCCAGATACATCCATTTAGGATCCCAGGCTATCAGGCGTGTTTCCAGATAATAGGGCTGAAACGGGTCAAGCGGATGGCGGTAGCGCATCTGCGCCGATGCCAGAATCGGGACGCTCTGCTGTCTCACCATCATTTTTAGCAGGCCGCTGCGCAATATCAGGTCGAGCCGCCCCAGATCCATAATGGTCAGGAAACGCCCGTTATTCATATGCAGATTAAAATCGAGGTCGTTCGGCAGCACATAGAGTTTAAGCCGGGCCGGCAGCAGCATATTGGTAATCTTCGGCTTCCAGAGCGAAGCGAGAAAGACATAAAGAACGCGCAGCAGTAAATTCATGAGAGGAAGTTATAAGGCTTAATGGTTGTTGTAAAGCGAGCTTATCTGGGAAGGGGTGAGAGTAGTGTTATAAACCCGGAAATCATCGATTTTTGACGAGAAGAAATAATTAGCTTCCCCACCGCCGCCGATGGCCATGGATGTCGTCACATTTTTGCTGAGGCTTGTTCCGACCTGCTGGGAAATGGTTTGCGCCACGCCATTCAGCCAGAGACGTGAGGCGGTCGCGGGCCCGTTATTAAACTCCGCCACGACATGAAACCAGCTGCCGGACATACCCGCATTGGGGATACCATAGACATCTGAATTATAGGTGTTGAAGCCAAAGCCTCCGCTATGGAAGAACAGATCATAATTGAAGCTGCCCCAGGACATCGGCATGCGCGTATTGACCCCCGCCCATTGCATCCAGAATGAAACAGTGGTCTTGGCTCCAGCGGTAGTGGCGTCAACACTCAGCCCCGTCACGGACACCAGATCATTTGTGCCATCAAAATTCAGCGCGGTCCCCGTCATGCCGGTCGTCGTGCCCGCCCCACCTGCAATGGTCCCGTTGCGGTTTTGACCGGAACGGTCAAAGGCCGTCCCGCCGGATACGTCATTTGTATCGAATGTCCAATGCCCGACAAGATTACCATTCAGCACCGCCATAGGGATGGTATCGGTTACGGCGGCACCCTGCGCGGCGCCAGTCCCCAGCGTCAGCGAAAGGGTCAGTATGCCATCGGGCAGGCTGGTGACATCAATTCCGCTGACAGTTTGCGGGGAAACAGTATTGACGCCCGTGCCGGTAACAGGTGTTCCACCACCCGAACTGGTAATGGAATAATTATAGGTGCGGTTCAGTGTCGGTGATGTCAGGGTAAAAGCCAAGGCGGTTTTATTGACATTGGTTACCGTATCCGCCGTGAAGGCAACGGTATATCCCGTGGGCACGGCGCTGGTAATGATAATGCCGCTGGTGTTGGGAACGGTGAAGGACAGGGAGGCATCGTTATTCGCCAGATCCTTAATCGTGCCACCGTTCAGGTCGATGGGTGAAGACAGGGTGATCCCGTTACTGTCTTCGTCTCCTGCCTGCACTGTGTAGGTAAAAGTCAGCGCGGCGGTGCCCGAACCAGAAGTATACGTCGCATACCGGGTAGTGCCACCGACATCAATGGCGATACGCGGTGTCCCGGTTACGGTCACAGCTTCGCTCATGTTAATGGTAAACGGCACAGCTCCCGCCCAGGCCGTGGGCGAAAACACGGTCAGCACGCAAGTCAGGATAAAGCATAAAGTCCGTCGAGTTAACGTGGACACTCAAAAACCCATTTCTATAACCGGGATACAGTAAATGCCTTTGGGCAGAGCAGCAAGCCCCGCCCGCCCGTCATCCCCGCGTTTTTGGGTGTGGGCGATAAAGAAAAGGCTTTTTTCCTTTACGTCCAGGGGTTGCTATCGGCGGTATTGCGGGGGCTGAACTGACTGGCCAGTTCCTGCAGGGCCGCAATGCGGTTGCCGGTATTTGGGTGGGTGGCGAACAAATTATCCATCCCGTTGCGGCTCAACGGATTGATAATAAACATATGCGCCGTGGCCGGGTTATTTTCCGCGGCCAGGTTTGGGATGGTGCTGGCCCCGCGTTCCAGTTTTGCCAAGGCATTGGCCAGTGCCATCGGATTGCCGCAGATTTCCGCCCCGCCTTTATCCGCCGCATATTCACGCGTCCGGGAAATGGCCAGTTGCACCAGGCTGGCGGCCAGCGGCGCGAGTATCATGATAAGAATGCCGATAAACGGGTTGCGCGCATGGCCATCCCCGTCACGGCTTGGCCCCATAAACATGGCGAAATTGGCCAGCATACCAATCGCCCCGGCGATGGTGGCTGTCACCGTCATCGTCAGCGTATCGCGGTTTTTGATATGCGCGAGTTCATGAGCAATCACCGCGGCCAGTTCATCTTCATTCATAATGTTCAGCAGGCCGGTATGCACGGCGACGGCGGCATTTTCCGGGTTACGCCCGGTGGCAAAGGCGTTGGGCTGCGGGTTGTCGATAATATAGACCTTCGGCATCGGCAACCCGGCGCGCGCGGCCAGCCGTTCCACCAGCGCATACAACCCGCCGCCGCCAACCTGTTTGGCGCCATAGATTTTCAGGACGAATTTATCGGAATACCAGTAAGAACCGATATTCATCACGGCGGCCAACCCCAAGGCAATCAGCATTCCGGTCTGTCCGCCGATTAAATAGCCAATAAAACCGAACAGCGCCGTCAGCGCTGCGATCAACATAAATGTCTTGGTAGTGTTCATCCGTTCTGACCCTCTATATTTTTTCTTATTATTTTTAATATAGGAGGATTAAGAGCAGGTGCAAGAGATGGGTACGGTTAACTTTCGAGAAGCCCGTTCATTTTCAGGGCCAGCCCCATCGACCCGCGGATTTTCAGTTTGCCCATCAGAAAGGCAAAATTGGGGTCGGTATCCCCGCTTAGGATTTTGCCGAAGGTGTCGAGCGAGGTCGCCAGGGTGACTTCTGCATCTTGATTGTCGTTGGTTATGACAGCAGGAGTTTGAGTGCCGTCCAGAAAGACAACGCCGTCCTCATCGAAATCAAACAGGGCGGTATGGCCGAAAGATGGGGCCATCGCGGCTTTCTGGCGGATTTTTTCAGTGGCTTCGTCGAGTGTCATGGCGGAATCCTTTGCTTTCTTCAGCATAGCATAAAAGAAGTTACTTAAGAATGAGCGTATGTTGACATAAAATAATAGCTTATGGTATTTGCGTCCATAATCGGGGAGTAAATTTAAACATGAAATCACCATTACAATTATTATCGCAAATTTTTGGCCGTGAGACGAACGGCATTATTGCCAGAGCAGGTAAAGCTGTCCCCGCATCGGATGACATTACTTTTCCGAAATGTGATCCGAGAAATGCGTCCGACAGGGAATTGGTCGATCATATTCAGGAACGGATGGAACTTATCGGCTTCCGCTGTACAAACCGGTCGGCAGCGAAAGTCGGTGGCGTCGGCCCGCAAGGGATAGCTTATACCCGCGATCACCAGAAGCCATCACCTTTTCCTGAAATTATGATGATCCCGATCAGCCCCAATGGTGAAATGCTGTTTATGGATCAGCATGGTCGCCTCATCTACGCGGACGCCGTAACCAATTTCCTGCAGTTGAAGGATACACGGGATATGAGAGCCGCCATTGCAGTATATAGGGAACATCTGCGCCGCGAGGCATATATCCGTAGCTTTAGGTAATTACGCCGCGAATTCGTCTTCGCGCATCTCCATGAGGGGTTTGGCCCCGGCCACCACCATGCGGAAACGGGATTCATATTCCGGCAGCATACGCTCCATAAAGAACCGCGCGGTTTTCAGCTTGGTGTTGTAGAAATCGGCTTTACTGTCACCACCTGCCGCCAGTTTTTCCTGTGCCACCAATGCCATGCGTGCCCACATATAGGCCATGGCCACGAGGGCAAAAATCCGCAGGAAATCGCTGGATGCTGCGCCTGCCTCGTTCGGGTCTTTCAGACCTTTCATCGCAATCTGCACGCTGGCCTGTTGCAGTTTCGCAAAGGCTTTGGCCAGTGGGAAAATAAATTCCTGCATCGCCGGATTTTGCTGATGCGTTTCGATAAATTCCATCACCGGGTGGAAGAAACGGCGCAGCAGACGCCCGTAATTCTGGCCCATCTTGCGGCCCACGAGGTCGAGCGCCTGAATGCCGTTGGTGCCTTCGTAAATCATCGCGATACGGGAGTCGCGGGCATATTGTTCAACGCCGTATTCACGGATATAGCCGTGGCCACCGTGAATCTGGATGGCGTGGTTCGCAACTTCAAAACCCATATCGGTCTGGTAGGCCTTGATAATCGGGGTGAGGAGCGCAACAAGGTCGTCCGCTTCCTGACGTTTGATGGGATCGGGATGTTTTTCGGCGATATCAAGATTAAGCCCGACCCAGTAGGACAGGGCACGGGCACCTTCGCAGAAGGCCTTGGAGGTCAGCAGCATACGGCGGACATCCGGGTGGACAATAATAGGGTCGGCAGGTTTATCCGGGGCTTTGGTGCCATCCAGCGCGCGCATTTGCAGGCGGTCTTTGGCATAGGCCAGACCGTTCTGCCAGGCGACTTCGCCAAGGCCGAGACCCTGCATCCCCACGCCGAGACGTGCCGCGTTCATCATCGTGAACATGGCTTTCAGGCCTTTATGCGGTTCACCGACCAGCCAGCCAATGGCGTTGTCGAAATTCATCACGCAAGTGGATGACCCCTTGATACCCATTTTATGTTCGATGGACCCGCACACCACGCCGTTACGCGCCTTGGTATCGACCATGAATTTCGGTACAATAAAGAGCGAGATGCCTTTGGCACCTTCGGGTGCATCAGGAAGTTTTGCCAGCACAAGATGCAGGATGTTTTCGGTCAGGTCCTGTTCACCCGCCGAGATAAAAATCTTGGTGCCAGTGATTTTATAGCTGCCGTCTGCCTGTGGCAGGGCTTTGGTGCGGATAAGGCCCAGATCGGTGCCGCAATGCGGTTCGGTCAGGCACATCGTCCCCGACCATTCACCCGTCACCATTTTCGGCAGGTAAGTCGCCTTGAGTTCGTCCGTCCCGTGCAACAACAGGGCGCGGTAAGCGCCCTCGGACAGGCCGGGATACATGCCGAAGGACATATTGGCCGAGCAGATCATTTCCATGAACGCAAAATTGATGAGGTGGGGCATACCCATGCCGCCATATTCCGGTTCAGCGGACAGGGCCGTCCAGCCACCTTGAATATAGGCCTGATAGGCTTCCTTAAAACCTTTTGGCGTGGTTACGACACCGTTGTCGAAATGGCACCCTTCTTCATCACCGGATTGGTTGAGCGGGAACAGGACTTCCTCGCATATCTGCGCGCCGCCTTCGAGAATCTGGTCGATCATATCCGGCGTGGCCTGGTCATAGCCCGGCAAGTCGGCGAGCTGGCCCGCGTTCAGGACATCATGAAGAACGAATTTCATATTTTCGAGCGGGGCTTTGTAAACGGGCATTTTCTGTCCTTGTTTAGTGTTTAGTTGGCGGTTCTTTATTCATGCCGCGCAGAAAATCGGCGACATGGCCCTTGTCCATTTGTTCCAGAATTTTGCGGGCCTGAGCAGAGGGGTTGGTCATATCCTGTTGCTGCTTTCTCTGCATCGCCTGTGCCAGTTTGGCGATGGTTTCTTCGCCTAATGTTTCGCGCGCCTGCCGCGCATTGGCCTGCGCCTGCCGGATAAGCTCTTCACGGCTGGGTTTTTGCGGAGTTGGGTTGGCCGCAGGTGGCTGTTTTGATTTGGGTTTTAACCAGTCGAACATGGTGTTTCCACTTTAGCACAAAATAGGTTAAAAATCAGGCATGAATTACCGCCATATTTATCACGCTGGCAATTTTGCCGATATTTTCAAGCATTTGGTCCTGCGCATGGTGCTGGGGTATATGCAGCAAAAGGACAAGGGCCTGCTGGTGCTGGACGCTTTTGCGGGCACCGGCCTGTATAATCTGAAATCGGCGGAAGCGGGCAAAACAGACGAATTCCGCGCCGGGATTGGCCGCCTGATGCATCAGGAAGCCCAAAATCCGGACCTTAAAGACTTTCAGGACTTCGTCGCGACCGACTGGACCAAGCGCCAATATGCCGGGTCGCCGCTGATTGTTGCCTGTATGCTGCGGCCGCAGGACCGGCTGATCGTCAATGAACTCCACCCAGAAGATAACCTGACTCTGCAAAAAAACATGGCCGGGTTTGGGCGGACGACGGTCACGAACATCGATGCGTATAAATCGGTGGTGGCGAATATCCCGCCCGTCGAAAAACGCGGCCTCTTTTTAGTGGACCCACCGTTTGAGAAACCCGAAGAATTTGAATTGCTGCTGAAACAGATGCAGGAATGGAAAAAGCGTTTTTCCACCGGGTGTTATATCATCTGGTATCCCATTAAGGCCGGACCACAAGTGGATGCGCTCCATGATGCCGCCAGAGAGATGGGCATCAACCGCACCTGGGTGACAGAATATGTGCTGCAGCAACGCAGTCTTCCGGGTGGGTTGAATGGTTGCGGACTGCTGATATTCAACACACCTTTTGGTATTCCGGAGCGCATCGCGGCGCTGGGGGATGAGCTCGCCAAAATCATGGGCGAAGGCTGGGTTGAGAGCCGTTACCTAACGGACGAGTAAGGTTCGTATCTGCCCGCCGGAATTGATTTTCAGCATCCAGCCCTGGCGCGTGGGGGATTTAATCGCGGCTACGGCGTCCTTGGGGGAGTTTATGGGGGTTTTATTAATGCCCAAAATTACATCACCGACCTGAACGACTTGCGAGGCCAGACTGCCACGCGCCACATCGCCCACGACAACGCCTTTATCTGGCGTGTTTTTCAACCCCAGTTCGACCTCGACTGCCGGATTGATATTCATAATTGTAGCTCCCTGTAATGGGTTTTTCCCGCTGACCGTTACGCTATCGCGGGCCGGGCTGTCTGGCGGAGAAACCGGAGAGAGGCTGGTCGTACTCTCTTCCCCTTTACGTTTATAGGTGACATCGGCTTTGCCACCTGTCGGAACCATCGCCATGCGGAACCGGAATTCCGCCGCATCCTGCACAGAATGGCCATTGACAGCGGTCACGACATCCCCCTGTTTCAACCCGGCATCCACCGCCGGAGAGTCGGCATGGATGGATGAAATCAGCGCCCCGGTCGGGGTTTTCAGCCCAAGTGAGGAAGCAAGTTCCGGCGTCAGGCTTTGGGTCGATAGCCCCACCCATGGGCGGATAAGAACGCCTGATTTTGTAATTTGTCCGGCTTTTTCTGCCGCCAGCAAGGTCGCGACCATTTCGGACGGAATAGCAAAACCGATACCGAGCGAGCCGCCGTCCTTGGAATAAATCGCCGAATTAATCCCGACAACGCCCCCGTCCATCGATACCAGCGGCCCCCCGGAATTGCCGGGGTTGATGGCGGCGTCGGTCTGGATAAAGAAATTAAAGTCATTGATATTGAGGGATGACCGGGCCAGCGCCGAGACTATCCCGCTGGTCACGGTTTGCCCCACGCCGAACGGGTTGCCGATGGCCATGACCAGATCACCGACTTCGAGTGTTTCGCTGGGTTGCAGCGCCGCCGCCGGGAGCTTTTCACCATTGGTTTCAAGCCGCAGTAAGGCAAGGTCGGAGGCGTCATCCTGCAGTACCAGCATGGCAGGCAGTTCACGCCCATCCTGCAGACCCGCCGTAATCTGGTCGGCATCGCGGATGACGTGGGCGTTGGTAATCACCAGGCCGCCAGCATCGACAATCACGCCAGAGCCAAGTGAAGATTCCAGACGTTTTTGCTGAAAACCCGGTCCGCCAAAAAACTGTGAAAAGAAAGGGTCATTCATAAAAGGAGAAATATTGCGCGTTACTTCACGTTTCGTGAAAATATTCACGACCGAGGGCGAGATTTTTTTGACTACCGGGGAAAAGGATAATTTAATCTGGGCGCGGCTGTCGGGGATATCGGGGGTTTGTGCATAGGCAGGGATTGAGACCAGCAGGAATAATATTATCAGGCGCAGCATATTCTTCTTTTCTCCATTATTCTTTAACGCTCAGGAACTCCGCATGACCCCGTCAATAAAGTTTCCGCACACCATATCGATCATAGACAGGGCAATGCCCAGAAATATATTCGTCCCGAAGTTCCGGGCAATGGCATAACCCTGATAAAAATACGCGTAAAGCAGGAAACAGGCGAGAAGCGGCAACATGTCATCCCAAGTGTACCAGCCCGCTTTGATCATCAGCAGAAAAGGCAGGTTAATGACAAGGCCAGCCAGATTGAGCCAGAAATAAATGCTGATGAACCGCCAGAAATATGTCCGCGGCGCTTCAATAATCGGCAGGATAAAATACAGGCAGGTCAAAAACAGCGCACTGGACAGGGCGGTATTCACTGTGAAGGATAACCAGCTACCCAGAAAACCTTTGCCTTCGGCGTAATCGCGGGACAGAAGCGTGGCAACAGGCAGAAGGACCAAAGGTACGGCAATGGACCACAAGGCAAAATGCCGCGCAGGTGAAAACCGCTGAATCCCGAGTGCCAGAAACAAGGGAATTTCCACGCAACCCTTTAAGGCATGGCGCAGATCAACCCGGCTGGGGAAGGACAGGGAGCTCATGCGGCATGCCCCTGCTGTGTTAAAGACGTATCAACACGCGCAAGGTCGTCGGGTGTGCTGATATGATGCCAGTCACCATCATGTTCCAGCGCGTAGAGGCGGCCCTTCGCTTCGGCTTCATCCATTTGCTGCAGAAACGAATATTTTCCTTCGGGCAGGTTGAAGGCCGACGGGTTCACAATACGAATCCCCGTAAACATATGTGTGCCTTGCTTGGTGCGGTTGCGGACCGGGCGGCCACCGGGCTGGATATCGTAATCCCCGACACCTTCGGTCAATAACATGCGCGTGACGGGTATAAGCAGCAGGAGCATATCCATGTTCGACGGGTCGAATTTCTGCGCCAGTTTTTGCAGGGCGCGGCCAGAGGGCCCGTCCGTCCAGAACGCATCGCCGTTAATCATGAAAATCGGGTTATTTACCAGGCTGGGCAAAGCTTTCTGCAAACCACCACCCGTTTCCAGCAAATCGGGTTCATAGGACTCGGTAATATCAAACTCAGCACGTGTCGCCAGAAAATCGCTGATCTGGTCGGCGAAATGATGGGTATTGACCGTAACTTTGCGCACATCGGTATCCAGCAGATGGTCAAACACGTAATCGAGCAGCGGGCGTCCCCTGAGTTTCACCAGAGGTTTGGGGACATGGTCGGTCAGCGGGGCCATGCGTGTCCCTTTTCCGGCGGCAACGATAAAGGCGGTGTCGATTGTCATGCTGCATCCTCAAAATCAATTAAACGTGTATCACCTTGCTGGGTTATCGCGACGTGTCGTACCTTGCGGGGGGTGTAGGGGCCAAGGCGGTCCGGCCATTCAATCAGGCAGATTCCGCCCGCCTGCGCATCTTCCCAGCCGAGCTCAAAGATTTCGTCGGGGGTTTTCAGGCGGTAGAGGTCAAAATGCCAGATGGGGGCGGCAGGGGTGTCATAGGCCTGGATAAGGGTATAGGTCGGGCTGGGGACTTCCAGTTCCGGCTGTCCGGTCAGGGTACGGATGATGGCGCGGCAGAAAACCGATTTTCCGGCCCCGAGATCACCCGTCAGAAGGATGGTATCGCCGGGGCGCAACGTGGCGGCGAATTCGGTGGCGGCTTTAATTGTGTCGGCTTCAGTGAGGGACGTAATAATCATATGGCTTTTTTATCCTGACTTGCTATGTATACCCCATGTCAGAGCAGGTTCAAATAACAGATGTGGCGATTATTGGTGCGGGTCCCGTAGGGCTTTTCGCCGTGTTCGAGTGCGGGATGCTGGGGCTGAAAACCCATGTATTCGACAGCCTCGACCAGATTGGCGGACAATGCACCGCGCTCTATCCGGAAAAACCGATTTACGACATTCCGGCGGCTCCAGCGGTTCTCGCGGGTGATTTGATCGCGCGGCTGGAAGAACAGATTACACCTTTTGCCCCTGTCTATCATTTGGGTGCGCAGGTCACGGGCATTGCCGGGACAGTCGGGAATTTTACCCTGACGACATCCAAGGGTGCGAAGGTCGCAGCGAAAGCGATTATTATTGCCGCTGGGGCGGGGGCTTTCGGTCCGCACCGCCCGCCGATTGACAATATCCGTGACTTTGAAGGCACGTCGGTTTTCTATGCTGTGCGCAACCGCGACCAGTTTCGTGACAAGCGCATTGTGATTGCAGGCGGCGGGGACAGCGCGGTCGACTGGGCCAACTCGCTCGCCGAAATTGCTGCACAAATTTATGTGGTTCACCGCCGCGATAAATTCCGCGCCGCTCCGGCCAGCCTTGAGAAACTGGAGGGTTTTGCAAGTGCCGGGAAGGTCGAACTGGTGACGCCGTATCAATTATCGGCGCTTAAGGGCACTGGGGGATTACTGCAGCAAATTACGGTGTCGGACCTTGATAATAACAGCCGTGTTTTAGCGGCGGATGTGTTGTTGCCCTTCTTCGGACTGGCCACCGAGCTCGGACCGATTGCCGACTGGGGCCTGGGGCTGACGCAGCATCATATCATGGTCGAGCCGGGAACACAGAAAACCTCGGTTGAGGGTATTTACGCGATTGGCGATGTGGCGCAATACCCGCATAAACTGCGCCTGATACTAACCGGTTTTGCCGATGCGGCCCATGCGGCCCATGCCATACGCCACCAGATATTCCCCGGTCAGGAAATCCATATGGAATATTCCACGACCAAGGGCGTTCCGGGCCTTAAAACCGCCTAGATTTACATATAATTTACTGTTTTCCCGTAATATGAACCTGTCAAAGCGCAGGAGATGATTATGGCAGAACCTATTACTGAAGCAGTCCAACCGGAAGCCGGAAAACGGGAGATTTTCAGTCAGGTCACGGTGGGGTTATGCCAGGATTTTAAAGTGGCGGCGGCGAAGCCCAATGAGCTTTGCGCGTCGTTTGAGTTGAAAAATCCGATGGCAGGGGATAATGGCGGCGTTACACTTAAGGAATCCGACCTGCCTAAGGCCATTAAAAACACAAGTGTCGCTGGTTATGCTCAGGCCCAGCAGATGATGCGAACATTTGGCCGCTAAAATCAGGGGGCAGGAATAATTTCAGGATTATGCTGCGCCTGATGCAGGCCGCGCAGCTTGTTTATCTGTCGCAATAAATTATAGGGGCGGTTCATGACGGGAAGGGCAAAGTCCCCGACAAACCGGCAATCTAGCGCCATCGACCCGTAATTCAGCAAGGTGCCCAGCAAGCCGTTATCCACGCGGATTTCTGAGATTTCCGCAATTTCCACTTCATGTGACTGGACCAGAAAAACGCCGGTTTTATAAATCAGACGTTTATTGGTGAGGGCGACCTCCGTCCCTATCATCTTGAAAATATAGATAAGCAGGATAAGCAGCCCTGTCAGAACCGGAATAAGTCCGACCATATAATCAAGAAGATGAGCGAGCAACGGGGGTAAAAATACCGCTGTTTTACTGGGGAGTTCGTCGACATACACAAGAAACTGCCAGTTCAGGTATATCCCGGCGAAACTTAAACAGGTGAACCACATTATCCCTTTGATAAGGTATATCCAATGCAAACGGGCGAGATATACGAGCGTTTCGTCCCGGTGGGTTATGTATTTTGCGATAAAGCTCATGCTGGCGCGTTCCGTAGGAATTGGAATTATAGTCTATAGGAAAATATAAGGAAACCGGGTTTGGCGCTTTGATTTTTGTCATTTAGGGGTCGCATTGTGGAGTTTTCAGTCTTTGCCGGGTGCATGACGTTATGATATTCCCATCATTTCACGGTAAAGCAAAGGTGTAGCCAAGGGAGTTGGTTTCGCTGGGACGCTTTTTATCCGTGATATATCCAGGCATTGTTCGATAGATTCACGAAAGATGTGTGCTGCGCACGACAAGTCAATCGGGAAGCGATCGCCATCATTAAGCGCCGCCGTAATCCCGCTCTGCTGGCGGTAATAATTAAAATTATCGGTCAGGCCGCCATACGATATCCGTTCGCCTTTCTGGTCATAAAAGGCAATGTCAACCGATGGTTCATTGCTGGCGGCGCGTAAAAAATGCACGGAAACATTGTGAGAATAATGGCGGCCCCGACATAAAACCACTGTCCCCTGAAGTGTCGGGTGGTCAGGCAGAGTGAAGGCTCTAAGGATTACCTCATCCCGCGGCAAGGCAAGAAATGTAACCTGCCCCGCCCTTATTTTTTGTGCCAATGTTTCAAATGACGCGCCATCAACCGCGGGCCATTCCTTGAACTCTGCCGCGCGATCTTCAAAAATCAGCTCATTATTATCCTCAGAGTATAGCACTAGGGCCGGAGCATTATTCCTATTGAAGAGAGTCACATACATAGTTTGGTCGGTATGGGTCATAAATCCATAATCGGTCCGCCCATCATTGCTTGATATCCAATAGGAGAGCATATAAAAACGGTCTGGCGTGTGGAGAGGGGCGTAGAAATGAACGGGGAATGGACAGTCATCTGCCCCATCCAAAATTTCGATCAGCGTCCCTTCGGGTCCTTTGTAAGCCCTTTTAAGTGCAAGGGTTTTCATCTCTTCGGCACTGAAAGACTCAGGGGCGTATTGCGGGTCGGTCTGAAATAAATCCATAAATATTGCTTTTCCTGAATGGGACAGTACTAAATACTTTATTTTTATGTCAATAAAAAATCTCCAATCATCTCTTGAAATTCACTTAAAGCGACCTATATCACTATTAGTGCAAAACCCATCTTTCCGGTGGGTTTTGCCATTTTAAACTTTCTTAAAAATTTGTTCATTTTTCGCTGGACAACCCCGTATCGATTGGTTAAAACCACGAACCCGACAGAAAAACCCTGTGTTTTCTGTCCGGTTTTAATTGCGGACCCAAAGGAAAATATAGCTTTTCAAAGAATTGTCATGATGAACCAATCGGCAGTCCGCGCGCCGCATTGACCTCATGACGGGATGAAAGCGACCCATTTTCCTGACAATTTTTGACCTGCTGCGGCGCTGTTGCCGTAGCGATTAGATAGGGCCTTGGAATGAAAAAAACCGCTGCTGCTAAAAAAGCTTCCCCTGTTCTCTCCCCTGCCGCCATCGTGAATACCTTTACCGGACGCAAGCGTATCCGCCGTTCGTTTGGGAAAATCCGCGAAGTCGCTGCGATGCCGAACCTGATTGAGGTTCAAAAAGATTCCTACGAACAATTCCTGCAGATGCACGTCCCTGCGGATGAGCGCAAAATGCAGGGCCTGCAGGAGGTTCTGTCCTCCGTATTCCCGATCAAGGATTTTGCTGACAAAGCCGAAATCGACTTCGTGAAATACGAACTCGAACAGCCAAAATACGACACCGACGAATGCTATGCCCGTGGCATGACCTTTGCTGCCCCGCTGCGCGTCACGCTGCGCCTGTCGGTATTTGACGTTGATGAAGAGACCGGTCTCCGTTCGATCCGCGATATCAAAGAACAAGATGTTTACATGGTCGACATGCCATTGATGACCCGTAACGGGACATTCATCGTGAACGGCACCGAGCGTGTTATCGTGTCGCAGATGCACCGTTCCCCGGGCGTGTTTTTCGACCATGACGGCGGCAAAACCCACGCGTCCGGTAAATACCTGTTCGCGGCACGTATCATTCCTTACCGCGGTTCCTGGCTCGATTTTGAATTCGACGCGAAAGACATCCTGAACGTCCGTATCGACCGCCGCCGCAAGCTGCCGGTGACGACGTTCCTGCGTGCCCTGTATGGTCAGGAAACCGAAAATTACATTCTTGAGTGCCAGAAAAAAGATAAGGCGATTGATCCGCTGCTGGTGCAGGGGATGAGCAATGAGGAAATCCTCGGCACGTTCTACAAGAGCATCATTTACACCCATGACAAGAAGGGCTGGAAAACCCCGTTTGACGCGGCCCGCCTGCGCGGCGTGAAACTGGTCTATGACCTGGTCGATGCCAAGTCCGGCAAAGTTGTGGCGGATGCCGGTACGAAGATGACTCCGCGCCTGTCCAAGAAACTGGCGGAAGATGGTCTGAAAGACATCATGGTGCAGGAGGAAGAGCTGATTGGCGCGTACCTAGCGAGCGACGTGATGGACATGACCACCGGTCTCGTCCTGTTTGAAGCCGGGCATGAACTGACCGCTGATGACATTCAGAAACTGCTGGAAGTCGGCGCGACTGAACTGCCGCTGCTGGGTATCGACCACATGAACGTGGGCCCTTATGTCCGCACCACCTTGCTGGCTGATAAAGTTGACACCCGCGAAGAAGCGCTGATCGACATATACCGCGTGATGCGTCCGGGCGAACCGCCAACCGTTGAATCGGCTGAAGGCCTGTTCCACTCCCTGTTCTTCGACCCCGAGCGCTATGACCTGTCATCGGTTGGCCGTGTGAAAATGAACGCGCGTCTTGATTTGCAGGCACCGGACGATCTCCGTGTTCTGACCAAAGAAGACATCCTGTCCATCCTGAAATACCTGCATGAGCTGAAAGACGGCCGCGGCGAAGTCGACGATATCGACAACCTCGGCAACCGTCGCGTCCGTTCGGTCGGTGAGCTGATGGAAAACCAGGTGCGCCTGGGTCTGACCCGTATGGAACGCGCCATCCGCGAACGTATGTCATCGGTTGATATCGACAATTACATGCCGCATGACCTGATCAACTCCAAGCCAGCGCAAGCGGCTGTCCGTGAGTTCTTCGGTTCGTCACAGCTGTCTCAGTTCATGGACCAGACCAACCCGCTGTCCGAGATTACACACAAGCGTCGTCTCTCAGCCCTCGGCCCCGGTGGTCTGACCCGCGAACGTGCCGGCTTTGAAGTCCGTGACGTGCACCCAACCCATTATGGCCGTATCTGCCCGATTGAAACGCCGGAAGGCCCGAACATCGGTCTGATCAACTCCCTGTCCACCTTTGCCCGCGTCAACCAGTACGGTTTCATTGAATCCCCGTACCGCCGCGTTGTCGATGGCAAAGTGACTGATGAAGTGATTTACATGTCGGCCATGGAGGAAGCCAAGTACACGATTGCGCAGGCGAACTCGGTCCTCGACGAACAAGGCAAGTTTACCAGCGATCTGATTTCCTGCCGTAAAGCGGGTGAAAACCTGATGTCCACGCCGGAGCACATCGAATATATCGACGTGTCGCCAAAACAGATCGTGTCCGTTGCTGCAGCGCTCATCCCGTTCCTTGAGAATGATGACGCGAACCGCGCACTGATGGGATCGAACATGCAGCGTCAGGCTGTGCCATTGCTGCGCTCGGATGCGCCGCTGGTTGGTACAGGTATGGAACTGCCGGTTGCCCGTGACTCCGGCGCCGCTATCGCTGCCCGCCGCGGTGGTGTGGTTGTCGAAGTTGACGCCAACCGTATCGTTATCCGCGCAACCGAGGAACTGCGTTCCGACGAGCCAGTAGTTGATATCTACAAGCTGATGAAATTCCAGCGTTCGAACCAGTCCACCTGCATTAACCAGAAACCCCTGGTAAAAGTCGGTGACGTTTTGAAAGCTGGTGACATCATCGCTGACGGCCCGTCCACACAACTTGGTGAACTGGCGCTTGGCCGTAACGTGCTCGTCGCGTTCATGCCTTGGAACGGTTACAACTTCGAAGACTCGATTTTGCTCTCCGAGCGTATCGTGGCGGAAGACGTATTCACCTCCATCCACCTCGAGGAATTCGAAGTGATGGCGCGCGATACGAAACTCGGCCCTGAGGAAATCACCCGTGATATCCCGAACGTCGGTGAAGAAGCACTGAAACACCTGGATGAGTCCGGTATCGTTCACATCGGTGCGGAAGTTGGCCCAGGCGATATTCTGGTCGGCAAAGTCACACCAAAAGGCGAAAGCCCGATGACACCGGAAGAAAAATTGCTGCGCGCAATTTTCGGTGAAAAAGCGGCTGACGTGAAAGACAGCTCCCTCCGTCTGCCACCTGGCACGCAGGGTACGATCGTTGAAGTGCGTGTGTTCAACCGCCGCGGTATCGACAAGGATGCCCGTGCATTGTCCATCGAACGCACTGAAATCGAACAGCTGGCGAAAGACCGCGACGACGAACGCAAAATTCTGGAAGACGGTTTCTACAGCCGTGTGAAAGAACTGCTCGTTGGTCAGAAAGTCGCATCCGTGCCAAAAGGCGTGTCAGAACTGAAAAAAGGTTCTGTTATCAATGCGGCTGATCTTGATGCGATCGAGAAACGCGGGCTGTGGCGCCAGATTGCGGTCGAAGACGAAGCTGTCATGGCCGAAATGGAAGCCGTTGGCAAAACGCTTGATGAAGCCGTTGACAACGTCAAAGCCCGTTTCGACGACAAGGTTGAAAAACTGCAGCGCGGTGACGAACTGCCGCCAGGCGTAATGAAGATGGTTAAAGTCTTCGTGGCCATTAAACGTAAAATCCAGCCAGGCGATAAAATGGCCGGACGTCACGGAAACAAAGGGGTTGTGTCGCGCATCATGAAACGCGAAGACATGCCTTACCTTGAGGATGGTACGCCGGTTGACGTCGTGCTGAACCCGCTTGGTGTTCCATCACGTATGAACGTCGGTCAGATTTTGGAAACGCACCTGGGCTGGGCTTCGGCATCGCTCGGGAAGCAGATCGGTCAGATGATCGACAGCTTCAACGACCCGAAACATCCGGCAGCGGCAGAGGTGCAGAAACTGAAAGCCAAGCTGAAGGAAGTTTATGGCGAGGGTGAATACAAGGATAAAGTCATGCTGCTCAATGATGATCAGATCGTTGAGATGGCGGGCAACCTCCGTGGCGGTGTGCCGATGGCGACCCCTGTATTTGATGGTGCCGAAGAAGCCGATATTACGGCCTTGTTGCAACAGGCTGGCCTGAGCACATCCGGTCAGGTAACCCTGATTGACGGGCGCACCGGCGAGAAATTCCACCGTCCTGTGACCGTGGGCTATATGTACGTCTTGAAACTTCACCACCTGGTGGACGACAAGATTCACGCCCGTTCGATTGGTCCATACTCGCTGGTTACGCAGCAACCGCTGGGTGGTAAAGCCCAGTTTGGTGGTCAGCGTTTCGGGGAGATGGAGGTCTGGGCGCTGCAGGCGTATGGCGCGGCCTACACCCTGCAGGAACTGCTCACCATCAAGTCGGATGACGTGGCTGGCCGTTCGAAAGTCTATGAAGCGATTGTTCGCGGCGAAGACAATTTCGAAATCGGTGTGCCTGAGTCGTTCAACGTTCTGACCAAGGAATTGAAAGCCCTGGGCCTGAACGTCGAGATGAACCAGACCGAAGAGTAATAAATTTTAGTGGCGGGTCACAAAGCCCGCCACCCCACTGACAAAACAGAATTCAACCCGTTATACGGAGCTGCATAATGAATGAACTGATGAACCTCTTTGGACAGCCAACCGGCCTCCAGAATTTCGATTCGATCCGCATTTCGGTCGCATCGCCAGAACAGATTCTGTCCTGGTCGTTCGGCGAAGTGAAAAAGCCGGAAACCATTAACTACCGTACCTTCAAGCCGGAACGCGATGGTCTGTTCTGCGCCCGTATTTTTGGCCCGGTCAAGGATTACGAATGCTTGTGCGGCAAATACAAACGCATGAAGTACAAAGGGATTATCTGCGAGAAGTGCGGCGTTGAAGTCACGCTGACCAAAGTGCGCCGTGAGCGCATGGGTCATATCCAGCTGGCGTCCCCGGTTGCGCATATCTGGTTCCTGAAATCGCTCCCGTCCCGTATCGGTCTGATGCTCGACATCACGCTGAAGGATCTGGAACGCGTTCTGTATTTTGAAAACTACATCGTTATTGATGCCGGTCTGACCTCCCTGAAGCCGTTCCAACTCCTCTCAGAAGAAGAGTTTATGAACGCGCAGGACGAATTCGGTGATGAAAACTTCCGTGCCGGTATAGGTGCTGAAGCCATCAAGGAAATCCTGTCGGCGATCAACCTCGAAGAAGTTCGCGTGAAAACCGAAGAAGAACTGGCTGATTGCTCGTCCGAGACGAAACGCAAGAAACTGGTTAAGCGTCTGAAACTGATTGAGGCGTTCATTGCGTCGGGCACCCGCCCTGAGTGGATGATCCTTGACGTTGTGCCAGTTCTGCCGCCCGAACTGCGCCCGCTTGTTCCTCTGGATGGTGGCCGTTTCGCGACCTCCGACCTGAACGATCTGTATCGTCGCGTCATCAACCGTAACAACCGCCTGAAGCGCCTGATGGAGCTGCGCGCGCCGGACATTATCGTCCGCAACGAAAAGCGTATGTTGCAAGAAGCCGTTGACGCGCTGTTCGATAACGGCCGCCGTGGCCGCGTGATCACCGGCGCGAACAAGCGTCCGCTGAAATCGCTCTCCGACATGCTGAAAGGGAAACAAGGTCGTTTCCGTCAGAACCTTCTCGGTAAGCGCGTCGACTATTCCGGTCGTTCGGTTATCGTTGTGGGTCCGGAACTGAAACTGCACCAGTGCGGTCTGCCAAAGAAAATGGCGCTCGAACTGTTCAAGCCGTTCATCTACCACAAACTGGAACTCTACGGTCTGGCCACCACGGTGAAAGCCGCGAAGAAAATGGTCGAGCGCGAGCGTCCAGAAGTGTGGGACATCCTTGAGGAAGTTATCCGCGAGCACCCTGTCCTGCTGAACCGTGCGCCAACGCTGCACCGTCTGGGTATTCAGGCGTTCGAGCCGACCCTCGTGGAAGGTAAAGCGATTCAGCTGCACCCGCTCGTCTGTACAGCGTTCAACGCTGACTTCGACGGTGACCAGATGGCCGTACACGTACCATTGTCCATCGAAGCCCAGCTGGAAAGCCGTGTGCTGATGATGTCCACCAACAACATCCTGTCGCCGGCATCGGGTAAACCGATTATCGTGCCGTCCCAGGATATCGTGCTGGGTCTCTATTACCTGTCACTGGCCATTGACGGCCAGCCAGGCGAAGGCATGGTCTTCCGCGACATGGGTGAAATCCATCACGCGCTGCAGGCCAAAGTGGTCACGCTGCATGCGAAAATCAAATGCCGTTACCACACCGTTGATGAAACGGGCGCACCGGTTACCAAAGTCATCGAGTCCACGCCGGGCCGCATGATGATGGCTGATCTGCTGCCACGTAACAAAAACGTGCCGGTGACCATTCTGAACGCGACACTGACGAAGAAAGAAATCTCGAACCTGATTGACGTGGTTTACCGCCACTGCGGTCAGAAAGAGACCGTCATATTCTGTGACCGCATGATGAAACTTGGTTTCCGTTATGCCTGTATCGCCGGTATTTCCTTCGGTAAGGATGACATGATCATTCCAGAAGCCAAAGAGAAACTGGTTGCCGACGCGGAAAGCAAGGTCAAGGAATACGAACAGCAATATATGGACGGTCTGATCACCAAAGGTGAAAAATACAACAAGGTCGTTGATATCTGGTCACGTTGTACTGACGAAGTCGCCGACGCGATGATGAAGGGCATTTCCAACATCACCAAAGGCGTGCCGAACTCGGTTTACATGATGGCGCATTCGGGCGCGCGGGGTTCTGCTGCCCAGATCCGCCAGCTGGCCGGTATGCGCGGTCTGATGGCGAAACCGTCAGGCGAGATTATCGAGACACCGATTATTTCCAACTTCAAAGAAGGTCTGTCGGTTCTGGAATACTTCAACTCGACCCACGGTGCGCGTAAAGGTCTGGCCGATACCGCTCTGAAAACCGCTAACTCCGGTTATCTGACCCGTCGTCTGGTTGATGTCGCCCAAGACGCCGTGATTTACGAAGAGGATTGCGAATCCACACGCGGTATTACCCTGCGCGCCGTGATGAACGGTGCCGACGTGGTCGTATCCCTGTCGGAACGCATTCTGGGCCGTACCGCCGGTCACGATATCGTTCACCCATTATCAGGTGAAGTGATTGTCGCCCGCAATACGCTGATTGATGAAGCTCTGGCCGAAGCGGTTGAAACTGCCGGTGTCGACTCCGTCCTCGTGCGCTCGGTGCTGACCTGCGATACGCAGATCGGTGTTTGTGCGAAATGCTATGGCCGTGATCTGGCACGTGGTACTGAAGTCAATATCGGTGAAGCTGTCGGTGTTATGGCCGCGCAGTCGATCGGTGAACCAGGTACCCAGCTGACCATGCGTACGTTCCACATTGGTGGGGCCGCGCAGAAAGGCGCCGAAAAATCATCCGTTGAAGCCACTATGGTTGCTACCGTTGAAATTCGTCACCACAACGTTGTGAAAAACTCCGCTGGCGTGAATATCGTCATGGGGCGTAACACGGAACTGGTGCTGAAAGATGCGAAGGGCGCCGAGAAAGCCATTCACCGTCTGCCATATGGTGCGCGTCTGCTCACCACCGATGGCGCGAAAGTGAAACCAGGCGATAAAATGGCTGAGTGGGATCCGTTTACCATCCCGATTATCACCGAGAAAGACGGTGTGGCCCATTATTTCGATATGGTGGAAGGTCTTTCCATCAGCGAGAAAATGGACGAAGCCACTGGTATTTCGTCGAAAGTGGTTATCGACTGGCGTTCCCAGCCACGTGGTGGCGATCTGAAGCCGCGTATTGCGCTGCTGGATAAAAAGGGTGAGGTTATCACTCTGCCGAACGGTCTGCCTGCCAATTACTATATGTCGGTTGACGCTATTCTGTCCGTTGAAAACGGCCAGGAAGTCAAAGCCGGTGATATCGTGGCACGTATTCCGCGCGAAACTTCGAAAACCCGTGATATTACCGGGGGTCTGCCACGCGTGGCCGAACTCTTCGAGGCTCGCCGTCCGAAGGACGCGGCTATTATCTCGGAAATCGAAGGTCAGATCGAGTTTGGCAAGGATTACAAAGCCAAGCGCCGCCTGATCGTGCGTCCGACCGATAAAGCTGTCGAAGCCCGTGAATACCTGATCCCGAAAGGCCGTCACCTGGCGGTTGCCGAGGGCGACTATGTCCGCAAGGGCGATGCGCTGCTCGACGGGGCGATGGTGCCGCACGATATTCTGGATGTGATGGGGGTTGAGGCTCTGGCCGATTACCTGATCAACGAAATCCAGGACGTGTACCGTCTGCAGGGTGTGAAGATCAACGACAAGCACATCGAAGTGATCGTGCGCCAGATGCTCCAGAAAACGGAAGTCATGGAAGTCGGCGATACCACCTACCTCGTGGGCGAACATGTCGAGCGTGACGAGTTTGAAATCGAACGCCAGAAATACCTCGCGGATGGCAAGCGCCCACCAGTTGGCCGCCCGATCCTGCAGGGTATTACCAAAGCGTCGCTGCAGACCCGTTCCTTTATCTCAGCTGCATCCTTCCAGGAGACAACGCGTGTCCTGACCGAGGCTGCCTGCCAGGGTAAATCGGACACGCTGCGCGGTCTCAAGGAAAACGTCATCGTGGGTCGTCTAATCCCGGCCGGTACCGGTGCCTATGTCGACCAGTTGAAGAAACTGGCGGCTGGCCGCGACAAATTGGCGATTGCTGCGCAACAACAAGCTGCCGCCGTTGAGTCGTCGGACGAAGCTGCACCGCTCGCGGATGTTGCGAACGGTTAAAACCTGAGACATTTAAGAATTTAAAACACCCCGAAAGGGGTGTTTTTTTATTGTAAATATTTGGCTTCGGCTGTATTAAACATAAAAATAATAAACAGGGAGAGTTAGAGTATGACTGCACTTGGCCAGAATGGCGAGTTTACGCTTGGACTTAATCCAGGTGAATTAAGCGATATCATTCATAATAAAATGCGGGTTGTCAGTTTTCACGTTTCTGAGGAAGCTTACGCACAGCTCTCGGACGGCAACAAACGCGCTTTGCTCCATCTTGTTAACGCGACCGAAATTCTTGATCGGGTATTCCTGAAGCAAGATCACCCAGACAATATCCGGGCGAAAGAAGCTTTTGAAAAAGCATGCGCAAATGGTGATGAAGTAACCCAGCAGGCCTACAGGCTTTTTCAAACCTTCAACGGGATTCAGGGTATTAATATGTATGCCCAGCAATCCCAGCCATTGCGCATCTTTGCAGATAAGACACTTACGCCAGGTAGAGGGTTTTACCCGCAGGATATGTCCAAGGATGAACTCATAGAACATGTTCTGGCCCATCCGGAGCAAGCTTCGGCAATTTTCAGCAATAACACAATAGTTGTCAGGGAAGATGGCCGTTTGAAGGCTGTCCCATATTCCGTATTTTTCCGTGATGACATGGAAGCCGCCGCGCGACAATTGCTGGAAGCGGCGAAGGAAACAGATCATGAAGGATTTGCGCGTTATTTAAGATGGCAGGCACAGGCGCTGGTCAATGACAGTGATCCTGAAATGGTTGTCAATGCTGACAAAACCTGGATTGACCTTGAGGATTCTCCCTTGGAATTTACGATTGGCCGCGAATCTTACGATGATCACATGAGTAGTGATGTGGCAAGCGATCCTCGTGTGAGGGAAATGCTCAATGCTTATGGCATTAAATCCAAAAAGAAAGATAATTTTGGAGCGCGTACGGGAATAGTTAACCGGGATTCTTATGCCGTGATTGCCAGTTACCGTGAACATCTGGATTCTTTTGGCGAACTGATGCCATTGAGCGAAGAATATCGGGATGGCGGCAGTCGCAGCAACATGACCTTTGCTGATGTTGATCTCGTGGCGGTAAGTGGTCGTTATGCGGCGATACGCAGTGGTATGTCGGTTGCGAATAACCTGCCCAATGATGACAAGCTTGCGGTGCAGCTCGGTTCAGGTAATCGTCTGGTGTTTCATCGGCAGGTTCGTCAAAGCGCCGATCCCGAGGAGCAACAAAAGCTTCTGGATGCATTGATAGATCCTTCCCAATTTGCCTGGTACGATAGGGATGCTAATTTCCGGTTTACCGTTGGTCATGAACTTGCGCATTCACTCGGTCCGACGGCGACCAAGGCAGGGCAGGACAAAAAGACGTCTCTGGGTAAGTGGGGCGACATCATCGAAGAAGACAAGGCTGATCTCGGGTCTATCGCGATGACAGCGTATTTTGTTGAGATTGGACAGTGTGACCCCGAGCAAGCCAATAAAATTTACCTTACATGGGTAGCGGATCAATTGCCAACCAAGCAACCGACGGAAGATGAGGCGCACCGATACCGTTCGATTATGCAATTGAATTATTTCCGTGAAAAAGGGGCCATTGAATTTGAAGCAGGCGGTAAATTGAAGATATATCCTGAATTGATGGGTGTGGTTGCCCGGGACATGCTGCAGGACGCTATTCGACTGCAATTGGACGGTGACGCCGACAAAGCAGGTGAGTTCTGCCGGAAATATGGGGCTTGGAACGAAGCTCTTCAATATTCTGCAGATACACGATTAAGTCTGAAACCAAGATTATACAGGATCATTCAGCAGCCTATGAGGGACAGGATACTGGAACTGGGCCTTTCATCATAAGCAATTAAACACCCCGAAAGGGGTGTTTTTTATGTGGAGTTATTCCTCTTCCCCATCGTCGACAAGATAAATCGGGCGGCGGGAATTGATGGCCAATGTTATCTCGGACAGCGAGGTTGGTAAAACAGTGCTGGTCATGGATATAAACTGATAGGAACCGTTTATCTCAATAAAGTTCACACCGGATGATTCCGTATTCTGGACTTCAATATTCAGGGCCTCTGGCGGAACGAAGAAGGAGTCCAGGGCGGCGCGCGCAAAGTCCTCGACCTCATACGGGAGGGCATCCTGGTGCAGCATGGCGTAACGGGCGGCTTCGTCCACCGCGTAGTCGACCACATTCGTCGTCCAGGCCAGACGGCCAAATTCAAGAATGCCGACTATCAGGAGGATAAATCCACTTCCCACCATGGCGAATTCGACGGCGGTCGTTCCTGCTTCCTGTTTCAGCCATTGTTTGATTAAACCGGCGCGACGCATCTTACCTCTCTAATCCAGGCGCAGCCGCGCAAATCCCGATAGGCTCATTTCAGAGGGGATGCCGGGATAGGGGAATAGCGTACTGAATGTTCTGTCGATAGTTACCTGGATATATTGACGGGAGTAATCGCCGAATTCACAGCTGACAGCGCTGCAGTCCTGCGCCGCACCGTCGTTACACGTGCACACACGTTCAGCCACTACCGTATAGGAATCGGTACGTGCAGAATCATAATAGGAGAGTACGTCCAATGCGATATTCTCTTCACGCCCGCCCTGAACAACATAGTCTGCCGCCGCCCGCGAAATCTGTTCGAGTTTCAGGCGGTCATGGATATAGCTGCCCAGGTCCAGTATGCCAACCATCAGCAGGATAAGCATGGGTGCCGCCAGGGCAAATTCTGTCGCGGCAACACCTTTATCCGTTTGTAGGTAAGTGCGCAGGAAATTCATGCGGTATTCCTAACCCGTCAGCCTGACGATACGGTTGCCGATAGTGCGCACGGCACTGTCTTCACAATCGGTTCCCAGTACCGGTGTTCCGTGTAGCCAGACTGTCTGGCCGATAAGCTTTGTGCAGCCGGTAAAGGTCTCGGCCAGTGATGTGGATGTCCCGCCAAAAGTCAGGTTCTGGGACGGAATATAGACAACGCCGTCAATCAGAATATCGGCGGTGCCGGTCATGGTATGATCAATGACGTCTTCCGGCGCATCGCGGTCCACAAACAGGGTAACGCCTGCATAATAACCGGTAGTTGGCGCGCTGAGGTCAATCACGCGGTTGCCGCTGATATTGATGCGGCCCCAGGATCCGGCACCCGTATTAGTCAGGATGATGGTTACGCCTTCACCGCGCAGTGATCCGCCACCACGCACCAGGAAATCGCCGCCGTCCAGTACATAAGTGCCGGGATTCAAGGTAATGTCATTTGTCCCGGAGATTGTAATCCCGCCGCAATAAACGCCAGGGTTCAGCGTCGCGCTTCCCGATCCGGTAATCGAGGTGCGGCGGCGGACTGCCGCTGCCGTGCACGGCGTCGTCTCCGGTACTTCCAGATCGGCATATGGGTCCAGCACACGGGAGGCATGGGCGCGCAGCGACGAATAGGTGAATTCAGCCGCGCCGCCATTAATGGCATAATCACCGGCGATGGTGACTGTCCCGAAATTAAGGTCGATATTACCTGACAGGTCGATGGCTTCCTCGTCGGTCGAATTAACTGCCAGGCCACATGATTCGGCAAAAATATCAACTGTGCCAACCGCGCTGAAGGCGCCGGAGTTTTCTTCCTCCAAGGCCAGGATGCAGTAATTGCCGCTATAGTCGTTGCTGACCAGCGATTGGGCCTCAACATTAATTTTAAACGGTTCTGAAACGACGGCATTAAAAAACCAGAGCGGGGCCGTCTGGGAAATGGAAGCCTCGATAACAACCTGCCCATCAGACTGGGTGACTGGCGTCACTACCAGCTCGCCTGCGGAGGGATCAAACCCGTTCCGCTCTGCCTCAAGACGCGCCATAAAATCCATATTATCGTCACTGCCCTGTGACATTTCCCAGGCGGCGGCATAAGCCGCAGCATCCACGGCAGTCTGGAGATTGGATTTAGACATGACATAATATGAGCCATCGGTTCCCAACGCCGTCATGCCAAGGATAACCGGTGCGGAGATCGCCAGTGTAGGTAATATGGAGCCGCCTTCCTGGCGGAGCAGTTGAGATAAAAATCTGAGCATTTTAATATTCTTTCCCGTACCCAGTATAAATTTACATAAATAAAATTATGCCTTTCTGAATAAAGGTTAAAATTTGATGCGTATATTTTTTAATACCCTGAAGCGCTGGCAGAAGTGTCTGTAAATCAATCTTTTTGAGAGGGTTCCAAAAAACTTAAAATTTCCTTAAATAAACTGTTGACTCTAAGTCCGGGAAAAGATTATAGTCCGCGAACTTGTTTTGGATGCGCCGGCAGTAGCCCTTCTGAAATTCTTGTTAAATCAAGAACTTAGGGTGGTTAAACGCGATGCTAAAAATTCCTTCGGGAATGTCCGTGTGTGATAGAAAAAACGTCAGGAACCGTAAAATTCCTTGACTCCATCACTCCGGCGCGGTACGACGCCAACCATCCACAACATTTTACATGATTGAAAAAGGACTGAAGGGCACAAAATATGCCAACAATTCAACAGCTTATCCGTAACCCGCGGGAAAAACAGGTCACACGCAAGAAGAACCGGGCTCTGAAACAGAACCCTCAAGTGCGTGGCGTCTGCACCCGTGTTTACACAACCACCCCGAAAAAACCGAACTCCGCGCTCCGTAAAGTTGCCAAAGTTCGTCTGACCACCGGTAGCGAAGTTATCTGCTACATCCGCGGTGAAGGCCATAACCTGCAGGAACACTCTGTTGTTCTCGTGCACGGTGGTCGTGTGAAGGACTTGCCGGGTGTGCGTTACCGTATCATTCGTGGTGCTCTGGATACCCAGGGTGTTAAAGATCGTAAGCAGTCGCGTTCGCACTACGGCGCGAAGAAGCCTAAGTAAGTTTATTGAGGAGAGACTAAGATGTCCCGTCGTCACAGTGCTAAAAAACGTGAAGTTCTGCCGGATCCAAGATTTGGCGATGTAACGCTGTCCAAATTCATCAACATCATTATGACCCGCGGTAAAAAATCCATCGCAGAAAGCATCGTTTATGATGCGATCGCCATGCTGGATAAAAAAGCCGCCAATGACATGGATCTCGATGTTGAGGCCGCCAAGAAAAGCCAGGGTCTGGCTATCGTTCTGCTCGCGCTGAAAAAAATCGGCCCGCAGATTGAAGTTAAAACCCGCCGTGTTGGTGGTGCTAACTATCAGGTGCCAGTTGAAGTTGCTGCTGGCCGTAAAATGGCTTTGGCAATGCGCTGGTTGCGTGATTACGCCCGTGGCCGTGGCGAGAACACGATGGCGGAGCGTCTGGCTGCTGAAGCCTACGAAGCTGCAAACGATCGTGGCGCTGCTGTGAAGAAGCGTGACGATACGCATAAAATGGCTGAAGCGAACCGCGCGTTTGCTCACTACCGTTACTAGGATTGAACAAGGTTTAGGGATTTAAAATGGCACGCGAGATTGATCTCCAGTACTATCGTAACTTCGGTATCATGGCCCACATTGATGCCGGTAAAACGACGACCACTGAGCGCGTTCTGTACTATACAGGCAAGTCGCACAAAATCGGTGAAGTTCACGACGGCGCTGCGACCATGGACTGGATGGAGCAGGAGCAAGAGCGTGGTATCACGATTACGTCTGCTGCTACCACCTGTATGTGGACTGGCCCGAAAGATGGTGTTGCCCCAGGTCAAAAAATCCGCATGAACATTATTGATACTCCAGGTCACGTTGACTTCACGATTGAAGTTGAGCGTTCCCTGCGCGTTCTCGATGGTGCTGTTTGCCTTCTCGACTCCAACCAGGGTGTTGAACCGCAGACTGAAACTGTATGGCGTCAGGGCGACAAGTATAACGTTCCACGTATCATTTTCTCCAACAAAATGGACAAAATTGGCGCGAACTTCTATCAGTGCGTTGATGATGTGGATAAGCGTCTGGGTGCGAACCCGCTGGTTATCAACCTGCCAATCGGTGCAGAATCCGATTTCGCCGGTGTTGTTGACCTGATCAAGATGAAGGCTATCACTTGGGATTCTGATAACCTGGGTGCGACTTTCACCGAAAGCGAAATTCCTGCCGATATGAAAGCTGATGCTGACAAATATCGCGCGAAACTGGTTGAAATGGCTGTCGAAATGGAAGACCAAGCCATGGAAGACTATCTCAACGGTAAAGAAATTGATATCGTCACCCTGAAACGTTGTATCCGCAAAGGTACGTTGGTTTCCAAATTCGTTCCGATGCTCTGTGGTTCTTCGTTCAAGAACAAGGGTGTTCAGACAATGCTGGATGCTGTTGTTGACTTCCTGCCATCCCCACTGGATATCGGCGCTGTTAAAGGTAAAAAAGTTGACTCGGACGAAGACGATAGCCGTCAGCCGGAAGATAACGCCCCGTTCTCTGCTCTTGCATTCAAGATCATGAACGACCCGTTTGTTGGCTCGCTGACCTTCGCTCGTATTTACTCCGGTAAACTCGAGTCGGGTTCCTATGTCATCAACTCGGTGAAAGACAAAAAAGAACGCATTGGTCGTATGCTGCAAATGCACGCGAACCAGCGCGAAGAAATTAAAGAAGCATTTGCTGGTGATATCGTTGCGCTGGTTGGTATGAAAGATACCACCACCGGTGATACGCTCTGCGATCCGGACAAGCCAATCGTTCTCGAGCGTATGGAGTTCCCTGAGCCGGTTATCGAGATCGCTGTTGAGCCAAAAACAAAAGCTGACCAGGAAAAAATGGGTCTCGCCCTGCAACGCCTGGCTGCTGAAGATCCATCCTTCCGTGTATCGGTTGACCATGAATCCGGCCAGACCATCATGAAAGGTATGGGCGAACTTCACCTTGAAATTCTCGTTGACCGTATGAAACGTGAATTCAAAGTCGAAGCGAATATCGGTGCTCCGCAGGTTGCGTACCGTGAAACCATCACCAAAGCCGCTGAAATCGACTATGTTCATAAGAAACAGTCGGGTGGTTCGGGTCAGTATGCTCGCGTTATCATGATTTTCGAACCGAACGAAACCGGTGCCGGTTATGAGTTCAAATCGGAAATCGTCGGTGGTTCTATCCCGAAAGAATATATTCCAGGTGTTGAAAAAGGCCTGAATGCATCCCAGGGTACCGGCGTTATCGCTGGCTTCCCGGTGGTTGACTTCCGTGTTCGCCTGATTGATGGCGCGTACCACGATGTTGACTCGTCGGCCTTGGCGTTTGAGATCGCTGCCCGTGCAGCTTTCAAAGAAGGCATGCAGAAGGCTGGTCCGCAACTGCTCGAGCCAATTATGAAGGTCGAAGTTGTGACCCCAGAAGAATATATGGGTGACGTTATCGGTGACCTGAACAGCCGCCGTGGCCAGATCGCTAACATGGGTGACCGCGGTAACGCAAAAGTCATCTCTGCGATGGTTCCGCTGTCGAGCATGTTCGGATACATCAATAACCTGCGTGGTATGTCACAAGGTCGTGCTCAATACTCGATGGAGTTTGATCACTACGAGCCGGTGCCGCCAAACGTAGTTGAAGAAGTGAAAAAGAAACTCGCAGCTTAATTTAGAAATTTAGAAGAGAAGGAAAATATCATGTCCAAGGAAAAGTTTCAGCGGAACAAGCCGCATTGCAACATCGGAACGATTG
>CAMLMM010000015.1 GCA_946481105.1 uncultured Alphaproteobacteria bacterium
ATCTGATCTGATTTTTTAACCAATTACTCTTTGTTTTTACCATGTCCAGCACCGCAGATTCCCAACCTGATGAAACAAAAAATATCAAGCGCCTGATTATCGGGGCGATTGGTGTCGTGTACGGTGATATTGGAACTAGCCCCCTTTATGCGCTTAAAGAATCCGTCCTAAGTACCAAAATAGTCGACCAGCCGCATGTGCTGGGTATCCTTTCCCTTGTTTTCTGGGCGCTTATCATTACCGTCAGCATCAAGTATGTGATCCTGATGATGCGGGCAGACAATAAGGGGGAAGGCGGGAGTCTTTCGCTGTTTGCATTGGCCAGCCGCTTTTCGCGTAACAGCAAATTATTTATGATTATTATGCCCTTCTTAGGAATTTTTGGGGCCTCGCTTTTCTACGGTGATAGCGTTATTACACCGGCCATTTCAGTTCTAAGCGCCGCCGAAGGCCTTCAGGTTGCGGCCCCTAGTCTGGCCCCTTATATTATTCCAATTACCCTCGTAATTCTGGCTTTGTTATTTGCTTTCCAGAAATTTGGTACAGCCAGCGTGGGGAAATTATTTGGCCCCATCATGTGCCTATGGTTCCTGACCATTTCCGTTCTGGGGCTGGTGCATATTCTTGAAAATCCTATTGTATTGAAAGCCATAAACCCTTGGTATTCTTTTCAGTTTTTTGTTGAAAATAAATTCATGGGCTTCCTCGCTATGGGCAGTGTGGTACTCGCCACAACAGGGGCAGAAGCACTTTACGCGGATATGGGCCATTTTGGCAAAGCGCCTATTCGTATGGCATGGACTGGCTTGGTCTTTCCAGCTCTGGCGTTGAATTATTTTGGGCAAGGGGCTTTTATTCTCGCTGACGCAAAGGGTATCGAAAATCCTTTCTTCATGATGGCGCCAGAATGGATGCAATGGCCGCTGCTTATCCTGGCAACACTGGCCACCATCATCGCGTCACAAGCCGTTATATCCGGCGCATTTTCCGTGACCCAGCAAGCTATCCAGCTGGGTTATCTGCCTCGTATGTCTGTCGTCCATACATCTGACAACCAGATTGGACAAATTTATATTCCTTTCATTAACTGGGTCTTGCTGTTCTTCGTTCTTATTCTTGTCCTTACTTTTCATTCATCCAGTAATCTGGCCCATGCTTACGGTGTTGCCGTAACAGGTACTATGCTGACAACCACCTTTATGCTGTGGATTGTATCCTTCCGCATGTGGCAATGGAAAGCCTATGTAGCCGTGCCTGTAGTTGGCCTGTTTATAGTCCTAGATACTACTTTCTTCCTGGCTACTTTGCCTAAAGTTCCGCATGGGGGATGGTTCCCGCTGGTTATGGGTTCCTTTATCCTGTTTATCATGATGACGTGGAAAAATGGACGGCAGCTTGTTCTTGATAAAGTCAAAAAACAGGCCATGCCCGTCGATGTGTTTTTCCGCGACTACTGCGATAATTTTGCGCGAGTCAGCGGCACGGCCATCTATATGGCTAATTTGAGTGACGGCATCCCCATGCCCCTTCTCATGAATATCAAGCACAACAAAATCCTGCATGAACGCAATCTATTTGTGCATGTGATGATTGAAGAAAAATCTTATGTGCGTAAATCCGACCGCATCAAAGTTGTTAATCTGGGGCAGGAATTTTATCGTATTGTCATCCGGTATGGATTTATGGATGCGATTGATGTGCCCAAAGAACTGATGGAAAACGATCTGGACGGGATTATTATTGACCCTGATGACACTACATATTTCATTGGCCGGGAAACAGTCATCCCGACCGAGGTACCTGGTATGGCTATCTGGCGCGAACATATTTTTGCCTGGTTATCACGTAATGCAGGCAGCGTGGTTGACTTCTATAACCTGCCAAGCAAACGTGTCATGGAACTCGGCAGCCGGATAGATATCTAACCCAAGCTGATACTTCGGGCAAAAGCAGGTTTATTATCCACCTCATTTGCGGGACAATATGTCTGCTCAAAGCAAGCCAAGGCCGGAGCCGCTATTTGCTGGACAATCGGATTCTGATCCTGCGCAGCACTGCGCAGAATTTCAAAGTCTTTTTTGTCCTGCTGGCGGCGCAAATCAAATGCCATGGGCAATGAGGCATGTAACAAAGTTCGCTGAATGTCCGTCATGGTTGCCAATGCTTCGCGCAAACGTATTTTTTTATCATCTGCCAACTTGGCTGAACCTGATGGCCGCTCTGCCTCATAAATTATTTTTTCGGCGAGTTCATAGGCTGATATAGATAGCGGAGCAGCCATTACCCTATAACGATCCCGAATATTATCAGCTCTTTGAATTGCAGCCTCATCAAAACTATGAGCAAAAAACTGGCCAGTATAGCTTGTGACCATGCGTGCGCGTGGAAAATGCCCATCGTAACAAGAGCGTAAAATTGCCAGGTTCTCATCCTGATTGGCTTTCTGCCATTCACAATGATAATCACCAATATTCGGTGGCATGCACCGGGCAAAATATTCCAGAACACCAAAGGAACTATTTATTTTAGACATGGCTGGAAGATTATCACCGTATATATCATTGATGCATCCGCCTTCTTTCAGGCACGTTACATACAAAACAGCGCGTATAAACCCCTCAGGGCCAATAAGCTGCATACGGTCGCATGATTTGACTGCCGCAGAGGTATAGATATCATCATCCTGCGTATAGGAATGTGACAAAACACCATGGAGAATGATCCATTTTAACTCCCGAGGCATATCTTTATAAGTATCTTGATCGAGAATATCCTGTAACATAAGAAAGCTGATTTCAGCGTGCGGTATCCAGTTTGTATGCGGATTTTCCTTATCAAAAAATAACGCCTCAGGGAGGCGTCCCAGATCATGAAAGGCCGTTGGGATAATAAACAACTCCTTATATCCCTGTGGCTGTTCCATAGTCCGAAAGCGGAGTGCCTCGGCCACATCTTTGGCCATCTGCCACTGATCATGCGCAATGGGCAAATGCTGCTGGCCTGTTTCATTTTGGTACTGCTCCAATAAATGAAATGCCTGTGTGGTTAAATGCTGAACTTCTTGTACAAAATTACACAAAATAATTTGACCATGCGACGAGGCCACCCACGCATTTATGCGTTCATCATAATGATTACCATTGTGAATGTCTGGTCTTATGACATTACCGTCACGAATACCGTGCATAAAATTTGCGGTGACAATGCGGGAATGGCAACGCAGCTCATTATAGCGCCCTTGACTATATGGCTCGCTGAAATACTTTCCCCACACACCCAGGTTATTTGTTTTGTTTAGGTGGAACATGCGCCCGGTATATAATATTTATGAAAAGAAATCAATTTTGTTGGGCAGAACGGCGGATTCTGCGCCATTCTTCGACATTCCGGTTATGATCAGCGAAAGTTTTGGCGAATACATGACCACCCGTGCCATCAGCCACAAAATAGAGAAAATCATTCGTTTCAGGGTGTAGCACCGCTTCCAGCGCGTCGCGACCGGGATTCGCAATCGGCCCTGGTGGTAGGCCAGTATTTTTATAGGTGTTATACGGGGAATCCATTTCAAGATCCTTTAACAGCAACCGCCGCCCGAGTGGCCCCTGCCCGCCATTCTCCGGCTTACCTTTAGTAAGTGCGTAAATTACGGTCGGATCAGACTGAAGAGGAATACCCTGCTTCAACCGGTTTATAAATACGCCCGCAATCGTTTTGCGTTCTGATGCTTTACCTGTTTCTTTCTCTACAATAGATGCTAGCGTGACAGCCTCTTCCGGAGTCATAAATGGCAGATCAGGCGATCTTTTAGCCCACAGCTCGTTTATAGCTGATGTCATCGCCGCTTTCATAGTTTCTATCTTTTTCTGTTTTGTATCACCTGATTGATACTGATAGGTCTCAGGTAATAATGTCCCTTCTGCCGGGACATCAGTTATATCCCCCGACAGGCCGTCTTCCTTTTTTAGCCGTTCAACAATCTCATGGCTCGTAAGACCTTCGGGGATGGTGAACTGATGTTTGACAATGTCCCCGTTTATAATCTTTGTCAGCACCATGGATATGGATTCACCTGGCGCAAATTCATATTCCCCAGCTTTCAGGCTCGCGCTCCCCCGCAGTTTAGCGGCTGCTATGAATATGTACTTGTCCGTTATAATACTCTGCTGCTTCAAGGCATCAGCCATCGCCAGGGTACCGGTTCCCTTGGGAATAACCAATGTCACCGATTCGGTCAGCGGGCCAGCAGCACGGTAAGTGCTCACAGCATAGAAAGCCACGACCATCACCGCGACAATCAGCAGAGAGATAAGTGATAGAAAAAATTTCACGGCGTCGACCGCCTTCAATACGGTTAAACTGCTTTTAAAATCAGTGACGCATTGGTCCCGCCAAATCCGAAGGAATTCGACAGAACGATATTGGTCTTTTTATTCTTTGCTGTTTTTGGAATCAGATCAATGCCTTTACAAGGCTCCGAAACATTATCCAGATTGATTGTCGGCGGCAATGTTCCCGTCTCAATGGCTTTGGCACTGTAAATCGCTTCGACCGCACCGGCTGCACCCAGCAGATGGCCAATGGCCGACTTGGTGGATGACATGGATACCGTTTCAATCGCTGAACCAAAGAGGCGTTTAACCGCTCCGCATTCGATACCATCGCCCAGCGGCGTGGATGTCCCATGCGCATTGATGTAATCAACCTGGTCTGGTGAAATCTGCGCACGTTTCAATGCGGCCTGCATGGCACGGAAACCCCCATCGCCATTTTCAGCTGGTGAGGTAATATGGTACGCATCACCAGACAGACCATAGCCAATCACTTCGGCATAAATTTTTGCACCGCGTTTCTTGGCGTGTTCATATTCTTCGAGAACAACAACACCCGCTCCTTCGGCAATTACAAATCCATCACGGGCTTCGTCAAACGGGCGGGATGCAGCCGTTGGGTTATCATTATACGCCGTGGAAAGTGCGCGTGCTGCGGCAAATGACGCAACGCCCAGACGGTTAACAGCGGCTTCCGCGCCTCCGGCAACCATTACTTCAGCGTCACCCAGCATAATAAGGCGGGCAGCATCACCAATCGCATGTGTGCCAGTCGCACAGGCGGTTACCACGGCATGGTTTGGCCCCTTGAATCCATGCTTAATGGAAACCTGACCGGATACAAGGTTAATGAGTGTGGATGGGATAAAGAAAGGCGACACGCGACGCGGCCCTTTTTCAGCCAAAATTAATGATGTTTCATAAATGCTGCCAAGGCCGCCAATACCGGAACCGATCATCACCCCGGTGCGTTCCTGATCTTCGGTTGTTTCCGGCTTCCATCCGGAATCGGCAATCGCTTCGTCAGCCGCAGCCATACCATACAGAATAAATGTGTCGACCTTTTTCTGGTCTTTGGGCGGCATCGTGTCATCCGGGTTGAATCCACCGGCTACACCTTCGCTGGCATAAGGAACGAATCCGGCCACCTGCGATGCTATATCTGACGCATCAAAGCGCGTAATCTTGCTGATCCCGCTTTTTCCTTCAGTAAGCGCAGCCCAGTTGGTCCCAACCCCACACCCCAGCGGAGTTACCATACCCATACCTGTTATAACGACACGTCTCATCATATTCCGTCATGTATAATAGTTTTAAGTCATACAAAACAAAAGGGCCGCGCCATATCTGGCGTAAACGGCCCTTCCGCATTAATTACCTGGTAATTAGGCAGCTTTCTGACTGATGAAGCTGACAGCGTCGCCAACCGTTTGAATTTTTTCGGCAGCATCGTCAGGAATTTCAATGTTGAATTCTTCTTCAAAGGCCATAACCAGCTCGACAGTATCGAGAGAGTCGGCACCCAGATCGTCAATGAAGCTGGCCCCTTCACTTACTTTGTTCTCGTCAACACCAAGGTGCTCGACAACAATCTTTTTCACGCGGGCTGCAATATCGCTCATGCTTTTAAATCCTATAGTTAGTTAACACTTATATATTTTCAGAATGGAAGAAACTTAACAGTCTTTTTTGCGATTGCAAGAGAGAATATTCAGCTCTCCACAGATGTTTTTATGTAATTTACCGTGGATAGCCAGTTGTGAAATACTTGATGGGCGCCAGCCTGCATTAAAGCATTAGCCCCAACTTCTGCATTATGATGCGCTGCTGTTAGCCCCAGCGTCAGCATCCCTGCCGCCACGCCGGCCTGTACCCCAGCCGGGCTATCCTCAATAACAATCGATTCTTCTGGCAAACAGCCCATTTTTTCAGCTGCATATAAAAACAGATCAGGAAAAGGTTTCCCTTTAGGCACCTGAATACGGGTAAAAATCCGACCCTCACCAAATGTATCAAACAACCCCACCATTTTAAGCGAGGTAAACACCAGGCTTCTTTCTCCGTTCGACCCAACACAGGTTTTGAATTTCCTGTTGAGTTCCGACACAGCCTCAATCGCACCAGTGATAGGTTCCAATCCCTGCTTCTTGCGCTCCCCAGCCCAATAAACAAAGCGCTGCTGAAAATTGTCCGGCATTTTTATACCCTCGCGTTCTTCGATAAACGCTTTAACAGCAGTCATGGTCATGCCAACAAAATTTTGCGTGCAGAAGCTGATGTCATATTGCATAAGGCCGCATTCATGCAACGCATCGACCACAGCCAGGTTGTTCATGTTTTCACTGTCTGTCAGCGTACCATCACAATCAAAAATAATCAGTTTCTTCATTAGTCTTCCATTATAATTCGGGGGACAGGTCGCTGGGATGATATAAGTCCTTCACTTACCTGCGCTGCAATCGACATAAATGCTTGAGCATTCTCATTTTGTTGGTTTGATGCGACAGGCGTACCCGCATCCGATAACTCACGTATATTTGTATGGAGCGGGATGGCGCCCAGAAACGGCACACCTATTTTCATGGCCTCGGCCTGCGCCCCGCCATGCCCAAAAATATCTTCGCGGTGGCCGCAATTAGGGCAACAAAAATACGACATATTTTCAACAATACCCAGAATAGGCACCGCCACCTTCCGGAACATCTCAAGCCCTTTGCGAGCATCAATTAACGCAATATCCTGCGGCGTGGAGACAACAACACCACCCGCCAGCGGTACGCGCTGCGCCAGAGTTAAATGGATATCCCCCGTTCCCGGTGGCATATCGATGACTAGTATATCAACGTCCCAGGCTACATCGCGTAACATCTGAAGCAAGGCTGACTGAACCATTGGACCACGCCAGATCATCGGCGTCGCTTCATCAACCAGATACCCCATAGACATAGTCTGAAGCCCATAAGCCGTTATAGGGATAATCTGACCATCTTCACCGGGAACAGCTTTTGCCTGTGGCTGCCCTACCAGCCTTGGCAAGGACGGCCCGTAAATATCGGCATCCAATATGCCCACTTTATTGCCTAATTGAGACAATGCGACAGCCAGATTCAACGCCACAGTTGATTTGCCTACCCCACCCTTTCCAGAGGCGACGGCAATAACTTTGGCACCAGCCAATGATGATTTGGGCGTTTGTTTCGATGCAACAGGTGCCTGATCCGTCGTCAGCATGACCAAAGCTTTCGTTATATGCGGCAAAGAAGCCAAATAAGCCTCCAACCCCGAACGACATGCGTCAATTTTCTGGGCAGGGTTCCGGTCGTGCGCAAAAAGCACCACCATTACCTGACCGTCCGCCCCGACTTTAATATCCTCAATCCGCAATAAACGGCTCAAGTCATTTTTATCTATGTAATCTGCTATCAGCGGACGCAAATGGTCAGCAGTCGAAATGGGGGAAGCAGCGCGGCGAAGAAATGAGAACATGATTTCTGGTAATAATTTCGTTTAGAGTTGTTTTTAGCCCAAAAAACGTTAATGTCTAGGGGTATAAATATGGAGTTACCTATGGCCCCCACTGACGATGACGACCAACGCCCCAATCCATGGGGAAAACCCAAGGGGAATCGCCCTGGACCCGGGGGAAATGGTGGCGGAAACGGCCCCAACTGGGGACGTCAGCCTGATGACCTTGATCTTGATGCCATCCTGAAAAAAGCCCGCGCTAATTTTGACTCGATGATGCCCGGTGGCCGTGGTCCTTCGGGGCGGTATATTGGCATAGTCCTTGCCATTGCTTTTGTGCTTTGGTTGGCCAGCGGTCTTTATTTCATTCAACCCAACCAGAATGGCGTTGTATTAACATTTGGGAAATATACCCGTACTGATGAAATCCCTGGCCCAAAATGGAAAATGCCCTGGCCTATCCAGTCAGTCAGCGTGGTGGATGTAACCGTCGAACGCCGTATCCAGATTGGGTATAACGATGGCACGACAGGATATAATGATGCGCCGCTTGCTACTCATCAGGAGAGCCTGATGCTCACTGGTGACGAAAATATGGTCGACATAAATTTTGTTGTCCTGTGGCGTGTTGGCAATGCCCGCGATTTTCTTTATTCCATCCGTGACCCGGAAGACACGATAAATCTGGTTGCTGCCAGTACGATGCGGGAAATTATCGGCCAGAATAATATCCAGCCAGTGTTAACTGATGCCCGTACAAAAATCCAGTCGGACGCCCGCGTGTTGATGCAAAAACTATTGGATGAGTACCATGCCGGTGTCATCATCAACAACGTGCAGCTACAAAAGGTTGATCCTCCCGTTGCTGTCGTCGATGCCTTCAATGAAGTGCAGCGCGCCCGCCAGAAAAAGGAGGAATTGCGAAACCTGGCCGAAGCCTATCGCAATGACATTATACCACGCGCGAAAGGTGAAGCCGAAAAGCTGCGCCAGAGCGCCGAAGCCTATAAGCAGGAAGTCATTAACCGTGCAACCGGTGACGCCAAGCGTTTCAACTCTGTTTACACGGCGTACAAGAACGCCGAAGATGTGACCGCCAAGCGTATGTATATTGAAACTATGGAAGATGTCCTGAGCAATGCAAAAACCATTGTGATGGGCAAAGATGGTGACATCATGCCTTACCTTCCTCTTAATGATCTTAAGCGTGGGGAATCTGCCCCTGCTGTAAAGCGATAGGTGATAATCATGTCTGATGGAAAAATTCTTGCCTTTGCTGTGACCGCTCTTGTCGCCTTTGTTCTGATCACGTCATCTGTGTTTACCGTTCAGGAAAATGAACAGGTATTGGTCATGCAGTTCGGTAAACCGAAGGAGCAGATCCTTGATCCGGGGCTTCATTTCAAACTGTCTTTCATCGACCAGACACGGTCATTTGAAAAACGCATTCTGAATGTTGACCCACCTGCAGAAGAAGTTTTGCTGGCTGACCAGAAACGTTTGATGGTCGACTCGTTCGCCCGTTATAAAATCACTGATATGCTGAAATTCTTTCAGACCCTGAATACTGAGGGTGCGGCTCAGCAACGTCTGTATACCGTCATTAACTCGGCCCTTCGCAGTGAGATGGGTAAAGCCACACTGCAGGATGTGCTGTCAGTAAAGCGGGATCGCCTGATGGAAAATATTCAGGATACCGTCAATGTGGAAGCCAAACGTTTTGGTATTCAAGTGGTTGATGTGCGCATCGTGCGGGCCGACTTGCCTGAGCAGGTAACGCAGGCCACGTTTGACCGCATGAAGTCCGAGCGTGAGCGCGAGGCCCAGGAAGCCCGTGCCCAAGGTGAACAACTGTCGCTCGAGATTAAATCGAAAGCTGATAAAGACCGCACCATTCTTCTGGCCGAAGCCCAGAAAGACTCGCAAATTCTGCGCGGGGAAGGCGACCAGGCCGCGATTGAGATCTATGGTAAGGCTTTTAATCAGGATCCCGAGTTTTACGGTTTCTACCGTTCACTCGAAGCCTACCGCAAATCTATTGCCAATCCGGAAACCACCCTGCTGATTCCACAGAACAGCGAGTTCCTGAAATACTTCCGTGATGGCAAGAAATAGCCATTTCATGTAAATTATTTGACAATGGATACCGCGATGCGGTATCCATTTTTTATAATCAAAAAATTGAGGTGTGTTGATGTCAGTAAAAATTATTTCCCGAGCGCAAGGTGAAATGACTCTGGAATTTGAAGGGGTTGTGGCTCTTACAGCTCATTTTCCCCATGATCAACATGAAAGAGTGGCGCAGATGATGGCTGATGCTCCCAAGCATGACCCCTACCATGCCATGGCTGCACTGTCTCACTCACCAATTAATTCCATTGGCACCCAAGTCCTGCGGCAGCCATCTCATATGGGCTAGCAAACTAAGCTTCCATCGCCTTCACGATATCTTCAGTCATCTTCTTGGCATCGCCCAGCAGCATGAGCGTGTTATCGGCAAAAAACATCGGGTTATCGATACCCGCATAACCTGAGCCCATAGAGCGTTTAACGAACAAAACCGTTTTGGCGCGTTCCACATCAAGTACTGGCATCCCATAAATCGGCGAGGATGCATCGTTCTTTGCAGCTGGATTGGTAATATCGTTGGCACCAATCACATAGGCCACGTCGGCCTGGGCAAAATCCCGATTGATGTCTTCCAGTTCAAATACTTCGTCGTATGGTACGTTGGCTTCGGCCAGCAATACGTTCATATGGCCTGGCATACGTCCTGCCACCGGGTGAATGGCATATTTAACTTCGACACCATGTGACTTCAGCGTATCCGCCATTTCACGGAGAACATGCTGTGCCTGTGACACCGCCATACCATAACCTGGCACGATAATGACCTTGGCGGCATTTTTCATGATAAAGGCAGCATCTTCCGCCGAACCGATTTTTGCCGCCTTATCACCAGATGAATAGGCAGCCGCAGCAGCTTGCTCACCGCCAAAGCCACCCAGCACGACACTCAGGAATGACCGGTTCATACCCTTGCACATGATGTAGGACAGAATGGCACCAGACGCCCCTACCAGTGCCCCGGTAATGATCAACAATGGATTTTGAAGCGTGAAGCCAATACCGGCAGCGGCCCAACCGGAATAAGAGTTCAGCATGGACACGATAACCGGCATATCGGCCCCGCCAATTGGGATAATAAGCAATACGCCAAGAGCCAGCGCCACCAATACAATCATCCAGAATATCGCCGTGCTTCCTGACAGACAGAGTAACACCACCAGAGCTACCAAGCCCAACCCCATAGCGGCATTGATAACATGCTGTCCGGTAAATTTTACGGGTTTACCAGGAATAACACCCTGTAGTTTACCCCAGGCGATAATGGAACCTGTAAAAGTAATCGCCCCCACCGCAACCCCCAGTGACATCTCGATCAGGGAATTCAGGTGAATATCGCCCACTGTACCAATATGATAGGCTTCCGGATTGTGAAACGCGGCCAACGCCACACACACAGCCGCCAGACCTACAAGCGAGTGAAAAGCTGCCACAAGCTGCGGCAATGCGGTCATTTTAATTTTAACCGCTGTAACCGTACCAATCACACCACCAATAACTATGCCAAGAATGATAAGGCCATAGGTAGCCACTGCCGGAGTCATGAGCGTGGTAATAATGGCAATCGCCATCCCCAGTAAACCAAAATTTAGTCCCTGGCGGGATGATTCCGGGTGTGATAGGCCACGTAGCGCCAGAATAAACAGGACGCCAGATACCAGATAAAGAAGCGCAGCAAAATCCGTCATAATCGACTAACCCTTTTTCTTGAACATGGCGAGCATGCGGCGTGTAACGATAAATCCTCCGAAAATATTTATGGAGGCCAGAACAACCGCGAGAAAACCCATAATCTTTGAGAAACTGAAATCTGTTGGCCCTGCGGCAATCAGCGCACCGACAATAATTACCGACGAAATGGCATTGGTAATAGCCATTAGCGGGGAATGCAGCGCCGGCGTAACCCGCCATACAACGTAATAACCCACGAAACAGGCCAGCACGAAAATAGTCAGGCCCATCATCAGAAATGATTCATTAGTTCCAGTCGAGACCAGATGGAGCGACGACACATCCATCGCCAGACGTTGTGCCTGATCGGATAATAGCTGAGCACTGCGGGCGATATTATCGGCCTGCGCGGACACTGTGGTTTGAATTCCGTCCATATTTTACCTCGTTACTGAAAGTTCGGGTGAACAACCTGTCCGCCCCGGGTGAGTGTAATGGCTTTGACAATCTCGTCTTCCATATTGAAAGCAATCTTGCCTTCCTTGTCGACCAGAATACCAATCAGATTTAACAGGTTGCGGGAATATAACGCCGAGGAATCCGTGGCGATACGTGACGGGATATTAATATGACCGACGATTTTTACGCCATTCACATCAACAATTTCGCCTTTTTGTGACAACACGCAGTTACCACCCTGCTCGACCGCCATATCAACGATAACCGATCCTGGTTTCATGGATTTTACCATGTCTTCCGTCACCAGCACCGGTGCCGGACGACCCGGAATCAGCGCAGTGGTAATAACGATATCCTGCTTAACAAGAGTTTCAGCAACCAGCTTGGCCTGTTTCTGCTTGAAATCATCCGACATTTCCTTGGCATAACCGCCAGCGGTTTCCGCCTGCTTCATTTCATCACTTTCAACCATGACGAAACTGGCACCCAACGATTGCACCTGCTCTTTCGCGGCGGGGCGCACATCGGTTGCCGACACAATCGCTCCCAGACGGCGAGCCGTTGCAATGGCCTGTAACCCTGCTACACCTGCCCCCATTACGAAAACGCGGGCTGGGGGTACGGTCCCTGCCGCGGTCATCATCATGGGAAACGCGCGTGAGAAATATTGGGCTGCGTCCAGCACAGCCTTATAACCCGCCAGATTTGATTGTGATGACAGCACATCCATTGCCTGCGCGCGCGTAATCCGCGGCACCAGTTCCATCGCCATCGCCGTCACGCCTTGTCCGGCAAGCGTTTTAATTTTGTCATTCGCACCATGCGGGGACAATAGCCCTATCAGCAAAGCGCCATCCTTTGTTTTAAGCTGTTCCGCCGGTGATTGAACACACAGGATGATATCGGCGTCTTTGGCTGCCTTGGCCGCATCGACAGCTATTTCCGCACCAGCAGCAGCATAATCTGAATCAAGATAGGATGCGTTTAATCCGGCACCACCCACCACGGTCACGTTAAATCCCTTGGCAATGTATTTTTTGACCGTTTCAGGTATGGCCGCAACGCGTTTTTCATGCGGCGCCGATTCTTTCAGGACAGCTAGGCGTATTGACACGGGTTCTCTCCGCTGACGTTAATTTGGAAACGCGTCAGTCTTACAAATTAACCCTGATGGTGAAAAGGGGTGAGTCGCGGTGTTATTTCAGTTGTGCACTGAAACCTGCATATTGCAGGAGCAAACTGGTTAGTTCACGTTCAGGCAAGGGTTTGGTGAAATAATAACCTTGGCCGAAAGCGCAACCCATTTCCAGAAGTTTGACCGTTTCTTCTTTATGCTCGATACCCTCGGCCAGAACTTCAATTTTACGTTCCTGGGCTGCCGCAATGATGGCCCTGACGAGGTCCATCGCGGCAGGAACCTTCAGCATGTCGCGTATCACAAGGTGATCGATTTTAACTGCGCTGATAGGAAAGTCATCCATATAACGGAAAAAATCCGCCGGGTTACCAAGCCCATAATCATCAATCGCGATTTTGAGGCCGGTGTTTTTACAGATATTAAGCGTGTGGAGCGCCTTTTCCGGCTGGGCCCGCAACAGGTCGCCGGTAATTTCCAGTTGAATCTGCGTCGGGCGCACATCGCTGGCACTGATGACATTATACATTTCATCCAGGAAGGTTTCAGACGCCAGATCGTTCGGACTGAAATTAACGCTCATATATATGTTTTCGTTATGGCCCACATGGCTTTCAAGACGCTTGAGGGCAGCAATTGCCTCTTTCAAGGCCCATTTACTGGCCTCCACGATCAAGCCCGACTGCTCTGCTACGGGAATAAAAACACCTGGGGAAATAGCGCCACGGGTTGGGTGATACCAGCGCATCAAGGTTTCAAAGCCGCAAACCAGCCCTGATTTCATGTTAACAATCGGCTGGTAATTGAGGGAAAGCTGCCGGTCCAGCATCGCCTGCTGGAATTCATGGGCCAGTTCCATCGAAGGAATGGCATTATGCGGGGTTTCTGCCGGAGTTGGTGTGCCCTGCGGGGCTGGAATAGTCATGGACGAACCTTTATTTCCATATATTAGATATCTATCATGGCGGAAATCAGTTAGACAAAGGTTAACATGCGTCTTAGGGTCCGTCTATGCTGAAATGCTTACGGATAGTGCTTGACAAAGCCTTAGCCGGAATTGTAGTGTCCGGCTCTGCTTTTAGACTATTAGATAAGGATATCCACGATGAAAGTCGTTAATTCATTGAAAACACTGAAAACCCGTGACCGTAATTGCCGCGTTGTCCGTCGCAAAGGCCGCGTCTATGTCATCAACAAGATGAAGCCACGCTGCAAGTGCCGTCAGGGCTAATCAGTCGGGAAACGTATAGCGTTTTCAGGCTTGGCCTTGTCGCTATGCCGCCTTCATGTTACACATATATTTGTGTTTAATCGGTTCCCGCGGGTGATAACGCGGGAATTTGTTATTTCCGTCTTTCTGGCCTTTAACGAGGGATTGCGCGTATGTTTGCCCGACTTTTCAGCATGATGTCCAACGATATGGCGATTGATCTGGGTACAGCGAATACACTCGTCTATGTCCGCGATCGTGGCATTGTTCTGAATGAACCATCGGTTGTGGCCATCTCTACCGAGATGGGCCGCAAAACAGTTAAGGCTGTCGGGCTCGAAGCTAAACGCATGCTCGGCCGTACCCCCGGAAATATTCAGGCGATTCGCCCCTTGCGTGATGGCGTCATTGCGGACTTTGAAGTTACCGAAGCGATGATAAAACACTTTATCCGCAAAGTGCATAACCGCCGCAGCTTTGTCTCCCCCAAAATGGTTATCTGTATTCCGGCTGGCGCAACCGAAGTTGAACAGCGTGCCATTATCGATTCGGCCGAAGGTGCCGGTGCATCCGAAGTTTACCTGATTACCGAGCCTATGGCCGCCGCGATTGGCGCCGGCCTTCCCGTTAATGAAGCTTCCGGTTCCATGGTTGTTGATATTGGCGGGGGTACATCCGAAGTGGCTGTTATCTCATTGGGCAATATCGTCTACGCAAAATCCGTGCGCTGTGCCGGGGACAAAATGGATGAAGCCATTATTGCTTATATCCGCCGCGTGCATAACCTTCTGATTGGTGAAACAACCGCCGAACGCATCAAAAAAGAAATCGGTTCCGCCCTGCCCCCGATTGACGGTCCGGGACGGACCATGAAAGTCAAAGGGCGCGATTTGATTAACGGTATTCCGAAAGAAGTCGTTGTAACAGAGCGTCAGGTTTCTGAAGCTCTGATTGAACCTATCAGCCAAATACTTGAAGGCGTGCGTATTGCCCTGGAAAGCACACCACCCGAACTTTCCAGCGATATCGCCGAACGCGGAATCGTGCTGACCGGCGGCGGCGCGTTACTGACCAACCTGGATAATCTGCTGCGTCATGCAACCGGATTGCCAATTACAGTTGCGGATGATCCGTTATCCTGTGTGGCTCTCGGCACAGGGCACGCGCTTGAGGAAATGAAATCCCTGCATAATGTATTGATTGGCGGGTATTAGGCACTACCTATCAGAACACCGGTTATCAGGACCAGCGCACCACCCAGGATAACTTGCACCAACGCCGACCCGATAGGCGTATCCATATATTTCCAGCGTATCCACGAAATAACAGCCAGTTCCACTGCAACAAGCACACCTGCCGTGGCCGTGGCCGCATAGAAATCAGAAATAAGGTATGGCAGCGTATGCCCCAATCCGCCAAGCATTGTCATCACTCCACAGACCACGCCGCGCAACCATGGCTTACCGCGCCCGGTAATAACGCCGTCGTCGGACATAGCTTCTGTCAGGCCCATACTGATACCGGCCCCCAGCGATGCCGCAAGCCCCACCACAAACGCATCATGCGAATTATGCGTGGCAAAGGCCGCCGCAAAAATCGGAGCTAATGTTGATACGGAGCCATCGATAAGACCAGCTAACCCAGGCTGTACAACCTGCAGAACGAACAGGCGTTTGGAAATTTCATGTTCTTCTTCGCGTGCATCCGCTGGAACATTTTTACGTTCAATTTCAATGGCTCTTGCCTCGTGACTGCGCTCGGCGATTGCCAGATCCCCTAGCAGCTTGCGCACCTCAACATCCTGAGCCTGCGCCGCCGCCTTAGAATAAAAGGTAGATGCTTCCATTTCCATCAGTTCGGCCTGATGGCGAACTTCTTCAATGCGCATATTTTCCATCAGCCAGATAGGATTACGCCGCATAAAACCGCGTACATCCTGGCGCGTAATATAGGGAATGCGCCCGCCAAAACGTCGCTGATACATATCCAGCAGCATGTTTTTATGCGTTTGCTCTTCCGCCGCCATGTCTTCAAACATCTGGGCTGTCGCTGGATAATCATTACGCAGGCGGTTAGCGAAGTTCAGATAAATCTGTGAATCTTCTTCTTCACTGGTGACGGCAATCGCCAGAACTTCAGCTTCGGTCAGCTCAGTAAATTTTTTCATGCCGCTTTTCCTTCATGGGCTTCGGTCAACTGATTCATGATAATACGCTTGGCAATTGGTAAATGCTGCCCTACGGCCAGTAAGGATTTTCGTGCAATTTTTGCCAGCGGGGACGTATTTGTGTAGAGCGCAACAAGAGCATTCGTCGCCAGATAAAGCGGACGTGTTACATTACGATGTTCCCTGTCGAACGCCTGCAATAAATCGCGTGTAGCAAAATCAAGCCCCAGTTCCAAAGCACCGGTAATTTTCTCGGCGAGATTAGCCCCTCCGCGCAGTCCAAAATTAAACCCGTGCGCGGTGACCGGATGCATGCCAACGGCAGCATCCCCTATCAAGGCATAGCTCGGCGCATAAAAACGATCTGCGTAAACCCCAACCAATGGATATGGATAAAGCTGGGTGTCCAGCGTCATATTACCGAATTTGCCCTCCATGCGCTGCGTAAGTTCGCGGCCAAATTCAGCGGGCGTTTGTTTTAAAATCAGATTTTTTTGTTCCGTGGCAATCGTAATCACCACCGAACAATAACGTCCCTTTAACGGCAACACTGCCAGGGTCCAGTCATAAAAGAAGCATTCATAGGCCGTATCATCATGGTCACGATCGAGTTTGACGCGGCATACGATACATGTACGCCCGAAATCATGTGAGGACACCGGAATACCCATCATACTGCGCGTCGGGGAAAAACGGCTATCTGCCGCTACAATCAGACGCGCACTCAAGCCTGTGCCATCTTTCAACGTCACTTGCCCGCCATTTTCATCCGTCCTGACGCCAGCAACTTCAACATCATTTATCAGATGAATGGACTTCTTGCTTTTTACCACCTCATACGCCGCTTTGCGTATCAGGTGATTGGAAATCATGTAGCCGAGATTATCTTTTCCTGATTTCCGGTGATCAAAAAATAAGGGATTGTCCAAACTGCCATTCAATACCTTGGCATCCTTAATGAGCGAAATTCCTTTTTCAGGAATACGGCCCCACATACCTGTCTTGTCCATGATACGCTGGGACAGATGTGTCAGGGCAATTTCGCGCCCGTCATAATCCGGGCTGGCAATGACTTTTTCCGGCTGCTTTTCCAGTACGGCAATATCCAGCCCGCTATCGGCCAGCATTCGCGCAAAACTCAATCCAGCCGGTCCGGCCCCAACAATAATAACATCATGATTCATCATTCATCACCCGATAGTTCACAGGCAGATAGATTATACAAACAGGGAGGGACATACAAGTTGCCCCTCCCTGCCTAATTCAAATGCTAGTAATTCTTATTTACCCCAGCGCCCTGCTGCATAAACCATACGCTTTCCGTAGAGTTCGGCTGTTTTAATATCACCAGCAGATGGTGATTGATCTGGGGGCGCATTGTCTGACTGGGCCATCACGCCCAGATACGATCCGATACGGTTAATGCTTCCTGGATCACCGCTTTGCGTGTCCTTGCCGGATGAGCCGTTCTGTTCACCTTGCGATATCCATATCATTCCCTGTTGAGCGGCCAGAATAACCAACTGAACAAGCGAATTGAGCTTGTCCCCGCTCATACTCATTGAATTGGTAAATCCGCCGGCAATCTTGTCCTTCCATTTCTGGGTGAACCATGCCTTGGATGTCGCATCCATGAACATTTTGAACGGACCTGAGAGAGATCCCATATAAGTCGGAGCACCAAAAACAATGGCATCGGCCTGATCAAGGGCTGTCCATTCGGACTCAGTAATTGAGCCGTCTGCACCTACCTTGATAGATGTAACTTCTGCCCCGGCCTCTCTTGCACCACGAACAACAGCCTCAGCAATCACTGATGTATGCCCATAGCCAGAATGATATACAACTGCAACTTTCAACACATTACACCTACTTATTGACAACAGGTTGAATGTTGGCTTCGGCGTCAATGGTCAGTTGTACGTCATCAGATACACCTGGCACCGCATAATTCATCCCGAATTCAGAACGTTTCACCACGCCTGTAGCTGTAAATCCGGCGGTCGGGAGTTTGGTGACCGGGCTTTCTCCAATTTTATTCAGTTTGACATTCAGCGTGACCGGCTTTGTGACGCCCAATAAGGTTAAATCGCCATCCACCTTGGCCGTATCTTTTCCGGTGATACTTACTTTTTTGCTGACAAAAGTTGCCGTTGGGAATTTTTCTGAATTGAAAAATTTATCGGCTTTCAAATGTTCATTAAACAGGTCAATGCCCGTTACCACGCTGCCGGTATTAACAGTCACATTGACTGATGATTTTTCCGGTGCAGATTCATCCAGAGTTACAGTACCGGTGACCGTAGCAAATTTACCCGATGGATTGGAAAACCCCATATGATTGGCTTTCCAGTATAAATTTGTATGGAACGGATCAAGTGTATACGTTGCCGGGGCGGCCTGCACAGTGAATGATGGCAAGGTCAACGCAATGACAGCAGCCGATCCCAGAAAAAAGTTTTTCATTTATGTCTCCTTCAAAAAGAAAATATGTTGTTGCGGTTTACTCAGCGAGAATCAGATATAGGTTATTTGTATCTATTAAACAGAAGGGGTTTTTAGTATACTTTGTATACTAAATGATACTAATGAGGTTTTTGAATGGCTACAAGCCAACAAAAAAATATAGACGCGGAATTATATTGCCCCGCCTTTACCACCCTTGCTCTCATTGCCAATAAATGGTCGGTGAAAATTCTTTATACGCTTATCCATGCCGAAGGGAAGCCTTTGCGCTTCGGGGCAATTCAGAAATCGCTTGATAAGATCACACAGCGTGAACTGACCAAGCATCTGCGCGAATTTGAGCGCGCCGGACTAATAACCCGCAAGGCTTATCCCGAAGTACCCCCACGCGTCGAATATTCCCTGACCCCGCTTGGCCTGTCATTACGTGTACCCATGGATGCCTTATCTGACTGGGCGAATGAGAATGGTGCTAAAATCATTGAAAATCGGATAAAATTCAACGCAGACTTATAAACTTACTCTCCACGCAGGATACGCGCCTTATCACGATTCCAATCGCGTTCCTTGATGGTTGCGCGCTTATCGTGCTGCTGTTTACCTTTAGCCAGTGCAATTTCGACTTTGGCAACCCCGCGACTGTTAAAATACAGGCGCACCGGGACAATCGTATATCCCTTCTGCTTCACTGCCGCCATTAACTGCGCGACCTGCTTCTTATGCAACAGAAGTTTACGATGGCGCATCGGGTCATGCTGCAAATGCGCACCGGCCGGATTATACGGCGCAATATGCGACCCCGTCAGCCAGATATCCCCCTGACGCTCCACGGCATAACTTTCATTGAGCGAGCATTGCCCATGACGGAGCGACTTGACCTCGGTCCCTGTCAGCATAATGCCCGCTTCAAATTTTTCTTCCAGAAAATAGTCAAAGCGCGCCCGCCGGTTTTCGGCGACCGTGTGATTAACGGAAATCAGCGTTTTGGTTTTTTCTTTAGCCATGGGCCCGTAATTTGGCAGTTCCCGCCGCATTCAGCAAGCCCAAATCCGCCAAAGCCTTATCAACTATAGCCCGGCAGTTGGCCGAGGCAGGAACAAGCGGCAGGCGAACCTCATCCGAACACAGACCCAGACGGCTCACGGCATATTTAATCGGGGCCGGCGATGATTCAACAAACAGAGCACGGTGTAATGGCATTAATCGTGACTGCATGTTTTCAAAGGCCGCTTTATCCCCCTTCACCCAGGCATTTTGTTGGGCAGCGCATTCGGCCGGAGCGACATTGGCGGTCACAGAAATGCATCCGACAGCCCCTTGCGCCAAAAACCCACCCGCCAGCGCATCTTCACCGGACAGGATATCAAATGACTTTTTAACCTGGGATTTGATAAGCGTTGCTCGTGACAGGTCGCTTGTCGCATCTTTCAGTCCGACAATGCGCGGCAACTCGGCCAGACGAATAATCGTTTCGACACCGATATCCACTACGCACCGTCCCGGTACGTTATACAGAATGATGGGCAAATCGGTGGAATCGTGGATGGCGCGGAAATGCGCATACAAACCATCCTGCGTCGGCTTGTTATAATACGGCGCAACGATCAGCGCAGCATCTGCCCCGGCTTCGCGCGCCTTCTGTGTCATTTCAATCGTCTTTTTTGTGGAATTCGAGCCGGTACCGGCGATAACCGGCACACGCCCCTTGACCACATCAACAGTCGCAGCAAATATAGCGCATGTTTCCTCTTCCGTGAGAACGGGAGATTCGCCCGTCGTACCGCAAGAGACCACACCGTGAGAACCCGACTCAATCTGCCAGGCCACAAATTCCTTGAACGCCTTCATATCCACTTCGCCATTGGTGAAGGGGGTGATGAGCGCCGGAATAGATCCGTGGAACATGATGTTTCTCCTGTAGTATCGCGGATTAAAGGAATATCCAGAATATATCTATTCACCACGGCTGTCTATGTGTTTGCAGGGGTTTTCCAGGGTTCCGCCCCTGCTTACTCTGCCGACAACGCCACTTTCAGCCGGACTATGGACTTACTGGCTGATGAAAAATGGGCGCAGGCGCGCGACTCGGTCATTCGTTCCGGCGACCCCACTCTGGCCCGTCTCTATGAATGGATGCTCTATCGGGAAGAAGATATTTCAGGCCTGCCCTTTGAACGCGTGTCTGCTTTTATCCGCAACTACCCGGAGTGGCCTGAGCAAACAAAACTCCGCGCCACGGCAGAGCGTGTTATGCCATATGACTACCCTGCTCCGTCTGTTATCGCGTGGTTTACGACTTACCCGCCGGTTACCGGCAAGGGTATGTTGCAGCTGATGACCGCCACAGGCACGACCAGTGCTGTTACAAAATCAATTCTCGTTCCCTCTTGGCCGCAAGCAAAAGCAGATAGCCAGGAACAGGCCTCTATTCTGTCGCAAATCGGCCGTGACATTCCCCTTTCCGTGCATGAAGCACGTATCGACCGCTTACTCAAAAATGAACAATATACATTGGCCCGTTCTTTAGCTTCCTTTTTAGGTCGCGGCTACCCTGAACTGGTCGAAGCCCGCATCGCGCTGATGGAAGAAAAACCAGGTGCCAGCAGCCTTGTGATGCGTGTCCCGGCCCAGTTATACAGCAACACAGGTTTTATGCTTGACCGCATCCGCTGGCGCCGCGAGCGGGATGATAATGACGGCGCCATTGCCCTGTTAAATGAAGTTTCGTCAACTGCCGCAGGCAACGTGACTTTTCCCGAAGACTGGTGGAAAGAACGGAATATTCTTGCACGCCGCATGATTGAATCCAGTAATTACCGCCGCGCTTATCAGCTGACCGCTTTTCACAGCCTGAAGGAAGGCCCGGATTTTGCTGAAGCCGAATGGCTTTCCGGCTGGGTGGCTTTGCGTTTTCTCAATCAGCCGGATACAGCACTTCAACATTTCATACGCATGCATGGCAACGTCGCAACCGCCATCAGCAAGGCGCGCGCCGCTTATTGGGCTGGACGCGCGTCGGAAGCCAGCCTGACTCAAGGTGCCAGTGCCGCCACATGGTATAATCTGGCGGCTACTTTTCCGCATACCTATTACGGCCAGATAGCACTGCGCCACGCACATCTGCCTTATCCGCCACTCGGCCCCCCCTACATTTCACAACAGGATAGAGGCCTTATAGCATCCAATCCTCTTCTACAGGCCGCCATCCATCTGCAGGGATCGGACTATGACAAAATTGCCTCCATGTTCCTGACCGCTTCTTTTAACCGTATGACTACCAGGGGGGAATACGCTGCATTCGCCGAAGCGCTGGTAGCGCGTCATCAATTATCAGCAGCCTATCGGACAGCAAAAAATGCATCATGGAAAAATATCTGGCTGGGGCAGTATTACACCCCTACCCTGGAATCGCAGATGAAACGCGTCAGCACTGACCGTGCTTTGCTGCATAGCATTATACGTCAGGAAAGCCAGTTCGATCCTCAGGCGATTAGCCCTTCCGGCGCTTTAGGCCTGACTCAGTTGATGCCCGCAACAGCCAAGGAAGTGGCGCAGAAAAATGGAATGCCTTATAATAAGGACTGGCTGCTGAACCGCCCTTCCTATAATATTGAAATTGGCGGCAACTATATCGACTGGCTGCTGAACCGCTACAACGGTGCCTATCCGCTGGCCATAGCCGCCTATAATGCCGGACCGGGCCGGGTGAATGACTGGCTTGACCAGTTCGGCGACCCGCGTGAAGGCAAGATAGACTGGCTTGACTGGATTGAAATGATTCCTGTAGCCGAAACCCGGAACTATGTACAACGCGTTACGGAAGGCGTTGTTGTCTATCGGGAATACGTGGGCATGAAATAACCATAAAACGGAAACAAAGTTAATAATTTGTTTCACACACTGCGTTATACTACTATAGGCGTATCAACATAACGGCCCGTCCGTTTTTTCGAGGTTATCATGCACCTACTCATTGCCGACGACCACGCCCTGTTCAGGGATTCCATGACTCATTATGTGGAACGGGCCAATGCCGATTCTGTTGTTCAGGCCGTAGGCACTCTGGATGAAGCGCTTGGCGCGATTGATGCGGTTGAGACACTACCCGATCTGGTGTTGCTTGATCTGAATATGCCTGGGATGAACGGACTCGAGGGCTTTGAAAAATTTCGTAAAAAATATCCCGCCATTCCGGTCGCCCTTCTGTCAGGAGTGGCCGAGCCTGAAGACGTACAACGCGCCATGGACCTGGGGGCTGTTGGCTTTTTCCCCAAGACGCTATCGGGACGCGCCATGCTTAAAGCAATCGAACTGGTTCTGGCGGGTGAAAAATTCATCCCTGTTGACAGCCGCACAAACGGCCTGATGCCATCTTATTTTAACGATGATAGCGCAGGACGTTTGCCTGTTACGCTCCCCCTGAAAACCACGGGCGGCCATACGCCATCGAGCTATAGTATGATAGCAAGCAAAATACGGCTTACCCCACGTGAAAATGACGTATTGATGTGCCTCTGCCGTGGCCAATCCAATAAGGACATTGCGCGCAATCTGGGGCTGCAGGATGTCACCATTAAGCTCCATGTACGCAGCATCTGCCGCAAACTGGACGTAACAAACAGAACGCAAGCCGTTCTCAAGGCTTTTGAAATTGGCCTGATAAAACGCTAATGCCCCAGATACCACCCTATGATAATGATGAAAAGATGCTGGCGCTTGGCCGCGTGACCCGCAGCATGATTCATGACTTTAATAACACGCTGGGCTCCATTCTGGGTTATGCTGAATTTCTAAAAACAGACCTGGACAAAGAAAGCGAAGCCTATTTATTCGCGCATAACATCCATCAGGCCGCATCAGAAATGCAGGCACTGCTCGAAGAATTGCGATCATTCAGCACTGAGACAAAAACACCCGAAAAACCCGCCTTACAAAATATCGCTGCGCCACACCCCTTACGCATCCTGCTTGTCGAGGACCGTGACATGGTACGCCATACTCTTACTACCATGCTAACCCGGAGAGGTCATAATGTGATTGCCTATAATGATGGTCTGATTGCATTAGATATCCTGCGCGAACGGGTTGGTGAAATTGACGCGGTAATAACGGATTATACTATGCCATCTATAAATGGGGATGAATTCGTGCGTGAGATACGCACCGATTTCCCCCTCTTGCCTGTCATCGTGATGTCAGGCGACTCCACAAGTCTTGACGACCTGCAGGCAAATTTTAAAGACAAGCGGCTCTTTCTTCTGGCAAAACCGGTGATGCCTGAGGAGCTTGATACTTTACTGGCACAATTGGATTAACTAGGTAACCGCTGGGGTAGGAAGTTGAATCGGCACCTCTGCCACAGGAGGTTCCACTGCCTTCTTCCCGTATTCTGCAGGCCATAATTCAGCAATCATGTCATCGACAAAATCCAATCCTTTGGCCCGGGCATTTTTTATAAATAAAGCCCAGCAGACTTCTTCGGACTTCGGATCTTTCATATCATCACGTATGATTGATAGATGCTCCCAATAGGCTGACTGAAACACAGCCCCCAATTCCGTGCCCTCTATTTTTTTATAAAGATTGGCCATGCCACTCAAATATCTGCTGCCTAGAGGGACAACCTGATCCAGAAAATCCTTTAAAACAGCACCATCATCGTTAACATTCTTCAAGAACATGTTAATTCCATCAGGAAATCCCAGCATATTAACATAGTGATGGCTAAGAACACGGCTCTCGGCGCGAACAATTCTACCAAAACATGGGGTTATATGTTCTGAATCAGGAATTTGGGCAAGATCTGCATCTGGAAGCATAATGTGGCACTCTTGAAGGCAGGTTTTTAAATTTAAATCACTAATAACAAATGAACCACTTAAATTAGTATGTTATTTTATACCTCTATGGAAAAATATCCACAATTTTCCACTACCCGAAAGTCGTAAAACTTATTATTCTTAGTAAAATATAGCTTTTTAGGGGCTTGGGGGCGGCATAAAGTAACGATTCGTTAATGGCCATCCGGCATCTTGGAAGTATGTATTATTATACTGTCGCCTACCCACCTTTTCTGCGTTCCCATTACCATACTGCGCGCCATTTTGACTTAACAACCCGGGGATCAACCTATGGATGACCTAATTGTCGAATTTTTAACGGAAACCAATGAAAGCTTGCAGGAACTCGATACTGACCTGCTGAAATTGGAGCAAAATCCAAACGACAAAGACCTGATCTCCAAAATCTTCCGGCTGATGCATACAATTAAAGGAACATGCGGTTTTCTGGGACTCCCCCGCCTGGAAACAGTCGCCCACCGCGCTGAAAACGTGATGGGACGTTTCCGCGATGGCGACCTTCTCGTAACACAGACTTATGTTTCTCTTATTCTTGAATCACTGGACCGTGTCCGCATGATCCTGGGTCATATTGAAGCCAATGGCAGCGAACCGGAAGGTGACGACAATGACCTGATTGAAAAACTTGATGCTGTTTACGAAGGCCGCGATACCGCACAGTCCGGGAGCGCGTCCGCGGCTGCATCCGCCCCCGCCGCATCTACGCCTGCGCCTGCTGCCCCGGCAATTGATCTGAATAACCTTCCTGCAAATCCGACCGAAGCGGAACTCGAAGCTATTTTTGCGGCGACCCCTGGACCCATATCGTCCGCCCCTGCTCCTGCCGCTCCCGTAGCGCCAACGCCTGCGCCTGCACCTGCTGCCGCAGCGCCAAAGAAAAATGAAGAGTCAAAAGAGGCAGCTGAATCTGCCGTGGCAAATCAATCACTGCGCGTCAATGTCGATGTACTGGAAAACCTGATGACGATGGTGTCAGAACTGGTTCTGACACGGAACCAATTGCTGCAGATTGCCCGCGTAGAAAAAGACAACAGCTTCTCAACCCCATTGCAACGTCTCAATCACGTTGTATCCGACCTGCAGGAAGGCGTGATGAAAACACGCATGCAGCCAATCGGAAACGCCTGGGCCAAGCTGCCGCGCATTATTCGCGACCTGAGCATGGAATTGGGCAAGAAAATTGATCTGGTGATGACGGGTCAGGACACGGAACTGGACCGTCAGGTTCTGGATATGATCAAGGACCCGCTGACGCACATGGTGCGTAATTCGGGCGACCACGGAATTGAACCTCCGGCAGATCGTATTAAAGCCGGCAAAAAAGAAGTCGGAACTATTCACCTGCGTGCCTTCCATGAAGGTGGACACATCATCATCGAAATCGCCGATGATGGTCGCGGGCTCCCTATCGAAAAAATCAAGAACAAGATTATTCAGAACGGCCTGGCGACCGCCGAAGATGTCGCCAAGATGTCCCAGCAGCAAATTCAGCAATACATCTTTCATGCTGGTTTCTCGACCGCTGACAAAGTTACATCTGTGTCAGGGCGCGGCGTCGGTATGGACGTTGTGCGGACTAATATTGAGAAAATCGGTGGTTCGATTGAGATGAAATCAGTGGAAGGTAAAGGGTCTACCTTCTCGATTAAAATTCCACTGACGCTGGCGATTGTTTCGTCCCTGATTGTCGAAGCCTGCAACGAAAGATTTGCCATTCCGCAGCTGGCCGTACGCGAATTGGTGCTTGTATCGCAGAAATCCGAAAACCGGATTGAAATGATTAAGAATACACCTGTATTCCGCCTGCGGGAAAAATTACTGCCGCTTGTTTCGCTCGAAGACTTGTTGAAACTCGGGAAAGACAGAGACCGCGCCCCTGCTGAGACACGCTTCGACCATAAATATATTATTGTTACACAGGTCGGTGGTTATTCTTTTGGTCTGATTGTGGATCAAGTCTACGACACCGAAGAAATTGTTGTGAAACCGGTTGCCAAAATCCTGAAGGACATTGAACTGTTCTCTGGGAATACCATTCTCGGTGACGGCAGCGTTATCATGATTCTCGATCCGGGCGGAATTGCGAAGATTACCGGCGAAACCGGCATGGCTGAAGAAGATAATGCCGGCGCATCCGACAGCTCGCGCCTTACCAGCGAAAGCAAAACTTCGTTGCTGCTTTTTACCGCAGGGCCTGGTGCGCCAAAGGCTGTCCCACTCTCATTGATATCACGCCTTGAAAATATTGATCTGGCCAGCATCGAACGAACCGACGGGCATATGCTGGTTCAATATCGTGGGACGCTCATGCCGCTGATACCTTTCAGCGACTTCGTAGAAGTCGGCACCGAAGGATCAAAACCACTGCTTGTTTTTGCCGACCGCGGCAAGAGTGTCGGCATTATCGTTGACTCTATCGTGGATATCCGCGAAGAGGCTATCGATGTTCAGGTGAATGCCAATAAACCTGGACTGGTTGGCAGTGCCATTATTTCCGGCAAAGCCACCGAAATCATCGAAGTCATGTACTACCTGAACAGCGTTCATGGCGACTGGTTCAAAGACCACGGGGATGAGCCATTTTTGGCCAAAACTTCGCAGGAAGGCCCTCGCCGCATCCTGCTGGTCGACGACAGTCCTTTCTTCCGTAACATGCTCTGCCCGGTTCTAACTGTGGCTGGATACGAAGTGACGGCCGTTGACAGCCCGATTAAGGCTCTTGCGCTTTCGGATGCCGGTGAAAAATTTGATCTTATCCTCTCGGATATCGAAATGCCGGAAATGAACGGATATGATTTTGCTTCCAAAGTCCGCTCGGGCGGTGAATGGCAAATGACCCCTATGGTCGCATTGACATCACACTCGACGCCGGAAGATATTGATCACGGTTATAAAATGGGCTTCGACCGGTATATTGCGAAATTCGATCGCGAAACACTGCTTGACACCATTACCCGTACATTGGCTTTAGGAGGCCATCAGGCATGAGCGAACTAACCCATACTATCGAGGCTGCAAAACAGGCGGATATGTCCCATGTTGACAGCAAGGATTTTCTGACCATCCGTGTGGATAACCAGATGTTTGGCATCCCCATCCTGCAGGTACAGGATGTCTTAGGCGAACTGAAAGTCACGAACATTCCTTTGGCTCCACCCCAGGTATGTGGCGCGCTAAACCTGCGCGGGCGCATTGTGACGGCTATTGATGTGCGTAAATGCCTTGGCCTGCCCCCGCTGGAAAATATAGAAAACCGCATGAGCGTCGTCGTCATGCACGAGGATGAGCTTTACAGCCTGATAATCGATAATGTTGGTGATGTACTGACTCTAGCCAGCAAGGATTATGAGCAAAATCCGGCGACCCTCGACCTGATGTGGCGTTCTGTATCAATGGGGGTATACCGCCTCAACGGACAAATCCTTGTTATCCTTGATGTACCCAAGCTTCTTTTGTCACTGCAGCGTCCCAATTAGCTTTAGAGACACTTCTTTAACCGATTTCGTCTAAATTACTCTCCAGAGGAGATTCAATTATGAGTGTATGTCTTGTTGTTGACGATAGCCGCGTGGTCCGTAAAGTTGCCCGCCGTATTATTGAGGAATTAGGATTCACCTGCGAAGAAGCGGAAGATGGGCAGCAAGCTTATACTTTCTGTTCCGGTAAAATGCCAGAGGCCATTCTTTTGGACTGGAACATGCCAGTCATGAGCGGCATTGAGTTCCTGGAAAAACTACGCTCGATGCCGCGTGGCGATTTCCCCAAAGTCGTGTTCTGCACGACAGAAAACGATATGTCGCATATTCAGCGCGCGATGGTGGCAGGTGCCAACGAATACATTATGAAACCTTTCGACACTGAAATTATCAAATCGAAATTCATTCAGATTGGCTTGCTAGACGATTAACGCCGCTTGTCCGCAACAACTCACGTTCCTGAGTAATACATGCCTACATCCCTATCATCTTCCAAGAATCCGATAAAAGTCATGGTTGTTGATGACTCCGTGGTGATACGGGGATTCATTACAAAATTTCTTGAACCTTTAGATGATATCGAAGTAACCAGCATTGCGCAGAACGGCCAGATTGCCGTCGCCAATCTCCTCAAAAAGCAACACGATATTATTCTCCTGGACGTGGAAATGCCGGTAATGGATGGCCTTACCACCATTCCTAAATTATTGGATGCACAGCCTGGCATTAAAATTATCATGTGCTCCACCTTGACGACCGAAAACGCGGAAACATCCCTGCGCGCTTTGGCTCTGGGTGCAGTTGAATGTATTGCTAAGCCCACCAGCACCCAGGAACTTTCAAAAGACGGCTTTAGTGATACTATCATCCGTACCATTCGTGAAATTGCGGGGAGCAATGTATCGGCGCTCGCTTCACAGATACAACCACGCCCAGGTATGCCCGCGCGTCCCGGTACAACAACCCCACCGGCTGCACGTGGTCCCGCTACGCGCCCGCCAGTTCCGCCTGGTACACCACCAAAGCTTATTATTAACGAACGTCAGGTTAAACTCCGCAGTCCAAATGAGGGCTTTGCCGGTAAACCGGAGCTTCTGGCCATCGGAAGTTCGACCGGCGGGCCGAATGCTTTATTCAAATTATTGGGGACGCTTCGCGGAATTGATGTCCCTGTTATTATTACCCAGCATATGCCACCCACCTTCACCCGTATTCTGGCCCAGCATATTCAACAACAGACAGGCCTAAGCGCCGTTGAGGTAGAAGACGGCATGCCCCTGGTGGCGGGCCGCATTCATGTGGCGCGCGGCGGGTACCACCTGTTAGTGGAGCGCAAAGGAGCGACCGCAGTCATTCGGACCGACGAAGGCCCTATGGAAAATTTTTGCCGCCCGGCGGTCGATCCTATGCTCCGCAGTGCCGCTAAAGTATTTGGCAATAAGGTTATGGCCGTTATTCTGACCGGCATGGGGTCTGACGGGATGCTTGGTGCTCGCGATATCGTGGCCGCTGGCGGCCGGGTTATTGCGCAGGATGCCGCCACAAGCGTTGTCTGGGGTATGCCGGGGGCTGCCGCCTCAGACGGCACCTGTACCGCAGTATTACCATTAGATGAGATCGGGCCATGGCTGCGAAAATCATCCTTGCGTCTACCATAGGGAAAAGGATACAAAAACACCATGAAAGTCGCCGATTTTGAACTCTACAGATCCCTGCTCTATGATAAATCAGGTCTGGTTGTTACACCGGATAAATCCTACCTGCTGGATTCGCGGCTGACCCCCATTGCCAAAAAATGGAATTTCCCATCGCTTGATGTTATGACGCTGCAGCTGCGCGCCATTCCCGATCCCAAGCTGGTTAAAGATATCGTCGAAGCCATGACGACGAATGAAACGTCTTTCTTCCGTGACAATAAGCCTTTCCAATTATTTCAGGATACTATCCTGCCACATCTGATGGAGAAGCGCGCTTCACGTAAGGTTATACGCATCTGGTGCGCGGCATCCTCAAGCGGACAGGAACCTTATTCCCTGGCGATGATTCTGAAGGAAAAAGAAGCCCAGATGAAAGGCTGGCGGTTTGAAATCATCGCCACCGATCTTTCTGAAGAAATTCTCGATCAGGCCCGCAAAGGCGTTTACAGCCAGTTTGAAGTTCAGCGCGGATTGCCAATTCAATATCTGATGAAATATTTTACCCAGGTTGGCGACACTTGGCAGTTGAAAGACGAAATCCGCAACATGGTCAAGTATTCGACATTCAATCTGCTCGATGATATGGGCCGGATGGGAATGCACGATGTCATATTCTGCCGTAACGTCCTGATCTATTTTGACGAAAAAACCAAGGGACAAATCCTTGAAAAACTGGCCAAGCAGCTCGAAAATGACGGTTTCCTGCTGATGGGTGGCGCCGAAAGCGTTCTCGGCATAACCGATAAATTCACCCTGATGCCCGAAAAGCGAGGCCTGTATATAAAGCCGGGCGGGGTTCCAGCGGCCAAAGCGCCCGCCGGATCGGTATCGGCACCCACATCTATTGCATCGACGCTCACGGCGGGCCTTTTCAAACGCCCTTAATCTGGTTACAACAGGCTATTCTCACTTTTATAAGGAATAGCCATGTCCGTCGTTGCCAAACCGCGTATGTCCCCCCGCCCCGACCGTGTGTCGGTCAAAACAGCTTTGCTGTCCGTATCGGATAAAAACGGCTTGCTGGAGTTTGCACAGGCATTGGTAAAATCAGGTGTCAAAATTCTTTCAACAGGCGGCACAGCCAAAACGCTGCGTGAAGCCGGATTGAATGTCACCGATGTATCCGATCATACAGGATTCCCCGAAATCATGGATGGCCGCGTGAAGACTCTCCACCCGAAAGTTCATGGCGGCCTCCTTGCCCGCCGCGACGATGCTGACCACGTTGCCGCCATGCAGGCGCAAAATATCGAAGGCATCGATCTGCTGGTCGTCAACCTCTACCCCTTCCGTGAAACAGTTGCCAAAGGTGGTGACTATGATATGTGCGT
>CAMLMM010000016.1 GCA_946481105.1 uncultured Alphaproteobacteria bacterium
ATGCTTCCTGCAGTGCGTTGGTTTTAGCCTGAATAGCCTCAACATTTTCACCATCCATAACGGATTTCAGGTCGCTGATTGCCGATTCCACAGCCGTTTTTTCAGTGGCCGGAAGATCATCGCCCAGATCCTTCATCGCTTTTTCACTTTGATGGATAGAGGATTCGGCCACGTTACGGGCTTCAATCAAGGCGCGACGTTTTTTGTCCGACTCGGCATTGACCTCTGCATCCTTGACCATTTTCTCGATATCGGCATCGGACAAGCCACCCGAAGCCTGAATACGGATATTCTGCTCCTTCCCGGTTGCTTTGTCTTTGGCGCCCACATGCACGATACCGTTGGCGTCGATGTCAAATGTGACTTCGATCTGCGGTACGCCGCGCGGGGCAGGTGGAATGCCAACCAGATCAAACTGACCGAGCATTTTGTTGTCGGCAGCCATTTCACGTTCACCCTGGAACACGCGGATAGTCACAGCGTTCTGGTTGTCCTCGGCGGTCGAGAATGTCTGCGACTTTTTGGTCGGGATCGTCGTGTTACGGTCGATAAGGCGCGTGAACACGCCACCCAGCGTTTCGATACCGAGCGAGAGCGGGGTCACATCGAGCAACAGAACGTCTTTCACGTCACCTTGCAGCACGCCACCCTGAACGGCGGCACCGTCGGCCACAACTTCATCGGGATTCACGCCCTTGTGAGGCTCTTTGCCGAACAGGTCGCGGACCGTTTCGATGATTTTCGGCATACGGGTCATGCCGCCCACCAGAACGACTTCGTCGATCTCGGATGGTTTCAGACCGGCATCTTTCAATGCGGCTTTGCATGGTTCGATTGTCTTGCGGACCAGATCGTCAACCAGCGATTCCAGTTTGGCGCGGGTCAGCTTGACGTTCAGGTGTTTCGGGCCAGAGGCATCCGCCGTGATAAACGGCAGGTTGACTTCGGTCTGCGTTGTTGACGACAGTTCAATTTTTGCCTTTTCAGCGGCTTCTTTCAGGCGTTGCAGCGCCAGTTTGTCGTTACGCAGATCGATCGCCTGTTCTTTTTTGAATTCATCGGCAAGATAGTCGATGATGCGGGCGTCAAAGTCTTCACCACCCAGGAATGTATCCCCGTTGGTGGATTTCACTTCGAATACACCATCGCCGATTTCCAGGATGGACACGTCAAATGTACCACCGCCCAAGTCATACACGGCAATCATGCCATGGTTTTTCTTGTCGAGGCCATAAGCGAGAGCCGCAGCGGTTGGTTCGTTGATGATACGCAGGACTTCAAGACCAGCGATACGACCAGCGTCTTTGGTTGCCTGACGTTGCGCGTCGTTAAAATATGCCGGAACAGTGATAACAGCCTGGGACACCGTTGTACCAAGGAAGCTTTCCGCTGTTTCTTTCATTTTTTTCAGCACCATTGCCGAAATCTGTGAAGGTGCGAATTTTTCACCGTTTACTTCGACCCAAGCATCACCGTTTTCGCCTTCGATAATTTTGAATGGGGCGTGAGCGCGCATTTTCTGAACCTGCGGGTCGTTAAAACGACGGCCGATCAGGCGTTTAATTCCATAGAGTGTATTATCCGGATTCGTCACGGCCTGACGCTTAGCTGGTTGCCCCACCAGACGTTCACCGTCTTTTGAGAACGCGATCATGGATGGGGTGGTACGCACACCCTCCGAGTTTTCAATCACGCGCGGGTCTTTCCCGTCCATGATGGCAACACAGGAATTGGTGGTCCCTAAATCGATACCGATTACTTTTGACATGTTAGTTTAACCTCTTGTTGTCAGTTGGCAAATTTCAGACGGCCTCACCATGAGCACCATCCAAATCCCCACAAGGGATGGGTTTTCGATTACTATGCCCTTGTACGCCCTTACATATAGCTCAGAACTCTATAAAAGACACCCCGAACTATGTGGGCAGACCTAATAATCTACACAAATATGTAGGGTTTAATTCCTAAAAAGTCAAGGGCGATTTTAAGGTTCGTAGGTGCCATTGGCCGGCGGGGATACCGAGGTAATGGTTGGTGCCAGAATGTCCTTAACCACAGTATCGGTGGCGGCGGCACCTGCGTTACCCAAGGTATCCGTGAGGGTGATGGAAACAGTCAGGGTGCCATCATTCAGACCAGTGACGTTTAAGCCTGTAAAGGACTGGGTTGCTGTGGCGATAGTGCCGGAACCGGTGACATTCGTGCCGCCGCCGGAGCTGGAGATCGTATAGCTATAGCTTGCCCCGACTTCAGCACCCGTAATGTTAAAGGCTGCGGCAGTTTTGTTGCTATCGTTAATCGGGTCGGTGGTGAATGCGGCGGCATAGCCCGTTGGCGCACCCGTATCCATTGTCACCGTATCAGTTGCAGCAACGCCTGTGTTGCCACGTATATCGGTCAGGTAAACAGTGACAGTTAAAGTGCCATCACCCAAGCCGGACACGTTGATGCCGGTTATCGACTCGGTGGCCGCCGCGATCGTACCAGAGCCAGTAACATTCGTGCCGCCGCCCGAGCTGGAGATTGTATAGCTATAACTTGCCCCGACTTCGGCACCCGTAATGTTAAAGGCTGCGGCAGTTTTATTTCCGTTATTAATCGGGTCGGTTGTAAATACGGCAGCATAACCGGTTGGATATACGGTATCCTTTATAACTGTCGTGGTTGCCGCTGTACCCACATTACCACCAGCATCTGTCAGAGTAGTAGAAAGTGTGAGTGTGCCATCGTTCAGACCAGAGAGATCCAGGCCGGTAAAAATCTCGGTAGCGCCGGAGACTGTGCCTGTGCCGGTAACCGGGGTGCCACCGCCGGAAGACGTGATCGAGTAGTTATAGGTTGCGCCAACTTCAGCTGAGTTAATGCGGTGTCCAACAAAAGTTACGTTACCAAGGTTAACAGGTACAGAGTCGAATTGTACGGTATAACCAGCCGGGGTGGTAATGTCCTTGGCGACGGTGTCGGTGGCCGCAGGGCCAGTATTGCCAGCTGTGTCAGTCAGGGTAACGGAAACCGTTAGCGTGCCGTCATTCAGGCCCGTTACATCCAGCCCTGTAACCGACTGGGTAACCGCGGCAACCGTGCCGGAACCGGTGACGTTTGTACCACCGCCGGAGCTGGAGATTGTATAGTTATAGGTTGTGCCAACCTGGGCGGAGGTAATATTGAACGCAACAGCCGATTTATTGGCATTGTTAACCGGGTCGGTTGTAAAGACAGTCGCGTAGCCCGTTGGTGCCGAGATATCTTTGGATACAGTACTGGTTGCGGCAGAGCCGGTATTGCCAACCGTGTCACTCAGCGTAACGGAGACAGTCAGCGTACCATCATTCAGGCCAGAGACGTTAATGCCCGTTACGGATTCGGTTGCACCCGTAATGGTGCCCGACCCTGTAACAGCAGTGCCGCCACCCGAACTGGTTATCGAATAATTATAGGTGGTACCAATTTCAGCCGTCGTGATGTTAAAGGCGGCAGCAGTTACATTGCCATTGTTAATGGGTGAGGTCGTGAAAGTGGCGCCATAGCCTGCGGGGGTTACCACATCTTTGGCGGTCGTGTCGGTCACAGCCACGCTAGCGTTACCCTGGGCATCAGTCAGAGTTACAGAAACGGTCAGCGTTCCGTCGTTCAAACCTGTTAGGTTAATTCCTGTCACAGGCTGAGTTGCTGCGGCAACCGTGCCGGAGCCAGTGACATTTGTGCCGCCACCTGAACTGGAGATTGTGTAATTATATGTTGTGCCGACTTCGGCAGATGTAATGCTGAATGCTGCGGCAGCCTTGTTCGCGTTATTAATGGGTGCGGTGGTGAAGGCAACAGCATGACCGCTTGGGGCGGCGATGTCCTTTGGAGCTGTGCCGGTTGAAGCTGAACTGACGTTGCCGATTGTATCTGTCAGGGTAACGGACAAGGTCAGCGTTCCATCGTTGAGGCCAGACAGGTCAATTCCTGTCACAGACTGAGTTGCCGCGGCCACCATGCCGGAGCCAGTGACATTTGTACCCCCACCGGAGCTAGAGATTGTGTAATTATACGTCGTGCCCACTTCGGCTGAGGTTATATTGAAGGCGGCCGTCGCCTGGTTACCAGTGTTGACAGGGGTTGTTGTGAATGCAGCGGCAAAACCGGATGGAGGTGTTGCATCTTTGTTGACGGTATCCGTTGTGGCAATTCCCGTATTACTTGATGGGTCGGTCAGGGTAAGTGAAACAGTCAATGTCCCATCATTCAGGCTGGTTACGTTTATGCCGGTTACAGATTCTATTGCTGCCAGGACGGTGCCTGTTCCATTAACCGCAATGCCACCACCCGAAGAGGTAATAGTGTAATTGTATGTCGCGCCTATTTCAGCTGAAGTAATATCAAAGGCTGCGGCAGTTTTGTTGGCATTGGTAATCGGATCAGTTGTAAATGCAACGGCATAACCTGACGGAGGCGTGACGTCGCCCCCACCGCCGCTCAGCGAAATGGTTTTATCGGCGATCGTGACAACGGCATCCTTACCATTGCCCATGATAGCGGCACCATTCTTATCCAGTTCCTGTACGGTCAGGGTGGTTGCCGACGTGTCAGCAAGCACGTTAGTATAGCTGAAATGCAGATCATTTGTACCGCTGCCACTGACATAATTGGCAAAACGGGTGTTGCCGTTAATAACAAATCTCAGACGGGGAGTGCCGGCGGAGACAATAACATCATCATTAAAACGCAGGCCGATAATAATATCGCCACCGACAATCATGTTGGCTGAAATAAGGCGTGGGGCCTCATACGGGTAAGGTGTAACTCTTGGTCCAGTCTGAATGTCGGCAATTCGGTCAATTTCAACGCTGACAGTGTCGGTGTGACTGGTATAGCCTCCTGAACCGATGGCAAGCGTACCGACAACGCCTGCGATAGATTCGGCGGCTTCTTCTGCCTGAAGTGTAACGGAACCGGACACCGTGCCTGTAAAGTCGACCGAACCATCACGGACGCGCACAGATGAATCAACGCCGTTCGATACCACGTCAATATCCGTACCGTGCAAGACAATCGTGCCACCTGGAACAGCCACGTTCTCAATATTGCCATTAGATACATACTGCATTGTCCCGAAAACGAGCGTAATAAGATTTGGCGTGATGATAGCCTGACTGTTTTGCGCCAAAGTGAGGATGGACCCATCAGCAAACTGAAGGCGGGCAATAGCGCCCACGGTATTGGCCACAGTTACCGTGACAGGCATCATAAGCGTCTGGCCCAGATTCAGACTGCTGGAGCCAGATGCCTGTAGAGCCGTGTTGGCACCAATGGTTTCAATAACGGTAAGTTTGGATTCGGCACGACGCTGCTGCTTAACGCGGATAATATTTTCACGCTGGACCTTTTCATACACATAGTCACTGACCGGAGCCAGCGCCGCGCGCTCACGCCATTGCAGATCAGCAGGTTGGTCAAAACGCCAGTTGAAACGGAGAGCCGCTTCAAGCACCGGTTCATCCTGTGATGTGTCACGAACGCCCAGGCGAACCGCCAGGGCAGGGACCGGGGAATATTCAACGGCGCCAATGATGCCGTACATGTCCTTGCCGTCATCCTGCTCATCCCATTCATATCCTTTCAGGGATGCTGTCCAGCTTGGCAATTGCGGCACCTGGCCACGTATTTCCAGGTCATAACCACCCGCAGGTTTCTCTTCGTAATAAGAATTAAGTTTTTTCCAGCCCGATACGGGGAAATATTTATTGGCCGACATGGCCAACTGGCTGGTACGCGCATCAACGCCGACGCTCATGCGGTTATGATTTTTGCTTGGGGCATGATCAAAGAATATATTGGCGCCATACAGATAGTTTTTGTCAGCCGTAAGATAACGATAGGCAAGGCCAGCATTCAATGTGCTGTATTCTTTTTGAAACCCTAATTTATTAAGGTCCGCTTCGACATTGTACCAGGATAGTTGAGCAAACATATGGTGACGATTGAGTTCGTCCTGCCAGAGGGGTTGAATGGAGGTGATGGAACCGAAGAGTTCGCCATCGCGCTTGCCGCCTTCAATTTCAAGACGACTTAGAAAGGGAAGGCCACTGCTATTTGATAGCTGCTGGCCCATGGCAATCAGTCGTGGAATTATATCGCGCCCTACGCTTTTACGCAGTGACCTGGGGATATCCACTGTTGACATGGAATCTGTTTCACCAGCGCAAAGGGAATTGATGGTTGAATTCCCCAATTCCCCAGCCTTGGATGCAAAATAAGTATTCATTGCATCCGGGAGATCAAGATCAGGAGTAACCGCATCTTTCATCTCGGCAAACAGCCGGGTTTGTAAAATGTAATTTACCAGGGACTGGCAACCGGCATTCAGGGCGGCGCGGCCAGCAGCATCGTTACCGCCACTATTGTAAGCGCTGCCTACAGTCTCGATATTACCAAAAATATTCTGGATGCGGTCCTGCGTATCAGATCGTATAGTTCGGTCCTTGTCGGCAAAAATGTCATCTTGCGCCTTGGCGTTGGTAATAACGCAGAGCGTAAAAACAATCAGAATAGTTAGTAATTTTGAAATGCGAAATTGCATCCAGTGAAGGACCCGCCTGGCAGTAATTAAATTCTATAAAAACATGTATTTAACGAATCATGTGTGGGATACGGATTATTTCCGATAACCGATAGGTTATCCACATGATGCAGCATGTGCAATTTGCATGCAAAGCATTGACAAATTGCAGTTTTTCTTTGAGGTGTATTTACAGAATTACGCCTGGGTATCTACTGCGTGATGCTGGCCACTGGTTGGGTCTGCTTTGGATACGCCAACACGGGCAGGGCGCAGCAGGCGTTCATGCAGGGTATAACCAGGTTCAATCAACTGTATGATCAGGCCGCCCTGTTTGCCAGGAACGGGAGCTTCAAACATGACTTCATGGAAATTCGGGTTGAATGGCTCGTCCAGCGGCTCCAGCTTTTTGATCCCGTATTTTTCAAAGCAGGAGAGAAGGGCGCGTTCGGTTGCTTCAATACCCGTTACAAGCGGCGCGATTTTCTCGTCGGCTTTAAGTTCAGGCGGGATGGATTGAAGCGCGCGGCTGAATGTATCAGCAACGTCCAGCAGGTCGCGGGCGAAGCTGCTAACAGCGAATTTGGTGGCATCTTCACGTTCACGCACCGAACGCTTGCGTAAATTTTCCATATCTGCCGCAAGGCGCAGCATCTGCTCCTGTCCTGCTGCAAGAGAAGCCTCTAGAGAGCCGATTTTTGCCAATAATTCGGCATTGTCAGAGGCAGCTTCAGGTGCAGGGCTATCTGAAACTTGAGCTTCGGCAGCTTTCTGACGCGCGGCAAACGCGGCAGGACCGGATACTTCGTTCAGGCCAGGCATATCGGGGGAGAGATCGTTATCTTGTTTGGGAGCGTTTTGTTCGTTCATGGAGGGAAACTAGGCAAAATTTTCCTGAAAATCAACACCCTGATTATGTTGCATCCCCAAAGTTAGGAGAGGAAAACAGGCGCTCCAGCATTAGTGAGGTATAGTCGACAATAGGAACTATCTTTCCGTAATGAAGGCGCGTGGGGCCGATAACGCCAGTTGCGCCAATAATGCGACCATTCTGGTCGCGATAGGCACTGATGATAGTTGACCAGCTTGGCTGTTCGAAAAACGGATTTTCACTGCCGATAAAAATCTGCACACCTTCGCCTTCCTGTACCGCACCCATAATATCGAGCATTGCCTGTTTTTCATCGAGCATAGCCATGAGCTTGCGAATTTCATCGAGTTTGCCCTGAGCATCTGGATCGTTAAATAATTGTGACTGACCGTTCACAAATATATGCCCGTCGGAGAGGGAGGAAAGGGGATGGATAACACCTTCCTTGATCAGAAGTTTAGAAAGACGTGATACGTTGTTTTTATCGGTGCTGATGTCTTTCAGAAGGTCATTGTGCAATTCTGCCAGCGTCTTGCCAGCGATGCGGTCATTCAGGAAATTACCCGCCTGTTCCAGTTCACTGCTCGTAACATCATCGGCCAATTGTATCATACGATTTTCAACCATGCCGTCCTGGGTGATGAGGATGGCAAGGATACGGAATGGTTCCAGTTTCAAGAATTCTATTTTGCGGATGGGTTTGTTCATCTTCGGCGCAATAACAATGCCCACGCATGAGGACAGCCCGGATAGCACGGAACTCACACCTTGATAGACGCTTTGCAATGATTGAGGGTTTGCATTCAGACGATGATCAATTTCATGTTTTTGCAACGACACATCATCGATTTTCATCAGTGTATCGACATAAAGGCGCAGGCCTTTTTGCGTGGGTTGCCGTCCGGCAGAGGTATGCGGAGAGGCGATAAAACCTGCGTCTTCCAGGTCGGCCATCACGTTGCGGATAGTGGCGGCCGAAAGCTGGTTTTCCAGCGACCGGGAAATGGTACGTGAGCCAATAGGCACGCCATGCTGAAGATATTCCTCAACAATCAACCTGAAAATCTGGGCGGAACGGTTATCAAACGGGTTCATGGGCTTAATATAAGGAAAAATGCCGGGTTTGACAATTAACGCCTGTTAGGGTTTTATGCCACATCCCTTTATATATGTAGTCAAAGCAGGAATTAATATGACCCGACCATCAGGCCGTCAGCCGAACCAGTTACGTAATGTTGAAATCACTTGCGGTGTGTCCAAACACGCGGAAGGCTCCTGTCTCGTGAAATTCGGCGATACACATGTGCTGTGTACTGCGACGGTTGAAGAAAGTGTGCCGGGATGGATGAAAAATTCCGGTAAGGGGTGGGTGACGGCTGAATACGGCATGTTACCCCGCGCCACCGAAAAACGCACCGACCGCGAAGCGGCGAAAGGAAAGCAGACGGGCCGTACCCAGGAAATTCAACGCCTGATTGGCCGCGCGCTACGTGCGGTGGTGGACCACCAGAAACTGGGCGAGCGTCAGGTGCGTCTGGATTGTGATGTCATTCAGGCCGATGGTGGAACACGCACCGCGGCGATTACCGGTAGCTATGTCGCCCTCTATAAAGCCTTTGAATATCTGATGACGATTGGTTTGCTTAAGGAAATGCCGCTGAAAGACAGCGTGGCGGCGATTTCGGTTGGTGTGTATCAGGGAACGCCCGTGCTTGATCTTGATTATATAGAAGACTCGAATGCGGACACGGATGCGAATTTTGTTCTTACCGGTAGCGGCGGCATCGTCGAGGTACAGGGAACAGCCGAAAAAGATCCATTCAGTGAAGCACAGTTGCTTGACCTTCTGGTGCTTGCCAAAAAAGGTTGTACTGAACTGAAAGACATTCAGCAAAAAACAATTGAGGCCGTATGACCGCGCCACGCAAACTCGTTCTCGCTACGCATAACAAGGGTAAGCTCGCCGAGATTGCCGATATGCTGGATGCGTATGATGTCGAGGTGACATCGGCTGGGGAACTGAACTTGCCGGAACCGGATGAAACGGAGAATACGTTTGTGGGGAATGCACGTATCAAGGCACATGCTGCTGTTAAAGCAACCGGGCTGCCTGTGTTAGCCGATGACAGCGGTCTTTGTGTAAATGCGCTGAATGGCGAACCGGGCGTTTATACGGCCAATTGGGCCGGGCCGGATCGTGATTATCCCATGGCGATGCGTAAGGTGAATGATCTGCTCGGCGACAATCCTGACCGGTCGGCGTATTTTACAACCGTCCTTGTTTATGTAACGCCAGATGGGCAAGAGCAGATATTTGAGGGCAAATGTCATGGTAATCTTGTCTGGCCGCCGCGTGGTTCGGGTGGCATGGGTTATGACCCTATTTTTGTGGCCGAAGGTGAAACACGGACCTTTGCCGAGATGACGATTGAAGAGAAGAAGCAGTTTTCCCATCGGGCACAGGCATTCAAAAATTTCGTGCAGTTTGTTTTCTGATGGCGTTTGGTATCTACATTCACTGGCCGTTCTGCAAATCGAAATGCCCATACTGCGATTTTAATTCACATGTCGCCGAAAGCATTGATCATCAACGCTGGTTAAAAGCATATTTGACCGAGCTGGATTATTGGGCAAATCAGACAAGCGACCGGACTGTATCCTCCATTTTTTTGGGCGGTGGTACGCCATCGCTGATGAAACCGGAAACGGTGCAGGGCATTATCGACTTTATCCAGTCGAAATGGCGCATGACGAATGCGTGTGAAATAACGCTGGAAGCGAACCCAACTTCCATTGAGGCCGATAAATTTCAGGGCTTCCGTGCGGCGGGGATAAACCGCGTGTCAATCGGTGTGCAGTCGTTAAACGCCGCAGATTTGAAGTTTTTGGGGCGTGAGCATAATCCAGAACAGGCACGCGCTGCGATTGAGCTAGCCGCAAAAACATTTGACCGTTTTTCATTTGATTTGATTTATGCACGTCCCAATCAGACAGTTGAGTCTTGGAAAAATGAATTGCAAGATGCGTTGAAGATGGCGGGCAATCATTTATCACTTTATCAGTTGACGATTGAGCAAGGTACGCCGTTTTTCACGCGTCACGCGCGGGGGGAATTTCAGGTTCCAGAGCAGGATCATGCCGCCGATTTATATGATGTTACCCAGGAAATAATGGAGCAGGCAGGATTGCCTGCCTATGAGGTATCCAATCATGCACGCCCCGGCGAAGAATCGCGGCACAATCTGACGTATTGGCATTATGATGATTATATTGGCGTAGGGCCAGGCGCACATGGTCGTGTGGCGTTAGACGGACAGAAATTTGCCACACGAACCCACCGGGCGCCTGAACTATGGATGGAACGTGTGGAAAGGGACCGTCATGGGCATCATCCGCATAATCCCGTTTCTGCCACAGCGGAATTACAAGAGCGCATTATGATGGGGTTGAGGTTAAAGGAAGGTATTCCTGCGGTGCAGGTGCCAAGTGAGATTTTTCAAGGTGAAAGGTTCAAAAAACTTGTATCTGAAGGGTTTATGGCGGACCGACGGGATGTGCTGGTTACGACCCCCCAAGGATTCAAGTGCCTGAATGCCGTTTTAGGCTATTTGCTCACTGCTTAAAAACCCTTGGAATGTATCGGGTTTAGGTCTATAAAGTGCCTTTCGTTCCACACTAACGTTATACGATGAACGCCATGTACCTAGAGGCCCAGCCTAAACAATATACCCTGAAAGATGATGGGCATATTCATTTTCAACCTGATTCAACCAATCCGTTGCCGGGGGATCCTGTTGCCAAAGTTGCCAAGGGGGCCAGCCTGCTGCAGCCATCTGTCGCTTTAATCGATGGCGTGGATTTGAAGGGTGAAGATTCCACTGCTGTGCGCGACCATATTGAAACATGGCTGAAGGCGCATATCTATACAGTACTGGAACCGCTTTTTGCTCTGGTTACCGATGAAACAATAGATGGTCCGGTCAAGGATATCGCGCTCAAGATTTTTGAACACACCGGTATCGTCAGCCGTGGCGAAGTCGATGCATCCATTGCGCAACTGGATGCCGAAATGCGCAAAACATTGCGTGCCAAGAAAGTGCGTCTTGGCCCGCTTCTGGTTTTTCTGCCAGATTTGAACAAGCCAGCGGCGGTTCGACTGCGTGCGTTGCTGTGGTGTTTGTATAATGATGTCGCGCTGCCCGCGCCGACACCACGCGATGGCGCAATGTCGCAGATTGTTGACGTTACAACGGCCAATCCTGATTTTTACCGCGCTATCGGATACCCGCTCTATGGTCCCCGCGTTATTCGCATTGATATGCTCGACCGTGTTATCAACGCGGTCTACGACAATGCCAAGGATGGAAAATTCCAAGCCGAACATAAAATGGCCGAATGGATGGGCTGCCCCATTGCGGACCTTTATGCCATCCTTGAAGCGATGGGGCATAAACGCCTTGAGAAAAAAGCGGAGGAGGTTTCGGCTCCTGTTGCCGCTGCCGAAGAGGAACCTGTTGTTGCACCGGCAGAAGTTCCTGCCGAACTTCCGGCGACGTCAGAAGTGGTTACTGAGCCTGCCAAACCAGTCGAGCAAAAGAAACCGGAACTGGATTGGTTCCTTTTGCGTCGTGGGAAGGCCCATATGGAGCAGCCGGAACGCAAGCCACGTCAATTTAATCGTGAGCGGAACGCCGATAAGTCAGCTCCTGCAGAGGCAAAACAGAAATTCCCTGAAGAGCGTTACGGCCCGAAAAAACACGGGCAGCGTAAGGATAACAAAGAAGGCGATGACCGCCACAGCTTTAAGAAGAAAAAGCGGGATGAAAGAGACCGGGGTGATCGCAAGGCATCGAATGATGAGGCAAGAGTTTATACCGCCGCCGCTAGCACCGCAGATAACCCGTTCGCCGTTTTGCAGAACCTGAAACTGAAATAAAGAAAAACCCCCGCCAGGCGGGGGTTTTTGTTGAAGCGAATAACTAAGCCTTTAGCGGATCGGCACCAAAGCGGTTTGTGCCTTCATCGCCCTTTTTGGTCCACCAGATCAGCAGCGGAATAATCCCAATTAAGGTAAGTATCAGCAACTGCCACCAGCCGCTTTTATTAATATCGTGCAGGCGGCGGGCAGTAACGGCGATGTTAGGCAGCAAAAGGCCCAAGCCAACAATCAGGCCGAATACAGGGGTTGGTCCGGCGGCCATCATCATTTCAGTGGCCATGGCCGGGTCGCTTGGCTGCATGGCAACATCAGACGACATCACCATGCTTCCGGTTGCGGCATCGTCGGCTATGGCCGGTGAGAACAGAACCGCATCAAGAATATTTGCAACAACCCGTGCGAGAATTCCAAACAGGCACCACCACCAGAATTCAGAGCGTGAAGCGCGACCTGAAAACGTGGCGTAATTTTTAAAACCAGATTTAACTGAGTCAACGAAATTCATAATCTTCCCCTTTCAGAAGCAGCAACCTTGATTCGGGAGTGTAATACATAATGCCAATTGCGAAAAACACTTTTTCCTGTATCCTGAAAGCGTGAGGAATATCCATGTCTTTTTTAGCGTCATTTAATAAATCCCGTCAGTTTACCAATGCCGATGAAGCATATGAAGAAATCAAGCGCATTTATAGTGAATCGCGCCATAAACTGCTGGATGGCTTTAAGCAATTCTCGCAATCGACGGAATTGCCGAAAGGGCGGATAACCGCCTATTATCCTTATATAAAAATTAAGGTGACCGATAAGGCGCGCCGCATAGACAGTCGTGAATCGTACGGGTTTGTTCCGCGGGCGGGTACTTATTATACGACGGTGACGCGCCCCGATATTTTTGATCATTACTATAAAGAGCAGCTACGCCTGTTGCTGGCCAACCATAAAGTTCCGATTGAAGTTGGCATTAGCGATACACCCATTCCAATCCATTTTGTTCTGGGTGACGGGTTTCATGTCGAAGGTGATTTGACGGCTGCACATATGGAGGCGCTGCCCAATTATTTTGATTTGCCAGACCTCAGCATTATGGATGACGAGATTGCCAATGGCACATATTATCCAGGCGATGGGGAGCCATCGCCCTTGTCCTTATTTACCGCGCCGCGTGTAGATGTATCGGTATTACGTCTGCGCCATTATACAGGCACGAATGCTACGCATTTTCAAAACTATGTAATTTTTACCAACTATCAGTTCTATATTGATGAGTTCATTAAAATTGCACACCGTCTGATGGCGCATACCGATAATCTGGAGCAGAAAGCGGCAGGAGTTGGGTATACTGCCTTTGTCGAACCGGGGAATAAGATTACCGTTAACAAGAATATTGCCAATGCAGGGCAGGATGACCCAGGTGAAGCCGTGCGCCGGATGCCGCAGATGCCTGCCTATCACCTGATGCGCGAAGACGGCGGCGGGATTACGATGGTGAATATCGGTGTCGGCCCGTCCAACGCCAAAACGATTACCGACCACATTGCTGTGCTGCGCCCACATGCGTGGCTGATGCTCGGCCACTGCGCCGGGCTGCGCAATTCACAAAATCTGGGTGATTATTGTCTGGCGCATGGCTATCTGCGTGAAGATAACGTGCTGTACAAAGACCTGCATCCATCCATACCAATTCCTGCTTTGTCGGAAATCCAGCTGGCGCTGGAAAAAGCCGTTGGCGATGTGACGGGGCTGAAGGGCTATGATCTCAAAAAAATCATGCGGACGGGCACAGTGGCGTCTGTTGACGACCGTAACTGGGAATTGCGGCCAAATATCCGGAAGAATGCCCGCTTGAGCCAAAGCCGCGCGATTGCGCTGGATATGGAGTCAGGGACTGTGGCGGCTAATGGATTCCGTTTCCGTGTGCCGTACGGGACATTGCTTTGTGTGTCGGATAAGCCACTTCATGGGATGCTGAAACTACCGGGCATGGCGGAGAGTTTTTACCGTCAGCGCGTTGAACAGCATCTGCAGATCGGGTTATTAACCATGGCATTGTTGCGTGAGCAGGGACCGGACAGGTTGCATAGCCGGAAGCTGCGCAGCTTTAACGAAGTAGCGTTCCAGTAACTAAAACTTCAAAGAAATTTATTTCTTTTTGCCTTTGCGCCCGGATGTGCCGAGACCAATGTCTTTGGCCAGGCGGCTGCGCTGCTTTGCGTAGTTGGGGGCGACCATCGGATAATCGGCAGGCAGGCCCCAGCGTTCGCGGTATTGTTCCGGCGTCATTTTGTAGGCCGTCTTCAGGTGGCGTTTCAGCATCTTCAGGCGCTTACCGTCCTCCAGGCAGATAATATAATCTGGCATAACCGATTTGCGGATAGGCACGGCTGGCTGAGGGCGCTCGGAGGATGTAGGCGCGGGGCGGGTTTCATCGCCAAGGCTAGCCATTGTCCGGTAGACACGTTCAATAAGATTGGGAATTTCAGCGGAAGCTAAAGTATTATTTGATAAATGGGCGGCTACTATTTCTGTGGTAAGGGCTAAAAGGTCGGTGTGTTTTGTTGCATTCTCAGCCATTTACTCAGTCTCCTTATTATTATCTATATTTATTATTAAGTCTTATTCGATTTTAAAGGTTAGGCAAGCGGAAATTTGAGGTTTTTCTGTGTTAACATGGGGATTCAGAGAGGTTTTCTTTTCTATTATTTAGTCAAATATAACAAAATCGGGACATTTAATCTTTATCTACATCGTTTTATTATTATATATTTACAAATATGAGAATTTATAGCTTTCAAAGCAAACATTCGAACCAACTGAAATGGATGAAAATTGGTTCCATTATTCCTTAAATTAAATACTGATTTTTCACTTGGGGATTTTATCTGCCGAGCCTAATTCCTGGCCACGGATACGGGCTGCCTGAATGGCTTTGGTCATTAAATCCGCCAGTCCGTGTTCACCCATTAATATTTTCAGGGCGGCTTCGGTCGTGCCGCCGGGGCTGGTGACATTCTGGCGTAATGTTGATGCTGGTGTTTTTTCATCGGACTCGGCCAGGTAAGCCGACCCTATCACTGTTTGGCGCGCGAGGTTGGCAGATAAAGATTCAGACAATCCTGCTTCTATCCCTGCGGCAGTAAGCGCTTCGATGAGGAGAAAAACATAGGCAGGACCACTGCCGGAAACGGCGGTTACAGCATCCATCAGGATTTCGTCTTCAATCCATTCGGTGCATCCCACAGCAGACAGCAGGGCAAGTCCCAGTTCTTTTTGTGTGTCGCTGACATGCCTATTACCGCATAACACGGATATACCTTTACCGATAGCAGCGGGCGTATTTGGCATGCAGCGGATGACGGGCTGGGACGGGGAAAAAATATTTTCAAAAAAAGTAATACTTTTCCCGGCGGCAATAGATAAAACCAACGTTGAGGGACGTGGCAAATTCTTAATGGATATGCATACGGATTCCATCACCTGTGGTTTGACCGCCAGAACGATAACGTCAAATGACATGGTTGCAGGAATATCATGGACATCCTGAAAATCGGCTTGTGGATCATTCGGTTCCAGAACTGAAATAGTCAGGTCGGGTTTTTTCGACCAGCCGCGCAGCAAGGCGCTACCCATTTTGCCGCAGCCAACGAGCAGCAGACGTGTCATCAGGATTGTCCCTGCGCGGGCATAAGGGCCAGAGCAAGCTGGTCTTCGTTATGAGTGCGTTCGCTTGATAGCATGAGCAAAGCGGGATAATGCAGATCACATTCTTCCACCGCGATGCGGATAAGGTCCTCAAGGTGATCCGCGCCGGAGCCGAAATCCATGCCGCGGAATAATTGGGTGTGGCGGAAGCAGGGAACCATGCTTTCAGGTGAAATGTGGAAGTGACCGACCCACATGCCGTAATTGATGCTGTTCAGCGTTTCGCATGCTTTGGGATACTGGAAGTCGGCGAGACGTAAATCGTATTCGCAGCAGAACTGCATAATTTCATGCTGCTCGCTCCACATAAACATCATGCGGTAGGTGCCGTGCTTGCCGCGCATTTCAAGAAACAGCTCGTCCTGATTGGTACGGGAATACGTCCATTTCTGACGTGTTAAAACCTCTTCAACGCCATCGAGAGGGTTGCAGGTATCATCAAACATCAGGCTGCTGGACGAGGTCATGCTATTTACGCCCCGCTGCTTTTTTCTTGGCTGGTTTAGCCACCGGTTTCCTGGCTGGTGATGCTGCTTTTTTAGCAGGCTGTTTTTTTACACCCATCATCGTTTCCAGTTCGGCAATGCGCTTTTTCAGTTCTTCCTGTTCCAGGCGCAGCTTGGTGACGGTGCCTTGCAGACGGGTGACTTCGTCGGAAGATGAGGAGGAAAAACTGCGCCCCATCTGATCCTGCAGGCCGGCCTGCAATTGTTTGCCTATCGCCGAAAAAATACTGGCGGCACCCCCGGCAACACGGGTCAGGTCATCAAACAGGCGGGCATTGTCATTGGTCATTTTATGGACTCGTACGAACTTGGGATGTTGGCGTGAAGATGCGTAAGTAGCATTTTCATCTAGTTTTTGGCAACCACCCCGGTTTTTGCGATGCAAGGTTTCAGGGGATAAGTTTTTGATATTTCATAATGTTTTGTAAATTGGACAACAGTAGTGGTTTTTGCTAAAACACACGTCCATTAAAGTTTTTGAATATAGAAAACATAATTATAAACAGGCTAGGTTTTATATGCGTCCAATGATCCTTGATTGCGATAAGATTTTTAATCATGTACTGGGAACCTATGACAGGATTGCCCCTCAACTCCTGGCACCTGAATTTGAAGAAACGGTCAAGCTCAGACGCCCTATAACCGTAAAACCTGCCGACAGGAAATTTGAAGCAGCTTTAGGGCAGCGGCTGGTGCGTGCCCGGCAGGGCCAGAAAGCTTCATTTAGCAGTTTTCAGGATGTCATTGGGCTGGCAAGGCCTGAATTAGGCAAATTCTTTTCCACATGGGAATATCACGCGATTATTACCGGTGTAACTTTCCCGCGTACTGTTTATTCGTCTTCTTCAGCTTATGCGGCAGACCTGAGGAAAGTTTTTGTAAATAGTGCGCGGCATGCGATACAAGAAGGCAGAAAACAGGGCCCGCAGCATGCATTAACTGGCTGGCTGGAGGTGGCGGGGCTGCAATGTGCCGCGACTGAGTTGCGACTGGAAATCGAGTGGCCGGATAATGCTCCGCTGAAACGCAAGCTTCATCTTGATTGAGTCCATAGTCGGCTTGCATCATCAGGATGTGCCGATTATAACAATGCCATAACCAGAAAGCTGCACATGGCATTAGAATTCCCAAATATTGACCCGGTGGCCGTATCAATCGGCCCATTTGCTATTCATTGGTACGCTCTGGCGTATGTCGCCGGATTTCTGCTGGCGTGGCGAGTCGCGTTATCCGTTTGCAAGCGCGACCCGGAATCGCGTCCCAATGCGAATGATATTGGTGATTATATCAGTTGGGCGATTGCCGGGGTACTTTTGGGTGGGCGTCTGGGTTATGTGCTGTTCTATAATCTGCCGATGTATCTGGATAATCCGCTCGAAGCTGTAAAGGTCTGGCAGGGTGGCATGTCGTTCCATGGCGGGGCGCTTGGCGTTATTCTTTCGCTTATATTATATGCGCGGATTAAAAAGATTCCATTCTTCCGTCTGGCGGATATTACCACGATGGTCGTGCCGATAGGGTTGGGGCTGGGCCGGCTGGCGAATTTCGTGAATGGCGAATTATTCGGACGGGTCACCGATGTACCATGGGCGTTTGTATTTCCGTACGGTGGACCTGAGCCACGTCACCCGAGCCAGTTATACGAAGCTTTTTTTGAAGGCCCGGTGTTATTCACTATCTTGTTCCTGATGATGCGCAGCGCCTATTTCCGCGTCCGGGCAGGCAGTACGGCGGCGGCATTTTTATTCTTCTATGGTTTGTTCCGCTTTGTTATCGAATTCTTTCGTGAGCCGGATGTACAGCTGGGCTTCCTGTTTGAGGCTGTTACAATGGGGCAGATACTTTGTATCCCGATGATGATTGTAGGGGCGATTATTTATGTATTGGCAGGAAAACGGATATGTCTTCCGATCTCGCAGCCATCATAAGGCAGCATATTGAATTGCACGGGCCGATGACGGTCGAGACACACTGGAATTTATGTCTGGCTCACCCGGAGTATGGTTATTACATTACGCGCGACCCGCTGGGACAAAATGGTGATTTCATCACTGCGCCGGAAATATCGCAGCTTTTTGGTGAAATGATCGGTGTCTGGGTGGTAGAGCAGTGGGTGAAGCTAGGCCAGCCTGAAAAAATCCACCTTGTCGAATGCGGGCCGGGACGCGGGACGCTGATGGTCGACTTGTTGCGTATTGGCAAAGCAGTGCCCGGATTTTTGCAGGCTGTTCAGATTCATTTGATTGAAACATCGCCAGCCTTGCGGGAAAAACAGTGTGCGGCGTTGCCCGAATATGACGTTCATTGGCATGATAATCTGCAAACCATTCGAGCCAATGACCCTGTGATTATCATCGGTAATGAGTTTCTTGATGCGTTGCCCATTCGGCAATATATGATGCTGGAGGGGAAATGGTTTGAGCGTGTGATTGGCCTGAACGAAGAAAACATACTTACATGGGGGGTGTTGCCCACACCTGGTGTCGCTTTTGCTTTGCCGCCGGTAGAGGAGGAAAACTCGGGAAAGATTTTTGAGCACTCACTGTCTCGTGAAAATACGTTTCATCAGATGTGTAGCCACGTAAAGCGGCAGGGTGGTGCTATCCTAATGGTTGATTACGGGCATGATGTATCCGGATTTGGCGATACATTTCAGGCCGTTAAAAATCATAAATATGTTGATGTGCTTTCCCAGTGTGGTGATGCTGATCTGACATCGCATGTGGATTTTGGTCGTCTCAAGCAAATAGCGATTGAGAATGGATTGTCCGTGCATCTGGGGGGGCAGGGCGATTTTCTGAAACGGCAGGGGATCGAGGTGCGGGCCGTACAATTATTACAAAAAGCATCAAAAGAACAAAAAGAGGATATCGAATCTGGGCTGATACGATTATTATCATCCGAAGATATGGGAACGCTATTTCGCGTTCTGGAGGTTACAGTATGAAACGCCTTGTTCTCGAAGGCTTTGGACACCCCCAAGTGGCGTATGGGTTTTTTACCCGGCAAGGTGGCGTCAGTAAGGGCATTTATGCCAGTCTGAATTGTTCCCCACAATCAAGCGACAATCTGGGGCATGTTGCCCAGAACCGTGCCCGTGTGGTTGAGGCGCTGGGCGGAGGTGATTTATCGACATTGAAACAGATTCATTCAGCCGAATGTCATTTGATTGTCCGTGACTGTAGCCACGGATTTGAAGAGGGCGATGCACTGGTCACGAAAACCCCGGGGCAAATTGTTGGCGTTCTTACAGCCGATTGCGGGCCGGTATTGTTTGTCGGGCAGGATGTCAATGAATTCCCCATTATCGGTGCGGCGCATGCCGGGTGGGGCGGAGCACTGAAAGGGGTTCTGGAATCCACCATTCAATCGATGGTGGGGCAGGGGGCCATTAAAGAAACCATACATGCGGCCATTGGCCCCTGTATTGCACAACCAAGTTACGAAGTCAGTGCAGAATTTCGTGAGCCATTTATAGCCGAGGATAATGTGGCCGCAGATTATTTTCGTGTTGGGAAGCATGACAAATTACATTTTGATATGCCGGGATATATAACCTACAGGTTGCGCCGTGCCGGAGTTACCCATATCGCCCATGCCAATCATGACACGTACGCCATGGAAGATGATTATTTCAGTTTCCGCAGGGCGACGCATCGCGGCGAAAACGATTACGGACGGCAGATATCTGCCATTTGCGTTAGAAGCAGTTGATTTTCCACGTAAATTACCTATAGTGCCCGGCATCGGGACATTTTAAGACGGGGCGCAACCATGAAACTGATTGCTGGGAATTCCAATCCACCTTTGGCACAGGCCATTTCAAAATATCTGGAAGTGCCATTGGCCAATGCCAGCATCAAGCGTTTCGCTGATGAAGAAATCTTTGTCGATATTGATGAAAACATCCGCGGTGAGGATGTTTTTTTAATTCAATCGACATCTTACCCGACGAACGACCATCTGATGGAATTGCTTATTTCCATGGACGCGCTGCGCCGTTCGTCGGCGCGCCGTATAACCGCCGTTATTCCTTATTTCGGTTATGCACGTCAGGACCGTCGCACGGGGTCACGTACACCAATTACTGCCAAGCTAGTGGCCAACCTGATTACCGTGGCGGGTGCCAACCGCGCATTGATGCTTGATCTCCACGCTGGGCAAATTCAGGGATTTTTTGATATTCCGACTGATAACTTGATTGCATCGCCGATTATCGTGCCGGATATGCAACGCCGTTTTGACGGGAAAGATGTTATGATTGTGTCGCCTGATATCGGTGGCGTGGTGCGCGCACGCGCCATTGCAAAACGTTTGGGCGTTGATCTGGCTATCATCGATAAACGTCGCGAACAGGCAGGTGTGTCCGAAGTCATGAATGTTATTGGCGACGTAAAGGGTAAAACATGCATCCTAGTCGATGACATCGTTGATAGCGCCGGAACGTTGTGTAATGCCGCCGTAGCCCTGATGGATAACGGGGCGGACGAAGTTTACTCTTATGTTGTACACGGTGTATTGTCCGGACAGGCGGTCGAGCGGGTCGAGAATTCGCCCATTAAGAAGCTTATTACCACCGACAGTATTCTGGCCCGCGATGAAGTCGCAAAATCCAAGCGGTTTGAGCAATTGACCATTGCGCCGCTATTGGGCGAAGCTATCTTGCGCATTGCCGAAGATCGTTCGATTTCTGCGCTGTTTAAGTAAGGCTTACGGGTTAAGGGCCGCCTGTACCGTATTGATGATAGCCCCAGTCATTTTGTGCTGGCTGGTTAGGTGGGCGGGCTGGCGCGGAAGTGTTCTGCTGCATTGCGGGATCGGGGGTATTTCCTTTGTGGGCTGCTTCAAAGGATGATGTTAAATTGATGTCGGCGATGAGAGGGGGCTTTCCCTCAGATGCTTTTTCTTCAGCCGCCGCTTCGGGCTCCGCCTTTTTGCTGACCTTAGCTGTTTCTTCCCGCGCAGCACGAAGATTTCCCTGGATAATTTCACCCACATGTGGATTGTAACGTTTGACTTCAAATCCGCCAGCATCTTCAACTGCCCCCCACATAATTTGATGCAGGAATGGGTCAGTCATGCTTAATTTCTGAAATTCATCCTTCGGCATCCCTACTTTTTGGGCGGCAATTTCATCAGCTTCGTCACCTATTGCTGTGTGTTTTGTCACAAATGACACTTTATTCTCTTTTAAAAGTCGTTCAGTCAAATCCATGAAAGCGTTTGGATTTTTATTGAGAATGTCGGTCATTTCCGAAGATGAAATATTTCGCTCTTCCATATCTGCCAAGATAGCGGCAGCTAAAAGGTCGCTAGCTTGGTTTTTGGCTTCAGTTTTTAGGGTTTCATCCGGTGAAGGAGTTGGATCAGGCGGTTCAGGGGTGGCATCATCTGGTGTTACTTCGGGGTAGTCTTGTGCTGCAGCAGGAGCGGGTACTGGTGCTGGCGTGGTGTCTGGTATCATCATACGCTGAACAGCGCCGACGTATTGTGTCATATATTCTGATGTATGCGGGTTGGTGGTTCTAGGGATACGAAAATCACCTTGCTCTTTCAGCTTTCGGTAAGATCCGGCAACATCGCCCATTCTATCCGGCCCCAATTTTTGGAAATCTTCCACGCTTATGCCCATATCCTCGGCAATGCGTTTTTTCATTTCTTCGCCCGTCAAATCCCTTAGGCCGGGAATGCTTCCCTTTTTGAGTCCTTCTTCAACAATTTTGGCGAAACGTTGCGGGTCTTCAACCCGTAAACGGGTAGATTCAAGGTTAGATATCCCCAATTCTCCGGCAACACTTTGGATCATTATTTTTGGAAATTCCCTAGCGGCCTCAACTTGCTCCCGGGTCACTCCTTCAAAGGCGGGCTTGTTCAGGAATATGCTCACAGCATGGTCGGCACCGTCTTTGCCCACATTGGCGTGGTTAAGGACACGAATGTCGATAATGGCCTGGGCCACATCTGCCTTGCCATTTTTGCGAAGGTCATTTAAGGCCCCCATGTCCGATAAGATTTCACCTTCAAGCGTCTGGCGAATATTCTCTATCTCATCGATATCACTATAATCAATGTGGGATTGGAACGCATGTTCAGCCTCATGTCCGCCAGCCCAACGGTTATAATCGTCTTCGTTGCCAGGAAGCGGTTTGAAATGTTCACGTTTGAATGTATGTCCCTCAGATTCTACCAGATTCATATCGCGTAATACATCATCCCGATGTTTTGCGCTTGGATGAGTCATCACAACTACACCCATATCTGACGTTGCCTCTAGGGCTGCGTCACGGTTTTGCAAGGCAGATAAACCAATGCTGGCAAGCTGTTCTTTTCTGAAGTATTCCGATATTCCCGGGATGCGCTCATCCAGTTGCTTGGCAACCTCAGCGGCGATGCTTTCCATTTGCTTAACTGTGATAAGTTGCGGGCTATCAGGCAGATTGCCAAACAAACTTTTATCCATGATGTCAGGGTCTACCGTCAGGATGGCTTTGCCGGGGGCACGTTCTTCTGCACCTGCAATATACGGGTGGTTAAAAAGCCGTTTTATTTTGCCCAGCATATCCATGAACGTCCTCTTGCCTTTTACCGTGGACGATTATGAGGTTCGACAATGACATGACAGTCCCGCGCATTTGGTTGCTGTTGCTGTCCATCGCGTGACGGGACGCAGGGATTGGATGGTGCAGGCGGACTCTTCGGCAGTTTGTCCGGGACGCTGGCGCAGGCGGTGGTCAGGCTGGTAAATAATGCGGCGACGGTTGATCGTAAGCCCATGATAATCCCCTTATCTGTTGCCTCATTATCGCAATTAAAGCTTAATAATGTGTAGAAATAATAGGCTTAGTTGTTTGAGTTTACTTCGTTTTTTGGCATTTCAGCCGGGTTTTATGCACAATCAACTTGCCTTTTTGGCATTTTCCCTGTTAAAAACCCTGCGCCGGCACCCCTGGAGGCCGGTAACCATTAACGTTTGAAAGGTACTGTCATGTCTAAAAATTATGCACTGACGGCACAAAAGCGTGATCGGGCCGGTAAGGGGGTCGCTCGTGCTTTGCGTCGTGAAAATCGTGTTCCATCTGTCATCTATGGTGACAACAAGGAACCTGTAATGATTTCTTTCTCTGAGAAAGATGTAACTCTCCAATTCCACAAGGGTGGCATGCGCACCCATATCTGCGATCTGACCGTTGACGGTGACAAGATTCAGGTTATGGCTCGCGATGTGCAGTTCAACCCTGTTACCGACCGCATCGAACACATTGACTTCATGCGCGTTACGGCAAAAACCAAAGTAACCGTGCATGTGCCGATTCACTTCACCAATCAGGAAGTATCGCCAGGTATGAAGGCGAAAGGTGTTTTGAACATCATTCACCACGACCTGTCCCTGCGTTGCTCGGCGACTGCCGTTCCAGAATATCTGGAAGTTGACCTGTCCAAGGCCGAACTGGGTGATGCACTTCACCTCAGCGACATCGTGCTGCCAAAAGGCGCTGAAGTCATGGGTCATAATGATGCAAACTTCACACTCGCAACCATCGTTGCGCCTGTTGTGAAGGGTGGCGATGAAGCTGAAGCAACGGCCACCGCTGCCGCCGCACCTGCTGCTGGTGCTGCTGCGCCTGCCGCTGGGGCAAAAGCTGCCGCTCCGGCTGCCGCTGCTGCGAAACCTGCTGCGAAGAAGTAATTCATATAGAATATGCGAACCCCCCTCCCATCGGAGGGGGTTTTGCTTTATAGATTAAAGTATCATGTGGCTTTTTGTTGGTTTGGGTAATCCCGGTAAAGACTATGAACATAACCGTCATAACATCGGGTTTATGGCGGTGGATGCTGTTGCCGATCTATACAATTTTGCGCCGTTCAAAAAGAAGTTTCAGGGAGAATATGCCGAAGGAATTATCGCCGGTGAAAAAGTGGCGGTATTAAAACCGCAGACTTATATGAATGAATCAGGAAGGTCGGTAGGTGAAGCCGCAAGATTTTATAAAATCCCTACGGCGAATATTGTGGCTTTTCATGATGAACTGGATGTCCTGCCAGGTAAGGTGAAAGCCAAGACCGGCGGCGGGGCAGGTGGCCATAATGGCCTGCGGTCGATGGATGACTGGCTGGACGATGCCAATTACAAACGTGTCCGTTTGGGTATCGGTCATCCAGGGCATAAAGACCGTGTGCATGGTTATGTTCTGGGGAATTTCGCCAAAGAAGATGAGAAATGGCTGCCCGATCTGCTGAAAATCGTTGCTAAAGAGGTGCCGTTGCTTTTACAAGATGACGACGCCGGATTTTTAAACAAGATTGCGCTGGCTACACAGCCGCCAAAACCGAAGAAGGAAAAATCAGATGGGATTTAATTGTGGGATCGTGGGTCTGCCGAATGTGGGCAAATCGACAACCTTTAACGCGTTGACGGCAACGGCGGCGGCGCAGGCGGCGAACTTTCCGTTCTGTACCATTGAGCCGAACGTGGGCCGTGTGGCCGTGCCGGATGACCGGCTTAACAAACTCGCCGAAATAGGCAAGTCCGGGAGCATTATCCCAACGCAACTTGAATTCGTCGATATCGCCGGTCTGGTCAAAGGGGCCTCGAAAGGTGAGGGGCTGGGGAACAAGTTTCTCGCTAATATCCGCCAGGTGGATGCTATCATTCATGTGCTGCGCTGTTTCGAGGATGAGAATATCACACATGTCGAAAACTCGGTTGACCCGATCCGTGATGCCGACATCATCGAAACCGAACTGATGCTGGCTGACCTTGAAAGTCTGGAGCGCCAGATGGACGGTATCGCCAAGAAAGCAAAATCAGGTGACAAAGAACTGAAATCCCAACTGGAATTTTTTGCTAAAATCCGTGATGCGCTGAATAATGGTCAGCCGGCCCGTACGGTTGATGTACCGGACGATATGCAGAAGGCGGTCAAGGAATTATTCCTGATGACCACCAAGCCAATGCTGTATGTCTGCAACGTGCTGGAAGGCGACGCGGCGACTGGCAATACCATGACCGAAAAAGTTGCGGCAATGGCCAAATCTAAAAACGCCGAATATGTGATTATCTGCGCCGAGATTGAATCGCAGATCGCGCAGCTGGGCAGCGAAGAAGAGAAAAAGGAATTTCTTGAATCGCTTGGGCTGGAAGAACCAGGACTGAACAAAATTATCCGTGCCGGATACAAACTTCTTGGCCTGCAGACTTATTTCACCGTGGGTCCAAAGGAAGCGCGCGCCTGGACGATTCCAAAAGGAGCCAAGGGGCCGCAGGCCGCCGGTGTCATTCATACGGATTTTGAGCGTGGATATATCCGCGCCGAAGTCGTATCATTTGCCGATTATGTTGCCTGCAAAGGTGAGCAGGGTGCAAAAGACGCCGGGAAATATCGTTCCGAGGGCAAGGAATATGTTGTCGCCGATGGGGATGTTATTCTCTTCCGCTTTAACGTTTAGATGACTGATTATGCGGTTCTGGGAAGTTTATTTGTCACGGCGTTGATTGCTGCGACAATCTTTCCGGCGCAGTCGGAAGCTTTGCTTGCCACGCTCGTTATAAAAACAGACATAGCATTATGGCTCCTGATTGCCGTGGCCAGCATCGGGAATATAGTGGGTTCCTGCCTTAATTGGGTTCTAGGTTTCTATGTGGAAAAGCTCAAACATCATAAATGGTTTCCGGTGAAAGAGTCGGCGCTTATTGTGGCGCAAACCAGATACAAAACATATGGCCGCTGGTCGTTACTGCTGAGCTGGGTTCCGATAATTGGTGATCCGATTACCGTCATGGCCGGCGTTATGAAAGAAAGATTTGTCCCGTTCCTGATTATTGTGACAATTGCCAAAGTTGCGCGTTATGTGTTTATTGGCCTTTCAGCGCAGCTTTACTTGTAAAATCTACACAAAACAGTCACTTCTTATTTAATTTCAGCTTTAACTGATATATAAAGGTTATCGCAACCTTTTACGGCTATCCTGATCCTGATGGCAATCGACCTGAAACAACAACGTGACCGTTTTCTGGCGTTTGCATTCGCAAGCGCCGATATTCTGCTTGAGGTAGATATTGCCGCCTTTAAGATTATTTTTGCCACGGGCGCCACGAAAGGGCTCAATCCCTCCGAAGACGATCAACTCAAGGGCATGGACTTTCTTGATCTGTTTGCTACGCGTGATCATGGTCTTATTAAGGCACTCAAGAATCGTTACAAACCCGGGCAACGATTTGGCCCTGTCCTTGTCAATCTCAAGGAAAATATTGAAGAACTGGGCAAAGGGCAGATGCGCACGGCCTTGCTGAGCGGACTTAGTCTGCCCGAAGCGCCGGAACAGATATACTTTACCTTGTCGCGCGGTCATCTGAATCTGGTGCAGGGGGCCGAAACGGCGCGCCGAAATATGCAGGAAGACCTGCTTGATGCCAATCAATTTGCCGGCGCAGCAACCAAACTTATGGAAGCGGGTACCGCTACGGGCGCCAAATTGGACATGACATTTATCGATCTTCCCGGGTCTGCGGAATTCCGGCAGAAAATCGGACAGGATAAATGGGCGCAGCTGAATGAAAATATTTCGGGCATTCTGCGTGCCTATGCCGCCGATGGTAAAACAGCCGCCAAAATGGATGACGGGCGTTATGGTGTTGTTCATGATGCCATGGTATCTGCTGAGCAGATATTGCGTGAACTTGAAACGGCCGCCGCCGAGAGTGACCCGGATAATGTGGGACTACAGGCGGAAGGCCAGACGATTGAATTGAATGACGAAGGTCTGACCGAACATGAAATGGCGAAGGCCGTTGTGTACACGATCAATAAATTCGTCAGTAAGAAAGGCGATTTTGATATTGCCTCCCTAAAAGGTGGGTTTGAAGATTTTCTGGGCCAGAATGCGCAGCAAATTTCGCATTACAAAAGCATCATTTACAAGCAACGCTTTGACCTGAAATACCAGCCGATCGTCGATCTTAAGACAGGTGACGTTGCCTATTATGAGGTCCTGACACGGTTTGAACCGGGTGTGTCGCCGCAGTCGGCTATTGAATTTATCGAAGATGTCGGATTGAGTCCGGAATTTGACTTATCTATCTGCGGTCGCGTTCTGAATTACCTCATACACCAGAACAAAAATGAAGATCTGGTGCTGTCGGTTAATCTGTCTGGTGTCTCGGTTCAGGATAAACGCTTTATTTCCAAGCTGCGGTATAAGCTGGAGCCGCATCTGAAGAACAACATCGCCAAGCATATTATCTTTGAAATTACCGAATCCAGCGAAATTCGCGATCTTGAGAAGGTCAACGAGTTTATCAAGGCGTTGCAGGATGACGGATTCAAAGTGGCGATGGATGATTTTGGCGCCGGATCGGCGTCATTCCAGTATTTGCAGAAACTGCATGTAGACGCAGTCAAGATCGATGGTCAGTATGTGGCCACTATTCTGGATTCAAAGCGCGACGAGACGATGATACGCAACCTTGTCCGCATGTGTAAGGATCTGGATATCAAGGTTGTGGCGGAGAAAGTTGAGAGCAAAGAGATCGCCTATATCCTGAAGAATATGGGTGTGGATTTCGGGCAGGGATATTATTTCGCCAAGCCAATGGATACGCCATCGGATATCCCACGCAAAGCCATTTAGAATAAGGACATCTGGTTTGAATCTTCCACGCGCCGAAAGGCGGCGGCGGATAGCAAGTGGTCGCCCCGGCTTAATAAATTATATTTTCGCCGATAGAGTTTGAACATCTGGTCGATCTGTTCGGCATAGACGCCTTCGCCGCGCATCCGGTCCCCAAAATTTGAGTTATAAAGTTCGCCACCACGCACATCGCGTATGCGATTGATAACCCGGTCTTTGCGGTCGGGGAAATATGTCGCCAGCCAATCCTGAAACAAATCTTTGACGCCGTAGGGCAGACGCAGCATCACATAGCTGGCGGTTGAAGCGCCAGCCGCCGCGGCGCGTTCCAGTATTTGCGGGATCTCATGATCATTCAGACCGGGAATGACCGGGCCGATAATGACATTCACCGGGATGCCTGCGGCAGTCAATTTTTCAATCGCCTGAATGCGGCGTTCCGGCTGCGATGCGCGGGGTTCCATGGTGCGGGCCAGATGTCCATCCAAGGTCGTCACCGACATGTTGACGGTTGACGCATTGAACGATGCGAGTTCGCTTAAGTAATCAATATCGCGTGTGACGAGCGCATTTTTTGTGATGATTGCGCATGGATTCCGAAATTCGGCCAGTACCGCGAGGCAGGAACGCGTGATTTCCAGCCTGCGCTCGACGGGTTGGTAACAGTCGGTCACACCTGACATGATAATTGGCTGTGGCTTCCATGATTTTGCCGATAGTTCCTTGCGGAGCAGAAGGGCCGCATCGGGTTTCGCAAATATCCTGGTTTCAAAATCCAGCCCTGCGGACAGACCGAGATATTCATGCGTGGGCCGGGCAAAACAATAGGTGCATCCATGTTCACACCCGCGATACGGATTAAGCGATGTTTCGAAACAGATATCGGGGCTGTCGTTCCGGGCAATGATGCTTTTTGACTTATCGTGATATACCTCGGTTTTTATCTGTTTGCCGATGGGGTTGCCGTTTGCATCCAGTTCATAATCATCCGGATGAGGCTCGGTAACTGTGTCCAGTTTTTCAAAGCGGCCTGCCGGATTGATCGTGGTGCCGCGTCCGCGCGGAGGAGGGGGAGTTTTTTGAAATTCATTATCGTTCATTCGCATGTATATAACAGATTTTGGATAAATGTTCTACTTTTGTTCTTATTTGCATATTTGTGTTAGTTAATAGTTCGTTTTGTGGATTTGGGAAAAAAGTGGAGGGAAAGTTTAACCGCAGAGACGCAGAGGGCGCAGAGTTCACAGGGTCGTCATTGCGAGGAGCCGATGGGCGACGAAGCAATCCAGAGGTTATGTCCAGAGAAGAATGGATTGCCGCGTTGGAACGTTGTTCCTCCTCGCAATGACGGGAGGATGGCGGATGAGTTAATAGTTCGTTTTGCAGTTTTCGGATTTTATCTTGCTGTTTCTGTTCGTCTGTCCACTTCCGGCCCATACAATACCTCTTATCCCTATTATAGGAATAAATGCACAGTTGTCAAGGATTAAGTGGGCAGAAATTCTTGTATAATATTAAATGGATCTGTTCCCTAACTTGCCTGCGCAATTCAAAAACTTTACAAGACTTATATGAGATATCTCTCAACTGTTTTTCTGCTTTTTTTAATGGTCGATTCGGCATGGGCTGCAGGCCCGGTGCCGTTCACCATTAATATGAGTGAAAATGTGGTGGTGACGGGAAGCCCCCGCATTGCCATCGATGTCGGTGGCACCACACGTTATGCCGTGTATGCATCCGGGTCCGGCACATCGACACTGATATTTAATTATACGATTCAGGCCGGTGATAACGACACCGATGGTGTTGTTCTGTCATCGCCCATCGACCTGAATGGCGGGACCATTAAAGATCTGGCGGGGAATGATTCTTCACTGACATTTGTCGTGCCGAATACGTCCGGTATTCTGATTAATACCAACATTGCGCCAACTGGGTATAGCATCGCCTATACCCAGGATACGGTGACGAATGCCAATATGACCAGCCTGGCATTTCAGTTTGCCGGGGCAACGGTGGGAACCACTTATGCCTATACTATTTCCAGTTCGGGCGGGGGAGGTAATGTGACCGGAAGTGGAACGATTGCTACGGCGACCGATACCATAAGCGGCATCAACGTGTCCGGTATGAATGACGGTATTCTGACCGCATCGGTCACCTTGTCTAACGGGGCGGTTGGCGCGGCGGTCACGGATACAATTCCCAAAGCGGTGCTGAATTCCAACCTGAAAGCACACTGGACATTTGACGCCAACGATATTTCCGGCGCCAGTGTGCTTGACCGGTCAGGAAACAATCTGGCGGCGACGGCGGTTAATTCGCCGGTACAGGTTGCGGGGCGTACGGGCAATGGGTTGCAGTTTAACGGAACCAGCATGAGCATTCAGACGCCAAATGACGCTCTTATCAAAACAGGCTTCCCGATAACCCTCTCTATGTGGGTTAACCCGGACGTAACAACGGCTGCGAACGGGTCGGGCCTGTTCGGCAATGATCAGGATGGCATCTATCATCTGGGGGTGAGGGCGACCATAAGTGTGTCTGGTTCGTTGCTCCTGACGATGGGTGATTTTACGGGATGCGACCCCTCGGGCCGGTCATCAAAAGTAACGGGCGGCGGTGTTATAACATCGGGCGCATGGCAGCATCTGGCCTTCGTGATGACGGGCCCCACCGCCATGACCATCTATGTGAACGGGGTTGATGTCGGGGGAACGTATTCGGGGACATCGCCATCCCCCGGGCCTGTTTATAATAGTGGCACGGGTGGCATTATTGCCGGAGCCATGGGTTGCGGCGGATTAACCCCATTTTTCGGCGGCATTATGGATGACGTGCGTTATTATGACGCG
>CAMLMM010000017.1 GCA_946481105.1 uncultured Alphaproteobacteria bacterium
GCATCAGGCCAATCCCCGACTCTGCCAGAACCGACCAGGGAAATTTTTCACCCGGATCCAGTTTCCGCCCCGGGGCGACATCCGAATGCCCCAGAATATATCGATCGGCAATAGGCCAGCGTGTGCGAATATCCTGAATTAAGCCTATCAATGCGGTAATCTGGTCCGGCAGAAATTCTTCAAAATCATATTCGTGACCGGTATTCCAGATTTCAATCCCGATGGACGTTGAATTGATATCGGTGATACCCTGCCAGCTTGACCGCCCGGCATGCCAGGCGCGTTTGGTCTCATCCATAAATTTATAAACCTGCGCATGACCATCAATCATGTAATGCGGTGCAATGCGGCCAATCGTATCATCGGGACTGGCGTTGCAGAATCTTTCTTTGGCTTCTTCAGCCGTTGGCGTCCCGGTGTAATGAAGAATAATCATCGACGGCGCTTGCCCGCCAGACCGTTCATCAAAATTCTGGGAAGGGCAATCAAGAATACGCATAATGCTACCAGTTATCGCGCAGCCAGAGCTTGGCCCGCTGCCATATTGTACCAGCTTCGACATTCGCCAGAATTTCCGCGGGCATTTCGGCCCCGCGTTCCGTCACATAATGTAAAAGCCCTGCGGTGGTTGAAAATGCAGGCCCGCTGACAACATCTGGCAAACCAGGCAACCGCATTGGCCGACCCAGCCGCACCTGTTTCTCAAGATATTTCTGCGCCAGCTCACGCATACCCGGAATCTGACTCGCACCGCCTGTCAGTACAACGCGTCGCCCCGCAATCGCCCCCAGGCCGCTGTCACCCAGCCGTTCCCGGACCATCTCCAGCGTCTCTTCCAAACGCGGGGCAATAATACTGACCAGATAAGAGCGCGGCACATGGTTGGGATGTGGACTATCTTCCTCACCCAGTGGCGGCACATCAATCAGGTCTTTGTCATCCGTGGCTGTAGCAATCGCGCTGCCGTATAAAGTTTTCATTCGCTCTGCGGCGTTCATGGATGTGGTCAAACCGCGCGCGATATCGCTGGTGACATGCTGCCCGCCAACGGCAATCGCATCGGTATAAATCAGTTCGCGACCATAAAACACACCAATGGATGTCGTGCCGCCACCCATATCCACCACAGTGCAGCCCAAATCCATTTCATCTTCAACCAGGCAGGCAAGCCCTGACGCATAAGGCGCCGAACAAAGCGCGGTGATATCCAGATGACTGCTTTCGATGCAGCTCGACATATTGCGTAACGGCGCGACATTCGCGGCCACAACATGCACATCGACATCCAGATGTTGCCCATACAGGCCGCGCGGCTCATGGATGCCTTCATGTCCGTCGATACGATAGGCCGTGGGAATAGTATGGATTAATTCTATATCCTGACCGTGTGTCTGGTCCTGCGCTTTGGCTAATGCCCGGCGAATATCATTTTCGGTGACGGCCTCACCTAATATCTGTACGCCCATATTCATCAATGACGACCGCGTATGTACGCCCGGCACATTGATCACAACTTCGCGCAGCGGATATCCCCGCGTGACATCCGCCGCCATATTTTCAGCGGCATGAACCGACGCCCGGATGGCCGCCTCGGCGGCATCGAGATCGACGACCGTGCCGGACTTAATTCCCTGCGAAGCCTGATGCCCAATGCCGATCACATCGATATTGCCATTATCATCACGAATGCGTGCGATAAAACATGATATCTTGCTCGACCCGATATCCAGGGCGGCGATAATGGATCCTTTTGGCTGAAATGATTGTTGTGCCATGTTACGCAGCCATCCCCCTTAAATATTCTTCTCGGGTTTATAGCTGGCCTGATAATCTTCGGCCGCACCGGGGGCTGTCTGCACGATAATGCGCACCGGATCACGCAGGTCAATCGATTCAATCTTGCGGTCCATCAGCTTGGCATCACTTTGGGCCTTCGCCAGACGGCGTACGGCCTGCCCGATATCTTCCTCCGGCAGCTTCACCGATACGCCATTCTTTAGGTATAAATCCCATCGCCGCCCGCCAATCCATTTGGCTGATTCAACGCGCTGCGCCAGGTCTGGCTCCACTTCGATCATTGCCACCAGTTCCGGTGCATATTGCGGCGCTTTATCACCAACCAGAATAAGCAGATTTTTGAACTTACCGATATTTTTATCAGCCAGAATAGTGCCTTCGGCATCGATAACCGATAATTTATTCTGACGTTGCCACAACGCCAGCGGGCGTCGCTCATCCAGACGCACGGCCAAAGTATTAGGCAAATGCCGCTCAATGACCGCATGCCTAACCCAGCTGATTTGTTCCAGCTTACGCTGCATATCCACGAGATCCGGTTCAAAAATAGATTGCCCCTTGGCAACATCCAGCAGATTGCGGATATTATTCCGGTCGGCGTTTACGCGGCCTTCGATCAGCAGATTATTGACCGCAAACCCATTCGCGGCGGCTTTCTCATGAAAAGAACGTGAAATGCGATGGGTTGCCTGGTCGATATAACCCGACATTGAGGCGTAACTATAGCCCCCCACCAGCACGGCAATAACCCCGCCCGCAATCAGACAGCGTTTCAGCCAGAAATGCAGGTGCGCTTTTTGCCCGGCGCGGCGATTCAGGATAGTGGTTCGGCGTGTTCCAGAAGGTGGCATGGCGATGGTTTAAGAACTATGTAAAAAATTCTGAATGGATATTCAGCCTATACAGTCCAAAGGGCAATTCCAAGGAAATTATGAAGGCCGTTTAAACAACCGGGCATCAACCGGAACCGGATCGCGCGGCAGCTGCGCCTTCATATGGAACTGCTGGGCTTCCCGCAGTAAATCATTCAGGAATTCGGTAAATAAAGTCCGTTGTGCCGACGCCTCCCAAAGAAAATATCCATAAGAACCGGGAATCGGGTTTAATTCATTAAACCAGATTTCACCCGTGACGGCATTGGAAATAAAGTCGATTCGCGGTGCGCCACCCACCCCGAACGTCGTATAAACCTTCGCCGCCCATTCCCGTAAACTGGCTTCCTTATCCTGTGGCAGATCAGGGTTGATTTCGCGCGTCAGGGACAGCATGCCTTCACTCGGTGTGGCGCTGACTTTGGATCCCCCCAGTTTCTTGCTGCCGCCGGATGACAAATATTTCGCCTTGAAATCCAGAAGTTCCGATGACGTTTTCGGGCGTTCGATGGCAGACGTCACGACCTGACCTTTGGCGTCAACGCGCACAGCCACATTATACTCAACCAGGTTCTGAACAAACGGCTCGATAATTGCCTTGCTGTCAATTTTGAAGATATTTGCCATCACGGCAATGACTTCATCAATGGTCTGCGCCTTGCTGACACCTATACTGCTGCCCAGATTTGCAGGCTTCACACAGCATGGAAACCCTATATTTTGCATACGTGGCATCAGGTCATCCGCTTTAATCAGCAGGCCGCTTTGCGGGCGGTCAATCTCAATATGCGGCAGCATCGGCACATCCGCATGGGCCAGCGCTTTCTTGGTCACATCCTTATCCATGAAAATCTGGCAGGCCTTGGCGCGCATTCCGGCATAGGGAATATTCGCAAACTCCATTAACCCCTGGAAGGCGCCATTTTCCCCAAACGAGCCATGAAAAATCGGCAGGGCAATGTCAAACTCAATGGCAGGTTTCTTGAAAAACCCCTGTTTAGCGGGAATAAGCCTCCCCTTCCCGCTGGCCGCCAGATCCAACCCGACTTCGGTCAGCTTGGCCAATTCCGCCTCACTAAAAACATAATTCTGGCGGTTCTTAAGCGCATCCCCGGTAAACCAGCGCCCGTCCGGCGTGACATAAACGGGAAAAGGGTCATAGGTCGCCGCGTCAATTGCCTGCATCACTTGCAGGCCGGAAACGACACTGACATCATGTTCTGGGGAACGGCCCCCGAAGAATACGGCAACTCTTTTCTTAACTGTCATAACGGCTTATACCCTATAGAGGAGAAGGAGAATCCCAGTCTATCATGCCCGTCTTTGAAAGCAACCAGCAGAAAATGTCCTATACGCGCTACGGGGACGGCGATACCGTATTCCTCTGGGCGCATGGCTGGGGTCAGGATCATAAAGCCTTAACCCAGTTGGCTACCTCGTTCGACCACTTAGGGACTCAACTGGTCATCGATTTTCCGGGCTTTGGTGAATCGCCCGTTCCGACAACGGATTGGACGATCACCGATTACGCGAATTTCCTGCATGACTTTCTGGCGTCATATCCGGCCAAACATATTATCTGGATTGGTCACTCTTTTGGTTGCCGCGTCGGGATAAAACTGGCGTCCTTATATCCCGATCAGATATCAAAACTCATTCTTATCGCCGCACCTGGTCTTCCGCGCCAGCGCCCTGTTGCCGAAAGAATATATTACTTCCTGCGCATCCGCCTGTTTAAAATCCTCAAACATATTTTGTGGAAACAATCATGGAAAGATGCCCTACGCCACAAATTCAGCAGCCGTGACTTTAACAATGCCGGCCCGATGAAAAACATCTTTCTGAATACAATATATGAAACGCTGGACGCCGACGCCCAGCGCATTACCTGTCCGACCTTGCTGATCTGTGGCACAGAAGACACGGAAACGCCCGTTGATATCAGCCTGCGCTACACTAAACTTATCCCATCGGCAAAGCTTATCGCGCTGGATGGTTTCGATCATTACACCATTCTGACATCCGCCAACGCCCAGGTAGCCTATAACATACGGAACTTCGTGCAATCATGATAAAATTATTGCTGATCCTTTCATTCCTGCCTTTTGCCACGAAACGTCTGGCGCGCTACCTGCATATTTACCAGCAGGATGAATACGACTCGCGGCGTTTCGTCAACTGGCTGCTGACATCGCATAGCTACGATAAAAAAGCATCCATTGGCGTTATTCTGGCATCCCTTTGCATTTTTTGGGCTCCCCATATCCTCATTGTCACTGGCGCTTATGTTCTGCTGGGACTTTTATTCCTGTTTCTGGCATGGCACGAAGATAATCCTTTAAAAGCCGCAAAAAAACCCTTGGTTCTGACGGAACGCGCCAAACGTATTCTAATGGTGGCCGCCTTTATCGAACTGGCCGTTCTCTTCCTCTCATTGCAGTTCTTTTTCCCAGTCTGGATATTGGCTATTCAATTTATCCCGCTGGCACTTGTGGGGGCGAATATCTTTCTGTCACCGTTTGAAAAATCGGTGAAGGCAAACCTGCGCGCCGAAGCCGTTCACAAACTCAATCAGCTTAATCCCCTTATTATCGGTATCACCGGCTCTTACGGCAAAACATCCGTTAAACATATCCTCGGCCATATCCTGGAGTTTCATGGCCCTACCCTGTTCACCCCCGGCAGTGTGAATACCGAAATGGGTATTGTCCGCATCATCCGGGAACAGCTCGGCCCCCAGCATAAATATTTTATTGTCGAAATGGGGGCCTATGCCATCGGCTCCATCGCGCGGCTCTGCGCTCTCACCCCACCGAAACTGTCCATCATAACCGCCATTGGCCAGGCACATTACGAACGGTTCAAAACGCTGGAAGACACTGCCAAAGCCAAATTTGAAATCGCTGAAGCCGCTATCAATCAGGGCGGTAAAGTTATCATCCATGAATCCGTCCTGAATGTCGCCACCGCCGCCAGCTTCCATCAGGCAAACAGCGATAAATTTATCGTCTGCGGCCTGCAGGCTGATATTCGCGTTCTTACAACCGACCAGACAAGCACAGGGCTTAATCTGACGCTTCAGCACAAGGGCAAAGATTATAACATCGCGACACCGCTTTTCGGTCTGCAGCATGCCGGGAATATCGCGCTGGCCTTCGCCGCCGCCGCCGAGCTGGGTATGGACCCGGCGCATATCGTGATTGCCTTGCAATCCACGCCGCAGATTAAACACCGGCTCGAAGTTAAAAACTTTGGTGATCATACGCTGATCGATGATGCTTATAACAGCAACCCGGCTGGCTTTGCCGCGGCGTTGGATATTCTCGACCTTCTGGGGAAAAACACGCGCCGCATTCTCGTGACGCCGGGCATGATCGAAATGGGCGAGGAACATGACGCTGCGCATTCCCGGCTGGGGGAGATGGCAGTAAGCAAAGCCGATATCGTTATCGCCGTGAAGCCCGAACGCATTCCAACCTTCTGCCACGCTTTTGAAGCCAGAAAAACCAATAACCAGATATTGCTGAATTTTGGTACGTTCCACGAGGCGCAGGACTGGCTGATTACCCACCGTAAGCCCGGCGACGTCATCCTGCTGGAAAACGACCTGCCGGATTTATACGAACGCTATTTCGCCAGTTAAGGCCTGCGGCTAATAGAACTATATGCCGCCTTGCTTGAATCAAATTCGAAAACGGGAATAGGGGCACCAGCAAAAACGGATCGTACTTTGCGGATCCAGTTTGGGGCTGTTTCCCCATAGGACGTCAGAAACAAGGCGCTTGGTAACTCTGCATCCAGCCAGTCACGGACGGTTTCAAGCACCTCCGTAGCATATCCTTTTTTCCGGCAATCAATATGGACGCCGACCTGGGTTAAAATATATGCCTGCGAACCTGTTTCATACTTGCGGCCATCTGTGAGTTTAATAACATCGTGAGCCGCATGCGGTCGCACGCTGGCAGAGGCCACAATCCCGAAATGACGGCTTAACCGCACGAAATGTATGGCGTCATTGTAGGCCGAAGTGAGAAACGGCATGGCCTCCGTATCACGTGTCATCCGCGACAGGCGAACTTGCTCGTTATCCTCATTCAGATAGCCCAGAGTTTTGAGCCCATAATTATTCAGGACAAGAGTTGCACCGATGCTGGCCGCTCGTTTAAAATCATCCAAACTCATTTTTTATCCCAAGTGAAATCCATTTGCAGTGACATACGAAACAGGTTGTGATGGCATGGGAACAACAAGAGTGTGAGACGATCTTTGTACAGGCGGATTTTCTGTTGTAACAGCCGGAGCAAAATAAGCAGCCAACCCGACAAGAGCAGCACCGGCAACGGCACCAATTGTTACGCTCGCAGAGATTGATTGCGCATTAATAGTTTCTTGTACAGAACAATCATACCATTCCCCGCCGTGATAATAATAAGCCCCATTACCTTCCGATACACAAAACCCAGCGATAACAACTGCAGAAAGAGCGGCAGCCGCACCGGCCAGAGGTTGAGTATACTCAGGGGCCCCACTTGCGTAAGCCATTCCACCTGCCATCGCACCTAAAGCCACTGGAACAGCCATGCCCATGCCTGCCTTTTTAAACAATTCGTTATTGCTGATTGGCTCTACCGTCATTTTATTCTCCCTGTCAGCCGCAGGCATATAACGCCCTCTGAAATTATGCAAATTTAATTTATTGTGAGAATCATTCTTAATTGTAATTGACAATCATTCTTAATAGGGTATTTTCTCCAAGCCCGGATAAACGGACATAACAACCATAGAGGATGTAAAATATGACAACTTCACCTTACAAAACTCCCCGCACCGATATCATTACAATGGAAGACGGCGGCCAAAGCGACGCAGCATCGGCAACAACCTATCGCGCACTGGAACTTCTGGCCGAAGTTGCTCAGGAAAATTTCACGCAAGCAGCAAGTGGTCAGGCTTTGCCAGATTCAGCAGCCCCTGCCCAAAGCCTTTCCATCGTCCACTATCCGGGCGTTGAAGACCGCACCTGCGCGTATTGCTGCTAGAATTCATTTGACATGAAGGCTTTTATTCCTATATGTTAAAGTGATAATAGATAACAACATGTCTTTCATATACCCCGGTCCAGCCGGGGTATTTGTTTAAAAAATCCTAAAACCGCAAAACGAACTGAGTTTGACTCCTCAAATTGTCAAATTTTTGAGCAAACGAACTAATAGACCCCTATCGTCATCCCCGCGGAGGATGGGGAATATGAGGTCTTCTCAGTGGCCTTAGTGAGCTTAGTGGTTCAAAAAGATTTTTCCTAGAATCACAAAAGTTGAAGATTACAACCTCGCCAGCAAATTCTGAAAATCCTCTGGCAAGGGGGCATCAAACGTCATTTCATCGTCGGTACGAGGATGAATGAAAGATATCTCGGTGGCATGCAGCGCCTGTCGTGGAAAACTACGCAGCTTTTCGGCTACATCATCGTCATAATCCGCCTTTTTGATTTTGGAATTCAATCCAGTCAATTGTGGGCCATAAAGCGGGTCGCCGACCAGCGGGAATTTTAATGCCTCCATGTGCACACGTATCTGATGTGTCCGTCCGGTTTCCAGACGGCATTCCACCAAGGCGAACGCATCACGATATGTATCCAAGACGAGATAATTGGTGGCTGCCTCTTTGCCGGTGCGCGGCAGTACCGCCATTTTCAGACGGTTAGATGGATGACGGCCAATCAGGGTTTCAATGCGTCCTTTTATTGGTATGGGTACGCCAACGACCAACGCATAATAAACACGCGACAGGCTGCGGTCCTGCAACTGCTCGGACAAATGATGATGGGCAAAATCATTTTTGGCAACCATCATCAGCCCCGATGTGTCCTTATCCAGACGATGCACGATCCCGGGACGCTTGACGCCATTGATACCGGACAGGCTGTCGCCGCAATGAAACAGCAGCGCATTGACCAGCGTTCCTGTCCCATGACCAGCCGCCGGATGCACGACCATCCCGGCTGGTTTGTTGATGACCAGCAGATCGTCATCCTCATACATAATATCCAGCGGAATGTCTTCCGGTTCCGGATTGGCATCTTCCAGCGGCGGAATGGCGATCACAATATCTTCGCCCGGCATAACTTTGCGGGACGGTGTGGACACAACCTGCCCATTGACCAGGCATTCACCTGCTTCAATCAAATTCTGCAGCCGTGTGCGCGAAAAATCGGGAAGCAACTGCGCCACAGCTTTATCAAGCCGCATTCCTTCCTGCTCCGGGCCAACAGTTACATGCAGCGCGTCCGGGGATTCATCCTCCGCGACAGGTATGGGTATCATGGTAAATCGTCCAATATTCTATCTGGTGCCTTGCCGCACGAGTCCTGATATTCAGGCATCGCCGTAAGGCCGAGCAACCACATATCATAGGTCACATATTTAAGCGACTCATCTGATACGGCCTGCGAAAACCCTGTTTCCGCTATGCCCACAAGATAACGCATCCCGCCTTGGGCAATAAACCGGGATGGAACGGCGTTCGATCCTTCCAGAAAGGCTTCGTCATTGATAATCTGCCCTGTCTGCGACACGGTGATAATACGGGCATGTTCGCGTCCGCCTTCGGTGGATGGTTTCCCGGCAATCAACGCCTGAATACGTCCATCGGCCACCGCCATCATATCAATCCCGCTAAAATTATATTTTCCGGTCAGGTATTTCTGCCAGACGGGATTACCCTTGCTATCCAGTTTCATCAGCCACGCCGCCTTGTCCCCAGCGCCCGCAGGCAACGTATCGCCCAATGTCACAATATAATCCGGGCCGTAGGCAATCGCCCGGCGAATGGTTGAATCCGCCCCGCGCGCATAGGGGCGTTGAAAAATAATATCACCCGCGCCGCTCAGTCGCATGACCCATCCGGCGTCGCGGTTGCCTTCGGTCATTACCCGCCCGGTCACAATCAAACCGCCATTGGGCATACGTCCGACAAAATCGGGTTTATTGGGCACGCCGGGCAGATAGGTTTTCTTGGCAATCTGTTTCCCGGCGCGGTCCACCCAGAACAACACGGTATTATAATCATCCGGGTTTGTATTACTGATGGATAAGGCCGCGACAACGATTTTCTCACCGCCTGTTGCAACCACCAGCGATTTCGGAATCAAATGACGGCCTGCCTCGGTCAGGACGGCACTGCCGCTCAGTTCAGCGACACCGTTCATAAATTGCAGGGTAACGGCACTGTCTTTTTCATTCGTCCCCGACTGCGTCAGGACAATAATACGGTCTTTCAGCAATACGGCATCGACCACCGCCTGCAGATTCTTTACCGGCAGGAAACGGTTGACAACAATCTTGCCGGTTTTGTCGGTGCGAACCATTTCAATCTGCCGCTGCCCGAATCCGGTTTTTTCATCGTAACTACGGCTTTCCCCGATGGCAATCTGTCCGCCATCAACCACAGCCATCAAGGCGCGTGATTTGTCCTCTCCTTTTGCCCCGGTGGTTTTCTTCCACGGCGCGGCGGAGTCGAGATTGGGCGGCAACAACGGGACAATCTCCTGCTCGATCACCAGGCAGGGATCGGCTTTTTTAAGGGCCCCTTGCGCCCACGCAGGCCCCGCCGCAACGATGGCACAGAATAAAAGAAACGGTGAAAGGGCGCGCATGCCATATTCCTTTTGTTATATCTTTACCATACATTATCCGGGGGTAAGGTGACCAGCGTGAAAATCCTTGTTATCAGTGATGCCTGGCTGCCGCAGGTCAATGGGGTCGTCCGCACCTACCAGAATCTGTCAACTGCCTTGCACGACATGGGGCATGTGATGGATATACTGGGGCCGCGCGATTGCCGTTTTCACATGCCGCTTCCCTCTTATCCCGATATCGATCTGGCCCTGTTTCCTGCACGACGCGTGGCGCAGGCGATCATATCGGGTAACTATGACCGTATCCATATCGCAACCGAAGGACCGATGGGCTGGGCAGCCCGGCGTATATGCCTGAAACACGGCATAAGTTTCACGACATGCTACCATACGCAATTCCCGGCCTATATCGCCGCGCGTCTGCCGCGTTGTATGTCCTCTCCGGTACAAAAAATTGCTATGTCCGTTTTACGGCGTTTTCACCGCCACGCGCGAAAAATTCTGGTCGCGACACCAACGCTGCGTGATTTTCTGATCCGGCATGGTTTTAAAAATTCTTTTGCACGGCTGACACGCGGCATTGACCCGGCGATATTTCATCCCGGCCCGAAAACCCTGTTTCAGGATTTACCCGGCCCCATCGCGCTGCATGTCGGACGTATCGCGCCGGAAAAAAACATCGACGCCTTCCTGAACGCAAATTGGGCGGGTACAAAAATCGTTGTCGGGGATGGTCCCTTGCTCCCGCAGTTTCGTCGTGACTATCCGCATATCCATTTCCTCGGCTGGAAGACCGGATCTGACCTGGCCGATTGCTACCGTTCGGCGGATATTTTTGTTTTCCCCTCCCGCACCGATACATTCGGGCTGGTGAATATCGAAGCCCTCGCCTGCGGCCTCCCGGTCGCGGCATACCCCGTCGCCGGCCCTGGCGATATTATTGCCGACCCCTCCCAGGGGATTTTGCATACTGACCTCGAACTGGCCATGAAATTGGCTCTGGCCAGCCCCGGCACGCGGCTGGAACGTGGCCAGACCACGCAAAAAACGTATAACTGGTGCCAGGTGGCAATAGATTTCTTGGCAGCGCAGGAAAATTATGGTTAAACACGCGCATGGCTAATATCCTCCTTGCTGAAGATGACGACTCCATGCGTCAATTCCTGACCCTCGCCCTTGAAAAGGCAGGCCATCAGGTGACTCCCTGCGCCGATGGCTATGCGGCGTACAAAGCCGTGGAAGATAAAGGACCAACGCTCGACCTGCTGGTGGCGGATATCGTGATGCCCGGTATGGACGGCATCGAACTGTCCCAGCGCGCCTCAAAAATCGCGCCGCAGATGCGGGTGCTGTTTATTACCGGATTTTCGGCGGTGGCCATGGGCAACCGGGTCGCTGAAAACGACAATGCCCGGTTGCTCTCCAAGCCTTTCCACCTCAACGATCTGGTCCGTCAGGTCGAAGAAATTCTAGGGAAAACAGCCACTTCACATTAAGGCTTGCAATTTCGGGGCAATCTGGCTAAAAACCTCCATTCCTTGGCATGCCAGATGAAAAAGATGGAAGCCAAACGCGCAATTAGCTCAGCGGTAGAGCACTATGTTGACATCGTAGGGGTCACAGGTTCAATCCCTGTATTGCGCACCATCCTTTCCATCTATACTCTCAAAGCATGGTCAAAAAATACAAACTCATCGTCAATGTTCCCCTGACCCATGCCGATGCCGTGCGCAAGGCATTGGGTGATGCCGGGGCGGGAAAAGTCGGCAATTACACGCATTGTTCTTTCTCGGTGCGCGGCACCGGGCGTTTTATTCCCAACGCACAGGCCAACCCGCATATCGGCCAATCCGGTCAACTGGAGACGGTTGAAGAAGAACAAATCCAGGTCGATGTGACGGGTCCCGACATGAAGGCTGTTCTGGCCGCGATGCGAGCCAGTCACCCCTACGAAGAGATCGGTTACGAGATATACGAGATTATCGATAATTCGATCTTTTCTTAACACAACCTCTATAAATTTTATGACAAAATATATAGTCGGATACGTAAAAAACATCCCAAACTCAAATAGTAAGTGACCCTTCCCCCGCTTGGGGGTATAATCCGGGCACGTTCTCTCCATCCCACCTGCATAAACGGCACGACATGAACAAAGACCTTTTTCGTAAAAAACTTCTTCTGCCTGTCACATATATTCTGGTTGTTGGTATCGCCGTTTTAGGCGCAAATCAGCTGGTTTCCGAAGTAAAGGACAACGCTACGACCTACCCGGCTATTGCCGCGATTGAACCCGCCGCCGGTGACGAAGCCGCCGCCGCGCCCGTCCCCCCGGTCAGCGAAGCCGAACTGAAAGATGCGCCAGTCGTGAACGAGTTGCCAGCTGCCGAAGCGCCGGAAGAAGCGCCCCTCCGCATTTCCCCCGATAAACCGGAAGTCCTGCACCTGAACGGCGACGTTGTCAGTGTTCTGGTCGGCAGCGAGGATACCCTCCGCGCCGTGCCCGACACGAACCGCAGCATTATTCTCATCCCTAAAAAACCGGGCGCCACTTATTTCAAGGCGCTGGACGGGGATGGCAAAGTCATCGCGCAACGTCATGTGATTATCGGCGCGCCGGTCAACAAAAGCAAATATATCCGCATCCGCCGCGCCTGTGTGAACGGGGCTGAGGGCTGCCGTGAATATAGTGTTTATTACTGCCCGGATATGTGCCATGAAGTAAATGTCGTTCAGGATGAAAAGAAACTGATAAACAAAGAAACCCCGAATGACGTGGCGTCGTCACCATCACCGGAGACCGAAGATAACCCGAACAGTGAAAATGAAACTGTCGTGAATCCGCAATAATAGACTGAGTTGTTAATTATACTGACTAACAGGAACTGATTGAAATGATACGTTTGACTGCCGCTTCACTTATGACCGTTTCCCTGATCGCGTTAAGCGCCTGCACGGGCGGAGACGGTAATGTGAAATCGTCTATGGCCTCGGCCAAACCGAACACCAGCATTCTCTATGGCGAACGCCATGATAATCTGGCAACAATTCGCAAAAGTTACGAGCAAAGCCCCAAAGACTCAGTCCTGGCCGCCCGTTACGGCAAGGCCCTGCGCGAATCCGGCGACCTGAAAACCGCCAAGACCACGCTGCTGCCATTTGCCGATGATAAGACGGCAGGCACGCTTGTGAATACCGAACTCTCTGCAATCTACCTGTCGCAGGGTGAATTCGCAAAAGCCGAGAACGCTGCCCGCAAGGCTATCAAACAGGACAATAACAACTACCGTGCCTGGCGTAACCTTGGTAACGCCCTAGATGCTCAGGAAAAATACAAGGAAGGCGAAGAAGCCTTCCGTAAATCGCTGGCGCTCTGGACCGGTGACGACAAGGTAGGGATTATCAACAATCTGGCCCTGAACCTTGCCGCGCAGGGCTATACCGACCAGTCGCTGAACATGCTGTATGAAGCGCAAAAACTTGATCCGGGCCGGGTGGAGATTGAACGTAACATTCGTATTATCCGTACGCTGAATGAACCCGCCGCCTATAACGGCACGAAAAAACCGGTACCGGAAAATAAAGCGAATTAAAGTCCCGCATCCTTCGCGGCCAGAAATGCGGGCACAAGGATCACGATAAACAGCGCCGGCAGGAAGAATAAAATCATCGGCACAGTAAGTTTAGGCGGCAGCGATGCCGCCTTTCTTTCGGCTTCCGCCATACGCTGGTCGCGCAATTCATCGGCAATCACGCGCATCGCGCCGGATACGGATGTCCCGTATTGTTCCGCTTGAATCATGGCGGTTGCAAATGATTTGGCCGACCCGCTGCCGACGCGTTTGGCGAAATCCTGGAGCGCGCGGCGGCGGTCATTCAGCATTCCCATCTCGGCGCTCAGAATACCCAGTTCTTCGGCCAGCGTCGGCGCATGTTCGGAAATTTCATCACCCACGCGCAGAATGGCCTGTTCCAGACCGATACCACCCTGCACGCAAATCAACATCATGTCGAGCGCATCCGGAAACATCAGGCTTATATCCTGTTGACGCTTGATAATGTGGTTTTTGATCATGATGCGTGGCAGGAAAAATCCGGCCAGTCCCATAGCAGCGATAATACTCATAAATACCAGCGGTGAAACTTCCTTATCCCCATTGGCCAGCACAATCCACGCACCCAGCATCATCACAATGGGAATGACCATGCGTGCAATCAGATAAATAATCGGGGCTTTAGTATCGCGGATACCGGCCTGCAACATCTGCTCGCGGACTTTCTCGCCCATCTCGCCGAACATCTGCTGGACTTTAAAGAAAAACGCCAGTGATTCACGCGCGGATCTCGCTGTCTTGACGTTCTGTTGACCGGGGCGTAACGCCGCTTCGCGCGCCTGTTCCATCAGGGCCTTGCGCTTCTTTTCGATGACATCCTGATAACGGTGTTTCTTTTCGTTCTTGTTCAGATACGGTAACGCAACGGCAATGAAAGTCAGCATGGCAAGAAGCGAACTCACCACCATGATAATCATCTGATCTATTTCATCACTGAACATTCATTATACCTTAAAGTTAATCATCTGGCGCATAATCAGACTACCCACCAGCATCATGCTGCCCGCGCCGCCTAGAAAGAATTTTCCTTTGAGCGTATAGAACAACGGGTCCATATAAGCCGGGTTAATAGCATAAAGACCACCCGCCACCAGAATGGGTAGCGACCCAATAATCGCCGCCGATGATTTGGCCTCGGATGACAATGCTAATACCTTACGTTTCAACCGGAAGCGCGCGCGGATAACACGGGCCAGATTGGTCAGAATTTCCGATAGGCTCGACCCTGTCTGCTGCTGAATGGTAATACCGGTGGCAAACATCTGCATCTCGGTAATCGGCATGCGCTCTGCGGCGTTCTGACATGCTTCCGCCAGCGGAATGCCAATCTTTTGCTCATCGTACACCTTGGACATTTCATCGCCGACAGGCCCGGAAAACTCGCGGGCCACCATGGATATAGCCTCGCCAATCGGCATACCGGCTTTCAGCAGGCGTACCATCGATTCAAGCGCATCGGGCATTTCTTCCAGAAATTTTTTCTGGCGGCGCTTGGCTTTCATCTTCAGATACATGCGCGGCAACCCGAATGTTCCGATAATCCAGAATAATCCGGTGATAAACAATCCCTGCCCCAGCAGTTTGATAATCAATGTTAAAATGATTCCAGTTACGAACGAATATATCCAGAATTTCTTGACCGGCGTATTGGTGTACCCCGCCTGCCGCAATAAATCCCGCAGCACAGCTGATTTTTTGGTTTTTGGCGCCTGGTTATTCTGAAGCTTTTTGGCCAGATCAGCGCGCTTCTTATCCATCGCGTCTTTGGAGTTCTCATCCGCAGCGGTAACTGACTTGCCTGAAATAATGGACAAAGCCCGCTTCTGACTTTGCTTGCGGTTCAAAATAAGCATGGCTGCCGCCATCCCCAAACTCAAGGAGATAAACAACACAACCAGAAGGATAATCATTTGTTGTGGCATTTACACACCGCCTGTTTCTTATTAGCCGTAGGCCTCTTCCATGGCATCCAGCACCAGCTGTTCCACACCAAAGGCTCTGGCTTTATCATAAAATTTCGGACGCATACCCGTGGATCGTTGCTTTGTTATCAGCTTCCCTTTTTCATCCTCACCCAAAATTTCCAGTACGAAAAGATCCTGCATCGTGACGACTTCGCCTTCCATACCGGTAATTTCTGATACATGCGTGACTTTACGCGATCCATCGCGTAGGCGCTGCACCTGAATAATCACGTTAATTGCCGCCGCAATCTGTTCGCGTACCGCCAGCGTCGGAATATTTAAGTTACCCATGGCAATCATGTTTTCCATACGCGACAGGGCTTCACGCGGGTTGTTGGCGTGAACTGTTCCCATTGATCCATCGTGACCGGTATTCATAGCTTGCAGCAGGTCGAAAGCTTCCGGGCCACGTACCTCCCCCACGATAATGCGCTCCGGGCGCATACGCAGGCAGTTCTTGACCAGATCGCGCATCGTGACTTCACCGACGCCTTCCAGGTTGGCCGGGCGCGTTTCCAGACGCACCACGTGCGGCTGTTGCAATTGAAGCTCGCAGGCATCCTCGCAGGTAATAACACGCTCTCCTGCCTCGATATAGCGTGTCAGGCAGTTCAGCATCGTGGTTTTGCCGGAACCCGTACCCCCGGAGACCAGGACGTTCACGCGGCTGCGGCCAACCGCCATGATAAGCTTGGCGCAACTCGGCGTCATCGCCCCGAATTCGAGCAGTTTCTCGAGGGTCAGCTTGTCCTTCGCGAATTTACGAATGGTCATGCACGCGCCATCGACGGCCAGTGGCGGGATAATGACGTTCACACGCGACCCGTCCGGCAAACGCGCATCGCATATTGGTGAGGCTTCATCAACACGACGGCCGATCGCGCCCACAATACGCTGACAGATCGTTACCAGATGCTGGTTATCGCGGAACTTGATGTCGGTTTTCTGAATTTTACCCTTACGTTCGACATAAACCGTTTCCGGGCCGTTAATCATGATATCGGCAATACCATCTTCCGCGAGCAGAATCTCCAGCGGGCCATAGCCCAGCATATCATCGGCGCATTCCTTGGCAATCTGCGCCATCTCCATCGGCGTCAGGTCCAGGTTACGGAACCGGGCAATCTCTTCCACCGCCGTTTTGACTTCTTCACGCGCAGCCTTCCCGTCCATACGGGCCAGCGCCTTAAGATCGATGCCATCGCGCAGGTCGGCCCAGACGCGGTTCCGCGCCCGCTGCAGTCTGATAAGCGTTACCGAATCAGCCTCTCCACCCGGTGCGGTGATATGCACGGCTTCCTTACCGTGATCCAAAAACTCGGCATCAATACTTTTTTTGTCTACCTCATGCGTTGCCGCAGTGGCCTGATTGAACGCTTCAGCTTTGGGAGCTTGAACAGCAGGAACAGCAACAGGTGCAGGCGCAACGGCAGTTACAGGGACTGGTGCCGGTGGTGGTGCCGCCGGTCTCGTATCTGCCTGCCCTGTTTTCTTGCCAAACGCCATTCTTTATCTCGCTTTCAACTTTCCTAATAACCCACCCAGTTTATTTGGCGTACCGGACGCCGTTTTTGTATCCGTCCGGGCTTCCCCGCTTACCGACAAATTATCCTGAATAAATTTCAGGATAATTTGGTAAACATCCTTCCCGCCTGGTATCTGCTCGATACTCTTTCCCTGTGTTTCCGCCATACCGAATACTTTGGGCGCTAGCGGCAATGTCAATTGCGGTTTCATCTTAATTGCCGCCTGAATATCGCCATCGCTGATATCCTGCCCGCCAAAGAATCCCTTCATGTTCACGACTAAGTGCAGGCCGTTTTCTACGCCTCCCCGCAACGTCTTGGTTTCCTGTAACAAACCGCGTGCCGCACGCAAGGACGGCAAGGACGGCGTCGCCACGACAACAATTTCATTGGCACGGGCAAAGACAGCCCGCATGATACTGGCGGGAGCGCGTGATAAATCGATAATAACCACCGGGTAGGACTGCATCAGACGGCTGAGAATAAGTTCAATATGCTCGGCGGTTTCCACATCATCCAGTAATGGCTCGATACCCGTTGCGAGAAAGGATAACTTGTCATCAACGTTGACGATCATGCGCTTAAACGCGTCCTGATCGGAGGATACCGACGCGCGCGCTACTTCGTGTAACGTGGTTGTCGCTTCACTGCCCATGGCAACGCTCAAATACGACCAACCGGTCGCGACATCAAGAATAATGGTTTTCTGATTAAGTTCATGCGCAATCGCATGGGCCGAAACCTGCGCCAGTGTCGACGTTCCCACGCCACCTTTACTGCCAACATAGGCCAGCAACGCACTGCCGGGCGCCCCCAGGCGTTCAATCAGTATTTTGGCAATAACATCGGCCAGCACCACCTGTGATAACGGGCGGACCAGATAATCACTGACGCCCATATCAATCAGTTTACGATAGAGATAGACATCATTGGTTGGACCAACAACGACAGCCGCCGTGTTCTCACCGCAGCTTCCGGCCAATATCTCAAGCCGGCTGGAGAACGTATCCGTAACTTCCTGTGTTTCTACCATCACCAGGTCGGGTGATGCGTGCTGGCTATATTGACCGATCGCGACCTCAACATCCCCGTCGATAATATCGAACGTCACGCGCGCAAAACGCCAGTCATCGCGCAATGCCGCAGCCGCCGCGCGGATATCGCCATCCCTGACAAACAGACTGACTCTGGCAGTTGGAAGAAGGACGGAATTAACGCCCGCCTGAGATTCACTCATAGTTTTATCCTGACCGATCACACAATTGTATTATTCTACAATGGCTATTATATGAACGGTTTATAAACCGGAGGTTAACTTTAGCTAGAATTTGCAGGGCTTAGGCTAAGTTACTTCGTGGCACCGCTGGTAGCGCTTTCACCCTGAAGAGGGGCATTCGGTTTATCACCATAATACCCGCGGGTGGATAGGACGCGTTCCTGGCGGCGGGCGTCGGAGTTATTGTTAAAGCCCTGCTTACCCAGCAGGTCCGATGGCCGTGATACCTGGCGGGCCAGCAACGTCTCGACGGTACAGCCAAAGCGGTAATCCGGCTTGGCCGACGGGTTGCTCTGAATATCATTAGGCTGCTGATAGCCTGGCATTGTGCCGCAATCCTGTGGTGCCATCGCGGTGATTGCCGGGAAAGTTATCAGGGTAGTCGATACATCGCCCGTCGCCGGGGATGCGACAATGCTGACTTCAGCGTCACGCACACCATTCTCTGCCAATCCATCACGCAATTTGGCGGCGGCTTTTTCGGCTTTGGCCTTGGTATTCACTTTTGAATTCGGGTCATATGATACAAGCGCAGTCAGCTTGCCATTTCCAAACCGGTAATAATACTCGCCAATGGCATGGTAAAGACCTTCATTCATATGTTCAGTTGGAACAGTATCGGTAAACTGGTCATTATGAATTTCCAGACGGTTTGAATTGACCCAGCTTTCCGATTCAACGGAACAGGCGCTCAAACCTGACAATAAGGCTACGCATCCCAGAACTGTTACTGCATGTTTCAGATACATCGCTTTTATCCTATCAATCAATCATGTAACCGAAGGCCTGTTTCCCCTTGGGAATATTTTTGACCCGGTCGCCATAAATCTTGCGCATGTTACTTGAGAATACCTTGGTCATCGGGGATGTATCGAGGGGGACTATCGGACCAGGGCCCTCCATTTCCTGAACCAGGTCTTTTACCTGCTCATTCGTATATAAAGCCTTGGGTTTGCCTTTATCGCCCGGTGCCATCGCGGTTGTCGGCGGCATGGGTGGCATCGCGGATGACTGTGAATTTTCAAACACGGCTTTGGCCTGGGTTTGATCAGCGAAAGGCTGCACCAGATATGGGGTCACGATAACCACCATTTCAGTTTCCTGACGCTGGAAGCTTTTGGACGAAACGAGGTCACCCAGCACCGGCGTATCGCGAATGCCCGGAATACCCGACAGCCCTTTAGTGTTTTCAGATTTCAGCAATCCGGCCATCATAATGCTGCCGCCACTGTTGATTTCCACTGTGGTTGACGCACGACGGACTTCCAGACCGGGAATCTGCACATCGGCCAGTGTCAGGCTGTTGCCCTGGTCGAGGGATGACACTTCCGTATTCATCTGCAGGGAAATACGGTCTTCAGACATTACAACCGGTTTGAAATTCAACGATACACCAAACTGCTTATAGGTAATGGTAACATTACCTTGCTGATCACGACCGGCCGGAACCGGAAATTCACCACCGGCCAGGAACCCGGCCTGTTCGCCGGATACAGCCGTCAGGTTTGGTTCAGCCAGAACATTAGCCAGATTATCGGCTTCCAGCGCATTGAGCAGCAACTGAATATCGCCCAGACCATTAATACCGGTATCGAAAATAAGGCTGGCGATGCTGAACGGATCTTCCGTCAAACCCGTCTGGGTATTAATATCCACACCACCCTGCAATCCATTCAAGCTGGAATATGGCGAGCGGCCAAAGACACTGGCCCCTGCCGTATTCAGATGGTTGCCGCTGGTCTCCAGCCCAAGTTCTTTCAGCACATCGCGGGACACTTCCAGAATACGAACGCGCAACGTGACCTGCTGCTCGCCCCGCACTTCCATCAGGTTTTCAATCATGGAATCAACATTAGACGACGATCCGCCACGGATCTCGCCCATATGGGCAGCCACCAGCTTGGCAATTTTCTGCGCAGCCGCCGGCGTGGACACAGTTCCGGTCAGCGCAACCTGATTACCGACGGTGTGGACCGACACACCTTTTTCATTCGGGAATACTTCATGAATTATGTTATCAATGGATACGGTGTCGATACGAACATGGACATCAAATTTTCGTAACACATTTCCTTCAGCATCCAGCGCGATGATATTCGTATCACCGAGACTGGCTCCGACCAGATACAGTTTATCGCTTTGCAGGGCCGACACATCGACAATCTTCGGATCGGCGACCATCAGATCGGCAACCTCACCCGGCAACCGGACAATCTCGGCCTTACCCATTGTAACTTTAACAACCTGGGAATCCCCCATTACCGGGGTAAATGTTTCCGTCGCTACGGCCGATGATGATGGCACCGTCGACATAAGAATCGCGCACACCACCCCCGACGCCAGGATCGTGGATAACTTGGTGGATAACGCAATGTTCTTTTTCATTTTCAACATTTTATAAAAAGCACCGAATGGGCTGGATAAAAGGTGGGATTTAATTACTGACGAACGCGGACGTTTTCGATATCCTGACCACTATAGACTCTCACAATATCGGACTTTCCGCCAGAGCTCTTTTTCATTTTTCCTAATTCTTGGAGAATATCGCTGACTTCGACATCGGTCGTAAAGTTTTTAGCCTTCTTCTCGGCAACCTTGTCGTCCCCCAGCGCGCGCAAGACAAGCGACAGATCCCCCATCTGCGAGACCAGCGCCAGTTTTTCAGCCCCTTCACCATCAACTTCCAGGGTGACAGTCCGGCCAATCTTGGCTTTATCATCTTCCTTGCGGGCCGACTGATCGATAGCCAGCACCTTTACATTCTCGAGCACTGTCTGCGACGCTTGGCGGCTGATTTTATTGGCTGCTTCGTCACGCTCATCGCCCGACAGACGAACCTGATAAGTCAGAATAACATCAACACGGTCGCCCGGCGAAATAAAGCCACCCACCATGGATTCCGGCGAAACTTTAATGGCCATGGCGCGATTACCCGGCTCAAGCGCCGATGCCAGAATATTGCCTTTGCCCGCGACAGTCAGGAATGCCTGCAGTAACGGCTCACCCGCACTCATGTCCCGGCGGATTTTGCCCTGGGCCATATCGGTTATTTTTTTATTGCCTTCGCGCACAACAACGCCCTGGGATACGGAATCCTTGGGCCAGTCCAGCCATTTAAAATTAGCATCACTGACCGGATCGCCGATTTTCAATGCCTTGCTGGCGACAGCAACCTGCACCATGCCGTCTTTCTTGGAACCGAAACTGACCTGCACGATAATGGCCACCAGTAAAGCCACCACAAATCCGCCGCCCAGAACTATGAGAATATTCTTATTCATGCTGCCATCTCACCATGCAAAACTTTAATTTTCATTAAGAAATTTTTCAGAACATCTGTTGCAGTAAACTTGGACTCAAATAACCGCGGAATAGAAATCCGGCCAGCGTTCCCACCGCAATCGCAATACCATAGGGAATGGAAGGATGCCCTTCCTGCGCCTTGGCCGGCCAGCTTCCTTCGGCTGGATTTTTAAACGGCTTCTTCTTGCGTATATACAATGTGGCCACGCCAATCACGCCCCCTGCCAGGGCCATATAAAACAGAAACGGCACCAGACCCTTCAGCCCAAGCCATAAAGCCACCGCGCTGGCGAATTTCGAATCCCCGGCCCCCAGTTGTTTCATCGCGAACATGGCACCGGTAATCATCAACACCAGCAACAGGGCGGATATATGACTCATGATCGGACCGAACATAATCGACCTTTGGTCGGTCAGGCTCAGCACACCATAAGCAACGGCAAAGGCCGCCAGAATAACAATCGATACGATATTGGGAATACGGAAGCCCTTATAGTCGGACGATGCCGCCAGCCAGCACATGCCAAGCGTCACCAGAACACCAAAAAAGAAAAACAGAAATCCAATCATATCAATGAGGTATTTTTGAATGTGAATATCGAGGAGGAAGAAGAAAGCCCACCCAGAACGGGCGGGCTTTCCGAATTACGAAACGATTCGTTATCGCATTAAATTATGCCGGTGGTCCTTCTCTTAGTGTATCGCCCATCTCTGTAAATTTAGAGATCAACTCACCACCGAAGGCATATACAGCCCCCGCAATCGCCAGCGCAATACCGGCAGCAATCAGCGCATACTCAATCGCGGTCGCGCCATCTTCTTTTGTCGTATACGCTTGAAAAAGCGCAATCAGTTTCAGCATGTTTTTCTCCTTATTCAGTTCCAGCAAGATTTTTTATTTGTGTGTAAGCTCATCCCTTACATCTTCAGAATAGCTCCCAAAGCATTAACAGCTCCTTAACGATATTTCAATTTCCATATAAATTACAGCTACTTAGCTTGCAACACAGCAAAAACACCCTCCAAAAGGAGGGTGTTGAAAAAGCTTAACCTGTTCAAAAGGCTGTATTAGCGAACGATTTCAGTCCCGCTAAAGAAATAGGCAATCTCAATTGCGGCATTCTCCGGGCTGTCGGAACCATGGACCGAATTGGCCTCCATGCTTTCGGCGAATTCTTTACGAATCGTACCGTCAGCGGCGTTGGCCGGGTTGGTGGCGCCCATGACGTCACGGTATTTCAATACGGCATTCTCGCCTTCTAGAACCTGCACAACGACCGGGCCGGAAGTCATAAATTTTACCAGATCCATGTAAAACGGGCGGGCGGCGTGAACGGCATAAAAGGTTTTTGCCTGTTCTTCAGTCATTTGAATGCGTTTCTGGGCAATAATACGCAGGCCGGAGGCTTCAATTTTGGCATTAATGGCACCGGTTAGGTTACGACGGGTGGCGTCAGGCTTAAGAATCGAAAAGGTCTGTTGAACGGACATAAGGTATTTCCTCTATAGAATGTGATTTTGTTTGCGCTGCTTATAAGCCGCGCCCCCGCTAAATACAAGGTGTTTTGAAGAAATAAAATTACAGGAACCAAACCATATATTTCATAAGTTATTTTAATAAGCAGAAAATACGGGGTTTTTTGCAAAGCACATAAAAAAAGCTGCAAAAACTTGGTTTTTTCCCTTGCTTTGACCCTTCGTTAACCATTACCATTTTTTTAAGGGGAGAAGAAAACAATACTCCTCGTTTTGAATAAAAAATAAAAGAACAGGAACTAAAATGCCGAAGACTTTAAGTGCTACCCACGCCTCAATTGCCCAGGCAACATGGAACTGGAATTGGGAAGCAGATAAACAGACAACAATAAGAACTGTTGCTGAGTATCTTGAGCTGGGACGCGGTCTTCGCGGAGCTATGCTGGATCACATTGAAGGCATTATGTCTATAGTTCCGGGCGTTTCATTAAAAGATGAATCGGGCAAAGAATATAAGCTTGCTGATCTTCCGAAGTTACGGGAAGAGCTAACAACAAATCCTGATGACACGCGATTCATGAAAACTCAAATGTCCGCGACAAGAAAATTGACAGATGTATCTATTAACCAGCAGCCCGAACGTATTCGTGATTACCTGCGTTTCCAGATAATCTGCGACGACGTTCAGGATGTCCAGGCAACACGCGCCGTTATTCAATCTGGCAAAATGGGTATGACATCACAGAAAGACCGTTTCCGGCACCCTTGCCCGGAAGGGGGGCACCGCGCTTACCTCTATCATGCGGTTGTTGGTGAAGGCGCCAAAACTCTGAAATTTGAAGGCATGATCTGCCTGCGCGCTATTGAGGAATTTGGGGTCGACAAATCCCTCCGCAACGCCGAGCGTGAGTTTAACAGGGCAGCAACTGATGGGGGAATAAAACGAACCAGAGCCCCGGTACTCACCGAAGCCTCTGATAAACTGCGCGAATTGCGCAAGGCGGCCATTTATCATCTTTGCAGCACTATTCCCGGCTTGGATGGTATGCTGTCGCCCGAGGTATTGCCCGAAGTTGAGTTCGCTACGGCCATGGCCGCCTTTAATAACCAATCACAAGGCAGCCGCGGCTATATTGGCAGAGTGCGCCCCGTCCATAGCGACAAAATTGCAGGTCTGTTAAATATAAGCCTACACTAGGCATTTAATCCCCAAAAATCTTGCCGGCTTGCGCCGCGTGTTCCATCCCCCTACACTAGGGAGATGAATCATTCTGGCCAGCCGCTTCTTTCCGTCGACAATCTCAGCGTCCGCTTCACCACACCCGATGGCGTATTTGACGCCGTCAAAAGCGTCTCCTTTACTCTGAATAAGGGTGAAACGCTGGCGCTGGTCGGCGAGTCTGGCTCGGGCAAGTCAGTCACGGCGCTGTCGATTATGCAGCTCCTGCCCTACCCACTCGCCTCGCACCCGACCGGGTCGATCAAACTGAACGGTCAGGAAATTGTCGGGGCCACTGAAAAAACACTGCGTTCTATCCGTGGCTCCCAGATCGGCATGATATTTCAGGAACCTTTGTCCTCGCTCAATCCGCTGCACACGATTGAACAACAGATTGCCGAAGTAATACGCCTGCATAACCCGGCCAGTTCCAAAGATGAAACACGCGCCCGCGTGCTGGAACTTCTGGACCTGGTAGGCCTCTCACGCATGAAAGACAGGCTTGGTTCCTATCCGCACGAATTATCCGGCGGGCAACGGCAACGCGTCATGATTGCCATGGCGCTGGCCAACTCCCCGGAAATCCTGATTGCCGACGAACCGACCACTGCCCTCGATGTGACCGTACAGGCTCAGATTCTTGAATTATTGCAGGATTTGCGCAACCGCCTCGGCATGGCGCTTATTCTCATCAGCCACGATTTAAAAGTCGTTGAAAAAATGTGTGACCAGGTCTGCGTCATGCAGCGCGGCGAAATTGTCGAACATGCCAGCAAAGAGAAACTCTTTTCCTCACCGCAGCACCCTTACACAAAACAACTCTTCGCGTCCGAACCGCGTCCGAATACCGTGCCATCGAATGAAAATAGCCCGGTCATTCTGGATGTACGCAACCTGCGCGTCAGTTTCCCGGTCAAAAAAAGCCTGTTCGGCAAAACCCTGACCAGTGTGCAGGCCGTTGACGACGTATCCCTCACCCTGCGCGCCCAGCAGACCCTCGGCATCGTCGGCGAATCCGGTTCCGGCAAGACAACTCTCGCTCTCGCTATTCTCAAGCTGCTGAAATCATCCGGCGACATTCTTTTTGATGGACAGAATATCAATACCCTGAGCAGCGACGACCTGAAACGCCTGCGCGCTAAGATGCAGATTGTGTTCCAGGACCCTTTCGGCTCACTGTCACCGCGCCTGAGTATTGCGCAGATTATAGGCGAAGGCCTTGATGTCCACCAGCCCAATCTGACCTTTGCCGAACGTGATGACCTGGTAGCCGCCGCGCTGCAAAGCGTACGCCTCGACCCCATCACCCGCCACCGTTACCCGCATGAATTTTCCGGCGGACAGCGCCAGCGTATCGCCCTGGCGCGCGCTCTGGTGCTGAAACCGAAATTTATCGTGCTGGATGAACCGACTTCGGCGCTTGATGTCTCCGTACAGGCGCAAGTGGTTGAGTTATTGCAGGACCTGCAGACCACGCACCAGCTCAGCTACCTGTTTATCAGTCACGATCTGCGCGTCGTACGCGCTCTGGCGCACCAGATTCTGGTCATGAAAGATGGCAAAATGGTCGAAAGCGGCCCGGTGCAGACTATTTTTGATTCACCACGAACCGACTATACCCGCGCCTTAATGGACGCCGCCCTTCATTTACGAAGCCGTGCCGTCAAGTAACGACCCGTGCCACGGAAACAGGGTAAACTCAAACCACTCTTTATTGTTGTGCCCCAGATACGTGCCGGCAATTTCCAATACGGCAAAATGCACGACATAAATAATCAGGCTCTGCCGTCCGCCAAATTGCAATAGGCCCACAACCCAATTTGGCAATCGTGCCGTCAGTCCTGACAGTGTAACAACCTTAAATCCCGACATAAGCAGCATTGTCAACGCCACCAGAATTAGCAACGCCATTGATTCCAGATGTGTAAACTGGAACACATATATCTCAAATGCCGCGTACCCAAGTGCGACAGCCACGCCATAAATATATTGAACCATGCGTGAAATCGGTAATTCATCACGGTTACGAATCATATACCCGTACAGGGCAAACATGAAAACAAACGCCCCGTAATCAAATGCCAGATAAAGTGGCAGGGACAACACAAACAGGCTGATATACATGCGGAATAAATTACCTGTGCTGCGGCAGGCGACCGCCGCCATCTTATCAATCGTCAGACGCACCAGCACAATACTCCCAAGTATATTGATCGGAAATAGAGGGCCCCCGGCAATGATGCCTGTCAGACACAAAATAAATATGCCCATCCAGAAAGGTGGTGGTATATCGCGTGTCCGCGCATACCCCGCCATCATAAGCCATATCGGCGCAGCACAACGTCCAATAAGCCGATAAATATTATCTTCCGGAAAAATAAACGCGCCGATGTGATCGCAGATCATCAGCAGAATAGCCGAGCATTTAATTAAATCCTGGCTGGTCAGCAGCGGCGTTAACCCCTCATGCGGAATAAGAAATAAACGGCGTATTCCTGTATTCATTTGCCCACAATCTCGATTACCGTCTTGCGCGGCTTATCATCCTTATCCAGGTGATTATGAAAACTATGACGCATACCTGCCTGCCTTTATAAAAAATTCTGCGGGTCTATATCGACCGTGACCCTTACCGCCGATGGAATTTTAAGCGGTTCCAGCCAATCGGCAATGACTTTCTGAATATCAACCGACTTTTCGGCCTGAATTAACAATCTTTGGCGATATTGGCCGCGAATACGGTACATCTGCGCCTGGGCAGGGCCCAGAATGCGCACACCTTCCAGCCGCGGCGCGGCGCGGCCAATCGTCATGGCAATATCCTTTGCCTGCTGCTCGTTCTTGCCCGTAATAATCAGCGCGGCGAGACGGGACGCAGGCGGCATATTGGCCCGCATCCTTTCACCCATTTCAGCCCGCATAAACCCGTCGCGGTCGTCTTTGGCGAGCATCTGCATCACACGCTGTCCGGCATTATATGTCTGCACCAGCACATGCCCCTTGAACGACTCACGACCGGCGCGTCCCGCCACCTGATGCAGCAATTGATAACTGCGTTCTGTCGCCCGCAAATCGCCACCGGACAGTCCCAGATCGGCATCGACAATCCCGACACAAGTAATCAGGGGGAAATGGTGCCCCTTCGCAAGTATCTGCGTGCCGATAATCACATCCACCTCGCCATTGCGGATGGCAGTCAAGGCGGCGAGCAATTTTTCATGCGTGTCAGTGATATCACTCGCCAGAATAAGCGTCCGCGCCTCCGGGAAATATTCTTTGACTTCCTCGGCAATGCGCTCAACACCCGGTCCACACGCTACCAGTGAATTCGTATCCTGACATTGCGGGCACGCGGTCGGAATTTTCATGGCAAAACCGCAATGATGGCATTGCAGCCGCGATTGCGCGCGGTGTTCCACCAGCCACGCCGTGCATTTCGGGCATTCAATACGGTGACCACAGGTTCGGCACAACGTCAGGGGTGCAAATCCCCGGCGGTTAAGAAACAATATCGCTTGACGCTTGGCGTCGAATGTCAGTTTCATTTCGGCGATAAGACTAGGCGACAGGAAATGCAGCCGCGCAGGTTTATCTTTCGTCAGATCGACAATGCGAATATCCGGTTTTGCGGCCCCGCCAAAACGGTCCGGCAGATGGAGTAATGTGTAACGGCCATCCCAGGCATTTTGCAATGTCTCCATTGACGGTGTCGCGGACACCAGCACGATGGGAATTTTCCCCTGATGCGCGCGCACCACCGCCATATCACGCGCATTATATATAACGACTTCCTCCTGCTTGAAGGACGGGTCGTGTTCCTCGTCGACAATCATCAGGCTTAATCTGGCGAAGGGAAGGAATAATCCCGACCGCGCGCCTACAACCACCTTTGTCTCGCCACTCGCAACGCTGCGCCAGGTCAGGCGGCGCTGCGCGGGTGTCAGGGATGAATGCCACAGCGCCGGTTTCACGCCGAAACGCACGGCAAAACGCTCGATAAAGGACGTGGTTAAAGCAATCTCCGGCATCAGGATGAGTATCTGTCCGCCCTGACGTATGACATCGGCCATCACGTCAAAATAAACTTCGGTTTTCCCCGACCCGGTGACCCCATCGAGCAGAAAACATTCATATCCCCCCGTACCCAGCCGTGCCTTCATTTTATCGGCAGCCGCCTGCTGCTCCGGCGTTAAATGCGCGAGGGCCAGATCCGGGTCCGGATAACGGCACGGGGCCGAACCAAAAATATCAACGGTACGCAGGTAACCATGTTTTACCATCGTCTTGATAATGGACGCACTCGCCCCGCTGCGTTTTTCAATCTCGGCGGCACGGCGTGGCAATCCATCGCTCAGGCATTCAATCACTTTCTGCTGCGTGGGGTTCAGTTCACCCGGCTGGCCGATAATATATCCGGTTAACGGTGTCGGCGGGTCCAGCGCATCGGGAACCGGCACGGCCATTTTTAAAACCGCCCCGGCGGCCGCCATATTATAATGTGCCACCCAACTGATAAAACTGCGCTGGATATCAGTCATCGGCGGCGCATCATGTTTTTCAAGAACTGCTTTTAATTTACCTTCCGGCACATCGCTCGAATCAGGAATTTCCCAGACGACACCCGTGACCGTGCGCGGCCCCAGCGGGACCGTGACATAATCCCCCAGACCAACATCCAGGGTTTCCGGCACAAGGTAATCATAGGCCTTGTCGACCGGTGACGTAACTAAAACGCGGACTACGCGCATATCTTGCTTTCCTGCGGTAAGCTTGGCATGATGCCTCCACCCAAGACATTAGGCAACCATAAGGATAAAAGCCATGAAGTTTTTTATTGATACCGGAGATATTGACGAGATTAAGGACATGGCCGCCACCGGGCTGCTGGACGGGGTTACGACCAACCCGTCCCTAATTCTGAAATCCGGCAAATCCTTTATTCCGCTGATTGAAGAAATCTGTTCCGTCGTCTCCGGTCCCGTGAGCGCGGAAGTAGCTTCGACCGATTATGAAACGATGTGGAAAGAAGCCGACAAGCTGCGCCAGATCGCCGACAATGTCGCGGTGAAAGTTCCCCTGACTCCTGCTGGTCTGAAAGTCTGTAAACGCCTCTCGGACGAAGGCACCATGGTTAATGTGACGCTCTGCTTTTCGGCGGCGCAAGCGATCCTAGCGGCAAAAGCGGGCGCGGCATTCGTGTCCCCGTTTGTCGGGCGCCTCGATGATGTCGGTGCCGATGGCCTGAACCTGATTCATGAAATCGTCGGTATTTATTCTAATTATCCCGACTTCCAGACCGAAGTTCTGGTGGCCTCGGTCCGCAACCCGATGCATATCGTCGAAAGCGCCAAGATGGGCGCGCATGTCGCGACCTGTCCCGGCTCGGTGATTAAACAACTCTATAACCACCCGCTGACCGACAAGGGTTTGGCGGCTTTCGTCGATGACTGGAAAAAGACCGGCCAGTCAATTCTCTAGAGATTTGAACATAAAATAATCTGTCTGGGCCCTTATAGTTATGCTATGATGGGCCCAGATTTTTAGATGAGTTTGCACCTTGACCCACGATGCCCCGCCCGCACCCGCCTTATCTTCCGATGATGTTATCGCCTGGCTGAAACGCCATCCAGATTTTCTGCAGCGTCACCCGGATTTGTACGATATTCTGGTGACACCGCGCCAAAAAATGGGCAAAGGCGTCGCCGATTTCCAGACTTATATGATTGAGCGCCTGAAGGCCGATAAAACCGAAGCGATTGAAACCGCCCGCGGCATTGTCGAAACCGCGCGGCATAATATGAACAACCAGACACGCATTCACAAAGCGGTACTGCGCCTGCTGGAATCCGAAAGCTTCGAGGAGTTTATTGAAGGCATCACCGCTGACCTGACGGCGTTTCTGGATGTCGATATCACCTCGCTGGTGATTGAGGCCGAAGGCCAAAAAATTCCGCAGATTACCCTGCCCGGTATCCGTATCGTGCCCGAAGGCACACTGGATTTATGGATGCGCGGCAAGACCATCCTGCATCAGG
>CAMLMM010000018.1 GCA_946481105.1 uncultured Alphaproteobacteria bacterium
ATCGATAAAATGATGGAAGGCGAAAATGCCAAGCTGCTGGCGATGGAAGACAAGCTGCAGGCGCGTGTCGTGGGGCAGGCCGAAGCCGTGCGCGCTGTCTCTGCCGCCATTCGCCGCGCCCGTGCCGGGTTGCAGGATCCGCGCCGCCCGATTGGTTCGTTCCTGTTCCTCGGCCCGACGGGTGTCGGGAAAACCGAATTGACCAAGGCGCTCGCCGAATTCCTGTTCGATGATGATACGGCGCTCATTCGTATGGATATGTCGGAATATATGGAGAAGCATTCCGTGGCACGTCTGATTGGCGCGCCCCCAGGATATGTTGGCTATGAAGAAGGCGGGTCGCTGACCGAAGCCGTGCGCCGCCGCCCGTATCAGGTGGTGTTGTTTGATGAAATTGAAAAGGCACACCCGGATGTGTTCAATGTGTTGTTGCAGGTTCTCGATGATGGACGTCTGACCGATGGTCAGGGCCGCACGGTGGATTTTGCGAATACTGTTCTTATTATGACCTCGAACCTGGGGGCCGAACACCTGGCCAATCAGGAAGAGGGAGCGGATGTTGAATCGGTGCGTCCGCAGGTTATGGAGATGGTACGCAAATTCTTCCGCCCTGAATTCCTTAACCGTCTGGATGAAATTCTGTTGTTCCGTCGTCTGGGGCGTGCGCAGATGTCGGGCATCGTTGATATTCAGCTGGGCAATCTGCGCAAGCTGCTGGAGACGCGCCGCATCACGCTCGATATGCACGATGACGCGAAAAACTGGCTGGCGGAACGTGGGTACGACCCGGTCTATGGGGCGCGGCCGTTGAAGCGCGCCATCCAGACGCATGTCCAAAACCATCTGGCGGAAATGATCCTGCGCGGTGAAATCCCTGATGGGTCAACCATCGGCGTGTCGGTCAAGGGGCACGAGTTGGCATTCAAGCTAGAGGATGCCCCAAAGTCCAAGAAATCCGCTGCTTGATTAAATGATGTAACTTGCCTTTTGAAATTTTAAACCTAAATAATATTAGAAAATTATAATATTAACTGCGTAACAAAAGGGGTTCATCATGAAAATACGCAAAGCGCAAGATCGTGGTCAGGTCAATTTTGGCTGGCTGCAATCGGCGCATACATTCTCATTCGGTCGTTATTACGACCCGGCTCATATGGGCTATGGAGCGCTGCGCGTTATCAATGATGACATTGTGGCGGGTGGCAAAGGTTTTGACGAGCATCCACATAACGACATGGAAATCATTACCTATATTCTGGATGGCGTGCTGGAACACAAAGACAGCATGGGTAACACATCACAGATTAAGCCGGGCGATATCCAGCGCATGAGTGCAGGCACAGGCGTGCGTCATAGCGAGTACAATGCGTCGCCAACTGACCCCGTGCATCTGCTGCAGATATGGGTGCTGCCTGAGAAGCTGCACCAGACGCCGTCCTATGAGCAGAAAAACTTCACCGCGGCCGATAAGCGCGGCCAGTTCAGGTTGATAGGCTCGCAGGATGGACGCGATGGGTCGATTACCATCGGTCAGGATATTAAGGTATACGCCAGTATCCTCGATGGGGGCGATGCGCCGCTTTCGTATGATGTCGCCCATGACCGCCAGGCATGGCTGCATGTCGCGCGGGGCAGCGTGACCGTCAACGATCATGTGCTGAATGCCGGGGACGCGGTCGCCGTGAAAAACACGGAATTGCGTGTGTCTGACGGGCGTGAGGCTGAAGTGCTGCTCTTTGATATGGCGGCTGCCGCTTAAATTAATGTGCGCCTGGCTCCTGCGCGAAACGGACGGCGAAAGATGTCGGAAGTTTTTCAGAGGCCGGGGGCGGCTCCGAATCATTGCTGGCCTCCCCTTTACCCGCCTTAAAAAAACGCTGCTCGAGCATCATGTTCATGACGCTCGCATCGTTAACGTTGATCATCATATATTCGGGCATGGCAAGCGTCGCCCCGTTGATGGCCGCAAAATGATCATAGATTAAATGCTTTGCCTCGTTTGCTTCGCGTGTGCGCAGGGCTTTGAAATTACGGGCGCGAAATTGACGTGCTTCGGCCTCCAGTGATTGCACCTGAGTCCGTGGACGGCGTGAAAATGGCGTCAGGAGGATTTCGAGTGTAGCGCGGTGGCCGCCATCAGGTAAGGCGGTCAGGCCCTGCAGATTGAGGCTGACATCGTGATTTTCAGTAAAATAGAATTTTGCTTTTTCCAGTGCCTGGGATAGGGCATCCGAACTGGTGCGGTCCGAGAAACCTTCCACCAGAACGCGGTGAGTTTTCAGGGTAATGCGCCCTGCATCCGATTGAACATAGTTACGTAAGGTTTCAAGCTCCTTCAGCAAAGATATTAACGAACCGGCGCAACGCGTTGTAAAACCACGTAAAAGATCGTCACGGGCATTAATATCAAGTTCGGCATCCGCCGCCACTGATTCCGCTCGCTTCACCTCATCAAGCATTAACTCGATGTCGTCGTTTTTCTGTAACATGATGGACCTCTCATCCCCCCGGACTTGTGGTGTCATCAATAACTATTTTTCTAAGGCGTGGAGTCAAGAGGGTGGTCGTGCCGACAATAATCAGTGTCATAACGCCGCCGAAAACAACCGACGGGACAAGACCCATAAGCCGGGCTGCGGTCCCCGATTCAAACGCTCCAATTTCATTGGAGGAAATGACGAACATGCTGTTCACCGATGATACGCGCCCCCGCATGGCGTCAGGGGTCAGGATTTGCTTAATGGTAGAGCGGATAATGACGCTAATACTGTCAAATGCTCCGCTGAGCGCCAGGAAAAACATGGACAGCAGGAATGATGTCGACAGACCAAAACCAATCATGCAGGCGCCAAAACCTCCCGCCACAATGAGTAGACGGTTAAGCGAGAATTTTTTCATAGGGTAAATTGAAAAATACAATGCGGTGACGATGGCACCGATGGCCGTCGCCGAACGCAGAAGTCCCAGACCTTCAGGTCCGACATGTAAAATCTGGTCGGCATAGGCGGGCAGCATGGCGACCGCGCCGCCGAACAATACAGCCATCATATCGACGGCCATGATGGACAGGATAAGCGGATTGTCGAGGATAAATCGCCACCCGGCTTTGATGCTTTTTATCGCAGCTTCTTTCTGTTCCGGGCGGACATAGGGGCGCAGATTGCGGAAATTCAGGCTGCATAGCAAGGATAACGCCAGAAAGGCGGTTGGGAATATCCATGCGCCTGCAGGGCCGGAGAAACCATAGACAATACCCGCCAGTGCCGGGGCGATAATCACGGCGAACTGGAACGCCGTGTTCAACCAGGCTGCTGCCGCGGAATAATCCATGCGCTCTACAGTCTGCGGCAGAATGGCAAAGGTGGAGGGCATGATAAAACTGCGCGCCAGACCTGAAATAAAAATGCCGACGAAAATCATCGCGATAATATGATTATCATCCAGCGATAAATGGCCGCCACCGACAAGCAGCAACATGAATGTATTGAGGGTAAGGGCGGCGAGAGAAAGGATAAAGATCTTCTGCGGCGAGGAGGTATCGACGATATGCCCGGAAAACAGCGCGGCGATAATGGCGGGGACAGCTTCGGCCAGTCCGGTCAGGCCGAGCATAAATTCGCTTTTGGTTAGGGAATAAATCTGCCAGCCAACGATAACCGCCTGACAATTCAGGGCCATATGCGTAAAAATGCGGGTCAGGACCAGCAGGCGAAAATCCCATATTTTCAGAACCGAAAAGGAAAGCTTGGACATGGTGGCAAATCTTGTATTTTGGGGGGCGGTGGCGTATAAAACGCTATGACCTTAAACAAAGCACAGAAGGCCAGGCTAATCAAGTACGCCATTGGCCGCGCCGCGGAAGAAAAGCAGCGCTGGACCGACCTGCGTGAGCAGGTTTACACGGTTCTGCTGGATTATGAGCAACCCGTGACGGCTTATGATCTGCTCGCGAAGGTGGCAGAGGCCTATAAGCGTGATATGAGCCCGATGAGTGTTTACCGTGCCTTGGATGCTCTTTGTGCACTTGGCCTGGCAGTACGGGTCGAAAGCCTGAACGCCTATATGCCATGCCAGCATCCCGATCATGACCACCAGCATGTCTTGCTGGTCTGCGATAATTGTGGTCATGCCGATGAAATCGAAGATCACGGTATCGCCCGTAAGCTGGAACAGAATGCCCATACACATGGGTTTGCGCCATCGCGTCAGGTGCTGGAATTGCATGGGACATGTCAGGACTGTAAAACTTAGGCAGGAGTTTTTTTTGTCTCTTGACTGTTATAAAATAACATTTTAAATCAGGGACAGGAGGCGCCATGATCACCCTTGCCAATTTGAAAGCCGGATATAAAGGCACAACCGTACTTGATATTCCCTCATTGACCATTGCGCAGGGGCAGAAATTTCTGCTGAAAGGTGCCAGCGGGTCCGGCAAAACAACGCTGCTTTATGCGCTGGCAGGTATCGGTGAAATTCAGTCCGGTACAGTAACAGTCAATGGTACAAATCTGTATGAATTGGCTGAATCAGAGCGTGACAAATTTCGTGGCCATCATATCGGTATTGTGTTCCAGACATTACATTTGGTGAAAAGCCTGACCGTGCGTGAAAATGTCCTGCTGGCGGCGTCCATAAATAATACAGCGCCGGATATGGCGTATATCAATGAATTACTTACCCAGACGGACATCGCCGACATTGCCGATAAACCGGCCACACAGATATCGCAGGGCCAGGCGCAACGGGCGGCGATAGTTCGGGCCATGGTGATGAAACCGGCATTATTGCTGGCCGATGAACCCACATCCGGGCTGGATGACCGGGCAGCAGCGAATGTCATGAATCTGTTGAAACATATTGTTACAACTCATAAAACGACGCTTGTAGTTGCATCCCACGATAACCGCATTACCGCGGATTTTGATTTTGTTTATAATGTGGAAGGAAAGTAACCATGTCACCATTCCACCTTACTCTGGCCAATATAAAATTTAAGCCGCTGACGGCGTTGTTTCATGTGTTGCTGATGGCCTTGGGCATCGCGACGATTTTGACTTTGATACACTTGAATGATCAGATTGACCGTCAGTTTCAGAAAGATCTGAAAGGTATTGATCTGGTGGTAAGCGGAAAAGGATCGCCGCTACAGATTATACTTTCTTCTGTCTTTCATTTGGATATCCCGACGGGAAATATTCCGGCGGCGGAAGCCGATAAGCTGCTGTCAAATCCGCTAATAAAACAGGCGATACCACTGGCTCTGGGGGATAATTATAACGGGTTCCGCATTGTGGGGACTACACCGGATTATATCGCGCATTACGAAGGCGATTTTGCGGATGGAAAAATTTTCAGTCAGGAAATGGAGGTGGTTGTCGGTGCCAAGGCAGCCAGCCAGTATCATATCAAAGTCGGCGATAAGATTTTTGGAGCGCATGGTTTGGTGAGCAGTGACGACCTGCATACGGATTTCCCGTATACGGTGACGGGGATATTGAAACCTAACGGGACCGTGCTGGACCGCCTTGTTCTGACTCCGCTGGAAACTGTCTGGCATGTGCATGAGCATGCGGAGGAGGAAGGGAATGAAGGGAAAAATGAGGAGGAACACGAAGAAATCGGACATGAAGACGAACATCACGAAAATGAAATTACGGCATTGCTGATAAGTTATAAATCCCCTCTGGCTGCTGCTACATTACCCCGCCTGATTAATGAGAGCTCAGCGATGCAGGCCGCCAGCCCGGCTTTTGAAATGGCGCGTCTCAACTATTTGATGAATAGCGGAAGCGACTTGATACATGCTTTTGGGATTCTGATGGTTGGGTTCGCTGCGTTCGGCGTATTTATCACACTCTACAACGCTGTCGATGAACGTCGCTATGATATTGCGCTATTGCGCGTGATGGGTGGAACACGCGTTCAGATACTGAAATTGATGCTGACTGAAACACTGCTGCTCGGCGGGGCTGGTGTGATAACGGGATACCTCATTACGCAGATATTTGTCCGCTTCGCGGCATATTGGATAGAAACGACGAAACATATGGCGCTGGAACCTTCAGGTTTCGGCGGAACAGACTTGGCGGCAGGCGCAATTATGATTATATTGGCGTTGCTGGCCGGGCTTATTCCTTCGCTTCGTGCCGGCCGCTTAAATATAGCAGAGACATTACTACGCGCATGATAAAACGCTTTACCTGTTGGTTCCTTTTACTCGCGTCGCTTCCGGCATTCACGTTGGAAAAAGGCGAAGTGACGATTGAACAATCAACTGTCACTGACTCAAGTCAGCCCGCCGATGAACGCGCCGCGCAGGAAACGCTGCCGATGTCGCATGATAATTTCTGGACAATTCTCAAGACAGCAAAAATAAAACTGAATGCTGAAACCGGGACATATACCGCTGACATACCGGATAATATCAAAAAGATTTCCGGTACCGAGGTGTCCGTTTCCGGGTTTATGCTGCCCCTTGAATCGACAGAGACATTCAGGCACTTCCTGCTATCCAAGCGGACGCCGACCTGTCCGTTTTGTCCGCCGGGACTTGAGAATGAAATTATCGAAGTTATCGTCAAGCAGCCTGTCGAATGGGCCGAAGATATGGTGACGGTGAAAGGAAAATTTGTCCTGACCGAAAATAGGGAAATGGGTGTTTTCTTTAAGATGACGGACGCCGAGTTGAAATAGGCGCGGCTTCCCATTATACCTGATACCCATGATATTACCGAAACATACAATCCTGCTGGTTGTCGTACTGGCCGTTCTCATATGGTCGGGCATTAATCCATATGACTATCCTACCTGGGTTCTTGAGGTCGCGCCGGTTTTGATTACGCTGCCGCTATTGGCCTTCACATATAACCGCTTCCGCCTGACGGATATTCTCTATGTGCTGATTGCAATTCATGCGGTCGTACTTATGGTCGGCGGCCACTATACCTATGCGCGCGTCCCTTTGTTTGACGTTATTGCAGAATGGATGGATGCGTCGCGGAACGGGTATGACGGGGTCGGGCATTTTGCGCAGGGGTTTATTCCGGCCATTGCCATTCGTGAGCTGTTGTTACGATTATCGGGAATACGGTCGCGCGGCTGGATGAATGCAGCGATTGTATTTTCTTCGCTTGGTATAGCTGCGCTGTACGAGGTAGCGGAATGGCTGGTGGCCGTGGCCATAGGTCAGGGGGCGAATGAATTTCTAGGGACGCAGGGTGATGTCTGGGATACGCAGAAAGACATGGCTTTGTGCGTTGTGGGGGCTATTGCGGGAATTGTAACACTGTCACGCTGGCATGACCGGCAATTACAGAAAGTCAGTTGATGTTTTTTGTTCTGTCCAAAGTCCTTTGGTTTGTTTTTTCGCCCCTATCTGTCCTCACAATTGGCTTATGTGCCGGTGTATTTTTTTATGCGCGGACATGGGCAAAATGGCTCATCCGGTTTTGCGTGGCCTGCCTTGCATTAATCGGGTTTCTGCCAATCGGATATAATTTGCTTACCTGGCTTGAAAATAAATACCCGGCTGTTGAAGTGGAAAACGTGGATGGCATTATTGTATTGGGTGGGGGCCTTGATCTGAAAACATCAAATGCGCGGCAGCAGATACAAATAAATGTCAATGCGAACAGGATATGGGAATTTGCGGCGTTATCCCTGCGTTATCCACAGGCAAAGCTTGTTGTGACGGGCGGCGAAGCCGAGTTTATCGACCAGCCGGGCAGCGAAGCGGAAAAAACCCGTGAAGCCTTGAATATACTGAATATCAAGACTGACAGAATTGTCATTGAAGCAAAATCCCGCAATACATATGAAAATATGCAGTTTAGCAAAGAACTCATTCATCCACAGCCTGGGGATAAGTGGTTGTTGATAACTTCGGCCTACCACATGCCGCGCTCTATGGCGATTTTTAACACAAATGGCTGGAAAGTCATGCCTCACCCGGCAGGATATATCACAAACGGGCAATATCGTTATCTTCCAACCCTTGATGTTCTTGGGAGTTTTTATCAGTTTCAGGTTGCTGTTAAGGAAATCGTCGGTATCATCGCCTATACCCTGACAGATCGAATCAAAACGGATATTCCTGATGCGGATAACGCCATTACTGACCCTGTGCCTGATACTGACGCTGCTCCTGCCGCAGGCGGCGTACGCTGAAAATTTTGCCACATGGCTCACCCGGTTTCGTGCCGAAGCATTGGCCCGTGGCATTACCTCTGCAACATTCGATATGGCGTTTAATGGCGTCACACCTGACCCGAAAGTTATCACGCTCGACCAGAAACAACCGGAACGCAGCAAGATGGGTTATGCAACCTATCTGCGCAATGTGATGTCGCAAAAGCGTATTGATAACGGACGTATGCGGTTTCAGGATAACCGCCAGTTATTAAATCAGATGGAGCGTGCATCCGGTGTCCCTGCGGAAATCATCGTGGCGCTTTGGGGCGTTGAAACAAGTTATGGGGCCAATACAGGTGGCTTTGATCTGGTGCGGTCATTGGCGACACTCGCCTGGGAAGGTCGCCGCGAAAACTTCTTTAAACAAGAATTGATCGATGCGCTGCTTATTCTGCAGGGCAACCACATTACACGCGCCAGTTTCAAGGGGTCATGGGCAGGGGCGATGGGCCAGAACCAGTTTATGCCGTCGAGCTGGCGCAAATTCGCGGTGGACGGCGATGGCGACGGTCATAAGGACATATGGCAGAACAAGGCTGATATATTCGCCTCGACTGCCAATTACCTGTATCAAAGCGGCTGGAATAGAAATGTAAAATGGGGATGGGCTGTCCATCTACCACAAAATTACCACCCCCGCCATCTGCGTAAATCAGTGACGGAATGGCTGCGCGAAGGGGTCCGATTTTCGGAAGGTGTTCCTGCTATTGAATCGCATGCAATTCTGGAGCTGGTTGTACCCGATGGCGGCGAAGGACGTGCCTATCTGGTATCACAGAATTATGAAGTCATCAAAAAATGGAACCGTTCGACTTATTTTGCCCTGACAGTGGGTTTGCTGTCTGATTACATCGCCAAAGGCGGTGGGGATAACCATGCCCCGCACCTGAACCCTTAACCCGAGACATTCATGAAAAAACTTCTCTGCTTGTTACTGCTCATGCCATTCTTCCTGACTGGCTGTACCGAAGTCCAATACGGCTCACATTTATTCAAAAGCTGGCAGGGGCCGGATCCTCATGCCGGAAACACACGTACGCAACAAGGGACGTTCAAAGTGGGTAAGCCCTATAAGGTGATGGGCCGCACCTATTACCCGGCTGAAACATATAACTATGTCGAGACGGGCATCGCATCCTGGTATGGGCCGGGCTTCCATGGCGGAAAAACCGCCAGCGGGGAACGCTATGACCAGAACGAATTGACGGCGGCGCACCGCACCTTGCAGATGCCGTCGCTGGTGCGGGTCACCAACCTCGATAATGGACGTGCCGTAGTGGTGCGGGTAAATGACCGTGGTCCGTTTGCCAAAGGCCGTATTATTGACGTGTCGGGCAAAGCTGCCAAACTTCTTGGTATGGTTGGAACAGGGACCGCACGCGTAAAACTTGAGTTACTGGAAAATGAAAGCCGCGCTTTGGCGAGTGCAGCCCGCAGCGGCCAGTCGACAAAAGGAATGGAGGTGGCCTATAACGAAACAGGACGCCTGCCGATTTCTTATCAGGCTCCACGCGGTCCGGTTATGTCGGATATGCCATCGACAGAATCTGAATTGGCCAGTGCAGCACAAGCTGATTCCGTGCCAGGACATGTTCAGAATGGGCGGTTCTATCCAAATCCAGTGGTCACCCAAAAACCTGTGACAAAAACCAGCCTTTATGTTCAGGCTGGTGCGTTCGGGGTTGAAAGCAATGCGTTACGCCTGTCGCAAAAACTGGCGGAAATTGCTCCGGCGCGGGTTGAATCGGGCACGTATAACGGTAAGATTCTTTACAAAGTCCGCCTTGGCCCCCTTGACAGTGTGCGCTCAGCCGATAATGTCCTTTCCAGGGTTCTGGCCAAGGGCCAATCTGACGCCATCATCGTTGTTCAATAATAAATCTGGAAACATTCTATGAAGATTTTCACTGCCTTTATTCTTTCCTTTTTCGCTATGACGACTGCGGTCTGGGCGCAGGCATTGTCGGTGCCTGAAACCTTGGCGAAGAATGCCTATATTATTGATTATGATACCGGCACCGTTCTTTATGAGAAGAATGCCAATGAAAAGGTACCAACGGCCTCGATGTCCAAAGTACTGACGACCATTGTCGTTTATGATGCTCTGAAATCCGGCAAGCTGACCATGGATATGATGCTGCCGGTTAGCCAGCGCGCGTGGGAGAAGAGTGATCCGAAACTCGGGGAATCAACCATGTTTCTGCCCCTGAATTCGATGGCCAAGGTAGAAGACCTTATACGCGGCGTGGTTATCCAGTCGGGGAATGATGCCTGTATCGTATTGGCTGAAGGTGTCGCCGGGTCCGAAGAGAATTTCGTGGCGATGATGAATCAGAAAGCCGAAGAAATTGGCATGAAGGATAGCCATTTTATGAATTCGACGGGTGTGGATGATCCAAACCATTATTCAACACCGCGTGATCTGGCTGTTATGGGGGCTTACCTGATCCGCCATTATCCGGAAGACTATAAATATTATTCCGAAAAGGAATTCGTTTATAACAATATCAAGCAGGGCAACCGTAACCCGCTCCTCTACCGTGGTATCGGCGCGGACGGTATCAAGACGGGCCATACATCGACCGCTGGTTATGGTCTGATTGGTTCAGGTGTTGCGGGTGGGCGCCGCGTGATTGTGGTGATAAACGGCACAAAATCCATGCAGGAACGCGCGGATGAAGCATCCAAGCTGATGCATTGGGCGTTGGTGTCGTTTAAGAATATGGATCTGGTTAAAAGGGATGTGGTTGTGGCAAAGGCCCCGGTTGTACTGGGCACGGCACGTGAAGTGGAATTGACGGCGGCGGAAGATATCCGCGCAACAGTCCCATCCTTTACCAAGACGCCAGCTCAATTGACGGCGACATTCAATGCGCCGCTGAAAGCTCCGGTGAAGGCAGGTGATAAAGTTGGCTCCATTCTCGTAACGTTGGCGAATGGAACAACGCAGGAAGTGCCGCTGATTGCCAAGACAGACGTACCTGAAGCGCCGTTCTTCTCGCGCCTAGTTGAAAAATTCATGATCATGATTGTGGGCGTTCCGAAATATCAATGACACGCGGTTTATTCATCACGTTTGAAGGAGGCGAGGGGGCCGGAAAAAGCACCCAGTGCAAACGCCTGAAAACGGCGTTGGAAAATGATGGTCATGACGTTGTTTTAACGCGTGAGCCGGGCGGCGTGCCCGAAGCTGAAAAAATCCGTGATCTGCTAGTTCAGCGTGATGGCGGTAACTGGACGCCGATGGCGGAGTGTTTGCTGTTTTTTGCCGCGCGCCAGATGCATGTCGAAACGCTGATTGAACCGGCTCTAGCCGCTGGAAACATCGTTATCTGCGACCGCTTTACGGACTCAACTGTGGCGTATCAGGGCTATGGCCATGGATTTGATATTGGCACAATTCGCAGCATCGAAAAAACTACGCTGGGTAATTTTACGCCAGACATGACGTTTCTACTCGATTTGCCTGTCGCCGACGGCCTTAGACGCTCATTGAAGCAAAAAGATGCAGCGCAGGGCCGGGAAAATACCGAAGACCGTTTTGAAAAGCTGGACACCAGTTTCCATGAAAAACTGCGTCAGGGGTTTTTGACAATTGCCCGCGAAAATCCAAATCGTGTTCATGTGGTCGATGCGACCCAGGACGCTGATAATGTGTTCAATGTCATTTACGGCAAGGTAAGACAATATGCTGTTTGACGACAACACCGCTGAAGATGATGATGTCATGCTCTTTGATGAAGAGGATGATGAATCTCCCGTCGATTCCGGCCCGGCGGAAATAGCGATAGCCCGGGCCACAGAGTATCTTATCGGCCATGAAAAAATCGAGCAGCAATTGCTGAATATGATTGATGGCGGGCGGTTCCCGCATGGGCTGATTTTTTCTGGTCCGTCTGGTGTCGGGAAAAGCGTGATGGCGTATCGGCTGGCACGCTATCTGTTTGCCAGCGCAGCTAAGGAAGATAAGGGACCAGGCCTGTTCGGCGATGAACCGGAAAAATCTACATCGCTTCATGTCAGGCATGACGATCCGGTGTTTACGAGAGTTGCCAGCGGTGGCAACCCGGACCTTTTAATTATCGAACGCCCGGTGGATGAAAAAACCGGGCGGCAGAAGGGCGTGGTTCCCGTCGATGAAATCCGCAAGATCGCCCCGTTTATGCGCCTGACATCATCCATTGAAAATGGCTGGCGGATTGTGATTGTCGATGATGCCGACACGATGACACGGCAATCGCAGAACTCGCTGCTGAAAATTCTGGAAGAACCGCCGGAGCGGTCATTACTTATATTAATTGCGCACCGGGCAGGGGCGTTATTGCCAACGGTCTATTCCCGTTGTGTGCATCTGCCGTATAGCAAACTGGACGATGCGCCGGTCGCGGCGGCGCTTGAGGGACGCGCGCCCAAGGATACCATTCCGCAAATTGTGGCAATGGCCGAAGGCAGCCTGGGAATGGCATATGATTATGCCGCTCCGGAACATGCTGAACTGATTTCCCAATCTCTTGGATTATTGCGTGATTTTCCAGTGCTCAGTTGGTCATCCGTTCAGAATTTTGCCGATACGTTCGGCAATAAGGGGAATGATGATGCACAGCGTATTTTTCGTGAATGTATGTTGTGGCTAGCAGGCGCCTTGGTGCGTAGTAAATTACCGGGGTTTGATGGCCTGCGCGCCCTGCCAATGGAACGCCGTCTGAAAATCTATGACGGGTTGCGCGCGCATTTCGACCGCTGCCTGCTGGGCAACCTCGATAAACGCTTCCTGATTATGGGCGCGTATATGGTTTTTGAGACTTGATATTTAGGGTGCATGAGAAGCCAAATTGGTGGCATGATCCCTACGGATGAGATTCCATTTTTTTGTTTGTACATTTTTAAGAGCAAATGTGTCTAATCCAACTTCTGTTGCAATAAGCGTTGTTGCCGGGAGCATGATAGAAAGTCCATTTGGTCCGTATAACCAGTAACTGATCCCATTCATACCTGCGACCGTCAAAACATTTTTGAGCATATGCCTTTGTGTTTTTATCTTCAAAACATCGATGTCGGAATTTGATGCGGGGTAATATCCTGAGCTTGGCTGTGTATCAAAAAGAAAATATTTTTGGAGGTAATCCATATCGTGGCAAAATGTTTTACGTTCAGCAAAACGCCCCGCAGTGAGGGCGATGGCGGCGACGACAAAAGGAAGTGTGATACTCCGGGTATCACTTACACCGTCTGACATTAAGGCTGCCGATGCAATAAACGCCGAGGCTAAAGTGGCTGCCGTCGATTTTTTATTAAACAACCATTCCAATGGTGTCGCGTTGGCAGGTGATCTGTCCAGATTGAGAAATCTGGATGTATAAGCAGGCGGGCGTGGTAAGCGCGTTTTCATGCGGGTTAACATATCTATTGTCTATAATTATGTCAACATTGGCCGCTATAGGCACTAAAACACTGGAAAACCTGCGGAAATCGGCTATAACAGGGACAAATAGAAAGAAAAGATAATGCCAGCCGATAAGAAATCTTATTACATCACCACACCCATTTACTATGTGAATGACAAGCCGCATTTGGGGCATACCTATACGACCATCGCGTGTGATGTGCTGGCGCGGTTCAAACGCCTGGATGGATATAATGTCCGCTTTATGACAGGTACGGATGAGCATGGCCTGAAAGTAAAACAATCCGCTGAGAAAGCAGGCATTGACCCGCAAACATTTACCGACCAGGTATCGCAGAATTTCCGTGACCTGTGCGGGGCCATGAATTTCTCGAATGACGATTTTATCCGCACGACCGAAGAGCGTCATATCAAGGCGTGCCAGGCGCTGTGGAATACACTGGTCGAGCGCGGTGAAATTTACCTCGATAAATACGCCGGATGGTATGCTGTGCGTGACGAAGCCTATTACGCCGAAGACGAATTGCGTGATGGCCCGAATGGGAAGAAAATCGCGCCAAGTGGTGCCGAAGTCGAATGGATGGAAGAAGAAAGCTATTTCTTCCGCCTGTCGGCCTGGGGTGACAAGCTGATGGAATTCTATGCGGCGCATCCTGATTTCTGCATGCCGGAAACGCGCTTCAACGAAGTAAAAAGCTTCGTAAAAAGCGGTCTGAAGGATTTGTCTGTATCGCGTACCACGTTTGACTGGGGTGTTCCGGTTCCGGGTAATGAAAAACACGTCATGTATGTGTGGATTGACGCGCTGACCAATTACCTGACGGTGGCGGGCTACCCGAATAGCATTGAAGAATTCTGGCCCGCCGACTTGCACATGGTTGGGAAAGACATTCTGCGCTTCCACGCGGTGTACTGGCCGGCCTTCCTGATGGCGGCGGGGATTGCTCCGCCGAAACGCGTGTTCGCGCATGGCTGGTGGACGATTGAGGGCGAGAAAATGTCGAAATCGGTCGGCAATGTGATTTCACCCTACGACCTGATTCAGAAATATGGTGTTGACGCCTCCCGTTTCTTCGTGCTGCGCGAAGTACCATTCGGCAATGATGGCGATTTCTCGCATGCCAATGCACTGGCACGTATCAATTCTGACCTCGCCAATGGCTTGGGTAATCTGGCGCAACGGACATTGTCGTTCATTTATAAAAACTGCGATGGGAAAATCCCCGCTCCAGCCGATATGACCGACAATGATAAGGCTTTGCTGCATAAAGCGCAGACCGAGATGCTGAAAAATGTCCGTGCTGAACTGGATATGCAAAAATTCCACAAGGCGCTGGAGGCTATCTGGGATGTCGTGAACGCCGCCAACGTCTATATCGATGTCGAAGCGCCATGGTCACTGAAAAAGACCGACACAGTGCGCATGGGTACGGTGCTGTATGTCCTGACGGAAACAATTCGCTGCCTGTCGCTGATGATTCAGCCGGTGATGCCTGAAAGTGCCGCCAAGATGCTCGACCAACTAGCTATTGCTGATGGTAACCGCGATTTCAGTCGCCTGTCACCCGCACATGCCATGAAGCCGGGCGCGGCAATTGACCAGCCGCAGGGCGTATTCCCGCGTCTGGTGGAAGAGAAAGCTGCATAACCGTGTGGATCGATAGTCACTGCCATCTGGATCACAACAAATTTACGCCCGAAAACGGCCTGGATGGCGTTCTGGCGGCGACCAAGGCGGCGGGTGTCGATGGCATGTTATCCATCAACTGCCAGATTGTCGAAGAATTTGACGATCTGCTGAACATGGTCAAACCGTTGCCAAATGTCTGGTGCACGGTGGGTACGCACCCGCACGAAGCCAGCCGTGAGGACGAAAAATCGGTCACGCTGGAAAAACTGATTGAACTGGCGTCATCTGACCCGAAAGTTATCGGCATTGGCGAATGCGGCCTCGATTATTACTATAAAAATTCATCCGTGGAAGATCAGCATGATTGTTTTCGCAAGCATATCCGTGCCTGCCTCGCGCTGGATATGCCGGTCATTATCCATGCACGTGATGCCGATGACGACCTTATCCGCCTGATACGCGAAGAAACAAACGGGAAGGGGATGCGTGGCATCATGCATTGCTTTTCCAGCTCTACTAAAATGGGACATGAAGCGCTGGATTTAGGTCTGCATATTTCGTTTTCCGGGATACTGACGTTTAAAAAATCCGAAGAATTGCGATCCTTTGCCAAAGATGTGCCGCTGGACCGGTTGCTCGTGGAAACCGACTCGCCGTATCTGGCGCCGGAACCACATCGCGGGCAGATGAACACACCTGCTTATGTGCCGCTGACGGGCGCGGTGCTTGCGGAATTGAAAAATGTTTCTGCTGACGAGATGGCAAAAATCACCACGGAAAATTTCTTTAATCTATTCCGTACAGCACAGCTTATTTAGGTGTGGGTGTAATGGCGGGTGAGCTGCCAAGCATTTTCTGTATGCGTTTGAAGATGCCATCGAAAGAATTTTCATCGCAGGTATTTGCGGCGGCCCCGATGAATCGGATATTGGTGTACCACATTTCATCCATTATTTTTTGATTAAGCTGCTGGCGGGCTGCGGGTAAACTGATGCGGCCCTGCACGTCAAAAACAGCAGGTTTTATAGCCAGACCTTTACTGATTTCCGCATCCATTAATCTTCTGGCGTTATCTTTTTCAGCCTGCGACCATTCATTGAAAAGGCCATTCCGAAGCTGGGTAATCTCGCTGCACGAAGCCTCAATCGGGTCGTCGACGCCACGGAAGCTGATTGAGCCATTAATCTGCCTTTTTGTGGCATCGTAATATATGGATGTTAGAGGTCTTTCATAGAGTTGAACGCCGTGGGGCGTAACGAGGGCAATGGCGGGCGCAGTATTTTTTCCTTCATAATCCTGAAGAAGTTTTCTTGCCCTGTCGGCCATTGCGTGATTGCACATGCCAACGGCCCTAACCGTCATATCGTAATCTGCTTTTTGCATCTCATCGGCCAGCGCGTTTATGAATTTCTTTCCGGCCTGGGCGAATGTCAGGCGGCCAGTTGGATCGTCAAGGCGGAGAGCAGGGTTCTGCCGGATAAAAATATCACGGGCGGATTCCAGATAAATTTCTTTCAGGCGTGATTGAAGTGAGGCGCCGTTATCCTCATATGCCAGAAGCGTGCGATCCATATCATGGCAGGTTTTTTGATAGGTTGTGACCAGGCCCAGTGTGCCGACCGTGAGGGTGACTTGCTGTCCGGAAACATCTACATGGTTTTGAAGCGGGCGGTGAAAGGTGACATGCGTGGGTGATATCGTTGCGGCCACATCGGCTTCGGCGGAGGAGGCGAGGCTTGCAGCTTGCGCGAGTGGGGCCTGAACGGCCAATGTAAGAATAAAGGCATTACGCAATGACATGGGATTGATCCTTATAATTATGAATATGAAAATAACAGCCCTTAAGAAAGAAAGTCAAACTTTATCGCCGGGGCTGGCTATTTTTGGCGCAATGCCCTAGGTTTCCGCCATGACCAAGTTGACGTTAACTATTCTGGGATGTGGGGATTCTGCGGGTGTACCGCGTATTGGTGGGGACTGGGGCGATTGCGACCCGGCTGACCCGCGCAACCGCCGTACCCGGCCCAGCATCATGGTGCAATCGGCCACAACCGCGCTGGTGGTGGATACCGGTCCTGATTTTAATATACAGCTGACACGTGAAAATATCCGGTCGATTGATGCCGTGCTCTATACGCATGCGCATAGTGATCATGTGATGGGACTGGATGAATTGCGCATTATTCAGGCACGAAATAAAAAGCGCGTCCCGGTTTATGGTGATGCCGCGACACTTACTGAACTTGAAATGCGCTTTAATTATATTTTTATGCAGACATCGGCGTATTACCCGCCCGTGGTGGAACCACATATTCTTGACCAGCAACATTTTGGTCAGCAAATGACCATTGGCGATATCAGTTTTATCCCCTTTGTACAGGAACATGGGCCTCATGCAAAATCCCTCGGCTTTCGTTTCGGTGATATCGGTTATTCAACGGACATGATCGATTTGGATGATAAGGCGATTGCGGCGCTGAAAGGCATTAAAACATGGATTGCCGACTGTGCCGATTTCTCAAACGGCCACGGGACGCTGCATTCCACCCTGCCCAATATTCAGCGGCTCAATGCCTTGATTGGCGCAGAACAGGTCTATTTGACGCATCTGAAAATGTTTTATGATTACAAAAAAATGGCCGCTTTGCTACCGCTGGGCTATGCCCCTGCGCATGATGGGATGAAATTGAATTACAGTTCCAGCGTATAGCGATCCAGTTCGGGATTTCCTGCATAGGGCAGTTTATAAAATTTGGGTGTGATTTTAAAACGTTCATGGATCAACCGCGGGTCGGAATTATCAATTCCTATGGAAGGTCGTGCTTCTTTCAGTGCCTCGCATATATCATGCCCAACTTCAAAGGCTTTATGGGTGGCAAAAGCTATATTTAACCGTGTCCGGGCAGTAGTCAGTACATTGGTTTCGGGGTAACTGGCCCAAAGTTGCCGGCTAAACCCATCACGCAGAAGCGCAGTCGGATAGTAAAGAAGGTTATCACAGGGGAATCTGACACGAAGCGATTTGCCGTCCTTTTTCGGTAAAGGCATATCGATATCGACATGGCCGGACTCTGTCACATAACTTACAAACGCAACTGCCTTGGTGCTGTCATCATTCCAATGGTTTGATACAATGCCATATTGGTGCTTACCCAGCCGCCCGACTTGCGCCACAGAATTATCATCAACTGCATATGCTAGGGCTGGAAATAGAGTGACTGCGGCGGCGGTGAATAAATTGCGTACGGAATACGGCATTTTTTAATGACTCCCTGAAGTTTTTTATATATTTAAAACTCATAGTACATATCTAACTTTTTTAGACAAGAGTCGATGCGAGTCAGTGATTTTGATTTTGAACTCCCCGAAGAACGGATAGCCCTGCGCCCCGTATCGCCGCGTCATGCTGCGCGGCAACTGGTTGTGCAGGATGGCGCGTTGACCGATAGTACAGTGTGGGATTTTCCTGACCGCCTGACGGACAAAGATCTGATAGTTTTTAACGACACGCGTGTTATCCCATCTTACCTGTTCGCGCGCCGTGGCGACATGCAGACCGAAGTCAATCTGCATAAACGTATGTCGCCTGTTGAATGGCTGGCCTTTGCCAAGAAAACCAAACGCTTGCATGAAGGTGATACTCTTATATTCGGTGAGGGCAAGTTAAATGCCACGATTGAGGAGATTCATGAGGGCGGCGAAATTCGCCTGAAATTCGATGTCGCGCCGGGGCAGCTGGAGCCATTGCTGGCCGAAATCGGTATGATGCCACTCCCCCCGTATATCGCGTCAAAACGCGCCGTGGATGAACAGGATGAAGCAGATTACCAGACCATGTTCGCGCAACGCGAAGGGGCGGTGGCCGCGCCGACAGCATCACTTCATTTTACTGATGATTTAATGGCGAAAATTTTCGCACGCGGCATCAATACCGCACGTGTGACTCTTCATGTCGGCGCGGGCACATTCCTGCCCGTGAAGGTCGATGATACCGCCGATCATAAAATGCATGCCGAATGGGGCGAGGTGAGCGCTGATGTTGCCGCTCTCATTAATCAAACACATGAAAATGGCGGGCGTGTGCTGGCGGTCGGAACGACAGTGCTGCGTATTCTTGAATCCGCAGCTGATGCGCACGGTCAGACGCATGAATTCGCGGGCGATACATCCATTTTTATTACGCCGGGATATAAATTCCGCTGCGTGGATATGCTGATGACCAATTTCCACCTGCCAAAATCGACGCTGTTTATGCTGGTCTGTGCTTTTGCAGGGACGGACGCCATGAAAAAGGCCTATGCCCACGCGATCTCCGAAGACTACAGGTTCTATTCCTATGGCGATTCCGGGCTCTTATATCGAAATTATTGACATAATTATAGGAAATTGTTAGAAGCATAAAACTCAGAAAAGGGAGTTAGCATGTCTCTACAATCAGAATTTGATGCTGAAGGCTTTTTATGCGCGCTGGCTATTGCCCAAACCATGGAAGAAACTGGTGTTGCACGACTTCTTAACTCTGCATTGGCTGCAGCAAGCAAGCCATTTTTGAGTGCCTCCACAGAGAATAAAGTCTACCTGCTTGAACGGGCGGTTGCTATAGCGACAGGCCAACGCGATGAAAATAAGGGGAATACTTTATTTTCACCCTCCGTACAAAAATTTATCCTGGATAATTATGAACTCGCCTGCGGGGAGGCAATAAACCCATCGCACCCCGATAAAGAACTGGCGGGTCGGTTAAAGAAGTTGGGTGATACGCTTAAAAGAACATATAACACGACTTTGTACGATATTGATAAAGCGTACCAGTTCGTGGCAAGCCATTATCCGCTTCCCTAGAATAATTTTTGTTAAACGGAGAAAAATATGATCTTACAGGCAAACACTCAGGAAGCATTGAAATCTGATCCAAAGCAGGAATTCATTCAGATGGTGAACGATCTTGTAGCCCTGTCTGACTCTTGGAATTTGGGGCTTGAGCAGGGAGATGCATTCTTCCAGGCAGCGGATAAGGTTGATTTTTCAACGGTAACCTTGCATCTGAAACGGCTTACTGCAAAAGCCAATGACAAAGATGGTGACGAGTTGATGGTGTATATTGCTGCTCGTGCCGAGCAGGAAGGATTCAAAGGCTATGTGCTGGCAGCTGATTTCTTTGCTGCCGTGGGACGGGATGTTTCGGCAGCTGCCTATCTTGCAGGGGCTGAGTCTCTATACAGGGTAAACCCGTTGGTAAGTACTCTTGCGCATGTTGTTACTGCAGGGCGTCTTGATGAAGAGGGGCATGAATGCTCGACGTGCTACCCGACACCGGTTCAGGCATCGATTATGCGCTGTTTTAATATATGTGTTGGGATGGCCAAAGAACTGCCAGAACTAAGCCAGCCCCTGGAAAATCTGCACCGGATTTTAAGGGATACGTATGATACCGATTTGGTGGCGTTATCCATTCCATCCCCCGCACATAACTGATCAATCAAAGGCCCGAGAAATCGGGCTTTTTTACACTTCTTATAAAAAATGCATATCAGCATTGCATTAAATGCATGTCTCTGTTAGCGTCTGCAGCATAAATTAACATTATGCCGTGGAGGATTTAAAATGAACGGAGCGGATACCGCGTGGATGCTGGTGGCAACGGCCCTGGTGCTGTTGATGACACCAGGGGTTGCTTTCTTTTATGGGGGGATGGTTCCCATCCGCAGCGTGATTTCAACCAAGCTGCAAAGCTTTGCCAGTATGGGTTTTGTGACTCTGCTCTGGGCTGTGTGTGGCTACTCGCTGGTGTTCTCCGGCGATAATGGCGGTATCATCGGCAATCTCGATTACTTCCTGTTGTCAGGCGTAGGGATGGAACCGAACCCGTCTTACGGTTCGACGATTCCGCATGTGCTGTTCATGCTGTTTCAGGCGACATTCGCGATTATCACCCCGGCGCTGATTACCGGGGCCGTGGCGGAACGTGTGCGTTTTAAGGCGTGGCTGTTTATCATGTGCCTGTGGTCATTGGCGGTTTATGTGCCGGTGGCGCATTGGGTCTGGGGACCGAATGGCTGGATTCTCAGCATGGGCGGCCTTGATTTTGCCGGTGGCATGGTCGTGCATATGACGTCGGGTTATGCGGCGCTTGTGGCGGCGGTATTTCTTGGCAATCGCAAAAGTTTCAAGCCGGAAGAGGGCAGCAACAACTTCTCGGCATTGCTGGTTCTTCTGGGTGGTACGATGTTGTGGTTCGGCTGGATCGGTTTTAACGCCGGGTCCGCGCTGGCGGCCAACGGACTTGCGGCGCATGCGGCGGGCACGACTATTCTGGCGGCGGCCGCGGCCATGTCCACCTGGATGATCTGCGACTGGACCGTGCAGGGTCGTCCGACTGCGATTGGTGCGGCTGTCGGCGCGGTGGCCGGTTTAGTTGCCATTACCCCGGCAGCCGGATTTGTTTCACTGCAATCGGCGATGCTAATTGGCGTGATTACGTCTGTCATCTGCCACACCGCGTCACGCGTTGTGAAGAAACGCCTGAAAACGGATGATACGGTCGATGTATTCGCCTGTCATGGTGTGGGCGGGACGGTCGGTTGCATCCTGACGGCGATATTCGCGTCGAAGGCAATCAACCCGGCTGGTCTGGATGGCCTGCTGTACGGTGAAACCAAGCTGTTCATGGCCAATGTGATTGGCGCTGCGGCGGTGATCGTCTACACGATGATCATGACTTATGCCGTGTTCAAGCTTGTCGGTTTCTTTATGCCGGTGCGTGTCACCGAGGATGAAGAAAGATCAGGGCTGGATGTCACCCAGCACGGCGAGAAAGCTTTTATCCTGAGATAAAAAAAAGAAGCCCCCGAAATCGGGGGCTTTTTATTTAATGAATATTAAAGGACATATTCTGGATGATATTCAGTTCTTTGCCCGGTTGGTGTGCGGCTGTAAAGAACAAGGCTTGCATGATTGGCGGCAACGCCCATGGCAGCGCAGAATTCCTTCCCGAGGGAAGTTACACCATTTTTATCGGCTAAAAGTTTGTCCTGCAGATTATCGGCCGTAACTTTGCCCGCAAATTTTCTGCCCAGGCCAGCGCCTTCGGCCATGCTGTCGGCAATATGGCTTGCCAGAGCAGGGGTTTTTTTGTCGGATAAATAAACCGGAGGCTGTGCAAAAACATCGTCTTCAAAAAGGTAATGAGTCATTTTTTTCTCCTTGCGATGGCGCTACAATATATAAATATTATGGGAAACACAAGAAAAAAAGTCAGCTTCTTGTAATATTGCCGTATCGGTTTAAAATGCAATGGAATCATGTCTATAGGATTTCCCATGCCCATTGCCAGCCGTTATTTCCTGATCGCCGCATCAGTTTTTACCTTGAATGCCTGCTCATCCATTACCGAAGGGGATCAGCAGCATATTAAATTTACGGCCAAAGGCGCAGAAGATGTACGCTGCATCGTCACTATCGGTGAGGATGAGTATAAATACCAAGTTTACCCGCCACAGAAAATCTGGATCAATAAATCCCATGATAATATGTACCTGGACTGCGAAGCGCAGGGTAATCGTCGAGTTCATAAAAAGGTTGAATCTGTCGTTGCCGCGACGACATTTGGCAATGTCCTGAATGGGGGGCTGGGGCTGCTGCCGGATGCCGAACTGGGGGCTATGTTCAAATATCCGGAACGCATTGATGTGGATTTTACAGGCGTGTTCCCTCAGGAACAGCCGCTGCCGCCCTACGAAAATGCCGATGCGCTGAGTGCGGACACAAGCGACCGCGTCGAATCCTATGATCATGAATCGCCCGTTCTGTCAGGCGACAGAATGGAAGCCACCAAGCATCGTATGGCTTATATCGCCGCCGAACAGGAAGAAGCCGAAGCGCAGGCCCGTGAGGAAGAGCGCAATGCCCGCCGCGATGCGGTTGAGGGTGGTTTCTATGGCGATAAAGGAAAACCGGCAAAGGCAGCGCCAGAAGCCAGTGATGACGAAGAACCTGTCACTAATGTGCAGCCATCTTCCGGCCCGCTTTTCCCGACGACGACATCATTCTAGGTAACAAAAACATGGGCCCATATTTCTTTTGCGGCATCGGCGGCAGCGGCATGATGCCCCTGGCGCTTATCCTCAAAGGACAGGGCGCGCGCGTGACGGGGTCGGACCGCGGCCATGACCAGGGCCGCACGCCGGACAAATTCGCTTTTCTGGAACAAAGCGGCATTCCGGTGGTGCCGCAGGATGGCCAAGGCCTGACGGCGGATTTTGCGGCGCTGGTTGTCTCCAGTGCAATTGAAGATACCATTCCCGAAGTGCGCCGGGCAAAGGAACTGAATATCCCGATTGTCAAACGTGCCGAATTACTGGCGCAGCTTTTTGACGCGGCGGAGACGCGCATAGCCGTAGGCGGGACCAGTGGCAAATCGACGACAACGGGCATGATTGCGTGGATATTGTCGCAGGCGGGGCAAAAGCCGACGGTGATGAATGGGGCTAATTTCCTGAATTTCAGTTCGCCGGAAAATCCCTATGCATCGGCGTTGATTGGGGCGCCCGACCTGTTTGTGGCGGAGTGTGATGAAAGCGATGGATCGATCGTTCTTTACCACCCCACCATCGCAGTTCTGACAAATATCGCCCTTGATCATAAGCCGGTAGCCGATTTAGTCCCTATATTCACTCAATACATTAAGCAATCATCGCAAGTTATTCTAAATATTTCAAATAATGCCGTTAAAGATGCGTTTTTTGCTGATTATCAGGATAAGGCGATTTTGGTGGGTGTCGAGGCCCCTCAGGCTCAGATTCAGGCTTGGAATATAACCCCCTCTCCACACGGAATATCTGCAGAAATCCGGCACATAGGGACCGGAGAAGGGGGCTTGCTGACATTGGCGGTGCCAGGGGTGCATAACATTGAAAATGCCCTCTGCGCGATTGGGGCCGCAAGCCTGGCAGGCATCGATCTTGCCGACAGTTTAAAGGCTTTGGCAAGTTTTTCCGGTGTGGCGCGCCGCTTGCAGACAATCAAAAATATAAATAATATCAGTATAATAGATGATTTTGCTCACAATCCAGATAAGATAACGGCCTCGCTCAAAACCCTCCGCGAATTTCCGGGCCGCTTGCTGATAATGTTCCAGATGCATGGCTACGGGCCATTTAGGCTGATGAAAGATGGCCTTTTGGATGCGTTCGTCAGTGGTTTAGGTCCGGAAGATGAATTTTATATTCCAGATGTACTCTATATGGGTGGGACTAGCGATAAATCCTATGGTACGGCAGATTTTGTTGCGGAATTACAGGGAAGGGGTGTAAAAGCCCATTATATTGCTGATCGGGCTGCTATTGCCCCCGCTTTACGCGCCAAAGCGCAACCCGGTGACCGGATTGTAATTATGGGTGCGCGTGATGATACGCTAACGGAGTTTGCAAAATGTATTCTTTAACTAAGAAATTTTACATATCATTAATAGCTTGTGGTTTACAATCCTTGGTAACAGGGGATGTTATGGCTGCAGATGAAGTAACAAAAACACTGAAAGCAAGTGCTAGCGATGGGCGTAAGGCAGCGCGGGATATAAATAAATCCGGACCTAATGAAGACAATTGTGATCGCCTGCTGACGGCAACAACCACCTTCAATGCGGCGGCAACAGCGCGTATGGAGATTTTGGAGCAACAATTAAAACAGACTCCGATGATAGATGGCGGTGCCGCCATGCGCAGTGCTTATGCACGGGAAGCCGAATTATTTACCGAAGGCACAAAAGCGGCCCGTCAGTCCTGCGGAATAGGGGCTCCAGGCCTCGGAAAATAGTTCCTGATTTTAATGGCGTATCGGAACCAGAGCATGAGATGTCTCAGGCACACCAAGCGCGCGGCCCTTCCATTGCTTTAAATATTGAACAACTTGACTTCCTGTTGCCAAATCTGACGTGGCGTCAGGCCCGGATATTTTGAACTTGATAGGGGCATTGCTGACCACTGACATAATTTCGACGCTCCGGGGTACATTACCACTTGGAATGCCCGAAATCCGTATCGTGAAAGATTGGGAATCTTTATCGATTTTATCGATGTCGGAAATCGCAAAAAACTCTTCCGGCAGAAATTTTTGTGCGGCGGCATGAAGCCGTTCGGCTGTATGAAAACGTCCATCGTACCAACCTTGCGCGCTTTGCCATGTGGCCACTAAACGGGGGATTCCCGGCAAATCTGCCAGTTTCATGATAAACCTCGTAATCCTGTTGTTATTATTTTCTAGTTGTTAATGAATGCTATGCATCAAACTTATAAAAAACAACAACAAAATTCGGGTAAATCACAATTTATCAGCCGCAGGTAATACTGGTGATAATGCCGGCCTTATTGATAATCAAGTTAACCCGGCCTTCCAGGTACTCCATGGTGACCATATCATCTTCACCCAGAATACGGATCTGGCGGCCAAGAAAACGCGCGTTTTCTGTAACTTCCCTGGCCGGACGGCCAATAAAATCATCAAAATTGCATTCAGCCGTTTTGCTGCCGGGCTGGGCATTATTGGTAATGGTCATTTTTATGGATGGCGTCCCGGCAGAAGATGGGCTTGTTGCTGTCGCGCCGGGGTTGGTAATCGGCCCGCCATTTATAATCTCTGCCATGGTTTTCGACCCGCCTTCATTGGACAGGGATGCTGGCGGCGTATCCGATGGTTTGGCATACGGATGAGGGTAATCATCGGCGGAAACATTCAGCGCAGTAAAGCTGACACTCAGAATAAACAAAGCCGGAATAATAAAGCGTCCCATCATGCAGTCTCCTTTTTCTTCTGTTGTTGCCAGTAATTTTCCCATTCGTCCGGCGTCAGCGATTTCATGGTTGCGCCGCTGGATTTAATATCGGCTTCCATACCGCTGAAACGCCGGTAAAATTTGTCATTACATTGGCGCATGGCTGTCTCACAATCAATATCGAGCCGCCGACCCAAATTGACAAGGCTGAAAAACACATCGCCCAGCTCTTCAGTCTGCTTTTCCTTATTACCGCTATCGATTTCTGCGCGAAGCTCGTTCAGCTCCTCAATGATTTTATCAATCACATGCCCGGTTTCCTGCCATTCAAAGCCGGATTTTGCGGCCTTGCGGGATATTTTCTGGGCCCGGAGCAGGGCAGGGAAATTGACCGGCACATCATCCAGAATTGAATTTTTTTGTTCTTTTTTGGCGGCACGCTCCCTGTCTTTGGCGGCTTGCCATATGCCCAGCACATCCTCGGCGGACTTGGCGGTATCATCGCCAAATACATGCGGGTGACGCGATATCAGTTTATTGTTCAGGGTTTCAACAACATCGTTAAAATCAAAAATATTTTCTTCGCGCGCCATCTGGCTGTGAAATACAACCTGCAACAATAAATCGCCCAGTTCCTCTTTCAAATCATCCATATTGCCCCGGGCAATGGCGTCATCAACTTCATAAGCCTCTTCGATGGTGTATGGGGCAATGGTGGCGAAGGTCTGCTCGATATCCCATGGACACCCGGTTTCCTTATCACGCAGCTTCGCCATGATATCCAGCAGGCGGAGAATAGGGGGTTGGTCATTACTGGTCATTGCCGTCCTCCTTGGTATGGCAAGCTGGGCTATTCAATATAGAGGCCAAAATTGACTTTTATCAACCGAATAATATTGATGTTTTGGTATAATATAATAATGTATTAGCGTGATAACACTCTATGGCGTTTTGCTTATTTAATGGGTTTCTAAAATGTTTCGTGCACTGAATAACCTTTCCATCCGGTTTCGCCTCCTCCTTGCCACCTTTCTATTTTTGATGACGCTGTTTGTCGCCATGTTCCAGGCGTATGTCAGTATTGGCGCCAATGTTGATTTTGCTGTGGCAGAGATGAAGGGCAATAAATATCAACGCCCGGTCGCCAGGATGCTGGCTGATGCAGGCGATATCCGGTTGCTCGCCGCCGTGAAGCAGAATGGCGTTGCTGTGGATCAGGGGGAAATTACATCATTGGCCGATTCCATATCCCGCGAATTGGCTAACCTTAAAAAAGTGAATGATGAAATCGGGATTGATCTGCAATTCACTGAAAAGGGATTATCATCACGCGGGCGCGACAATCTGGCTTTTGCAAAAATTGAATCCAAATGGAATGACCTGTCAGGCAAGCTGGCAGGATCAACGGGCGTAACCGACGATGAAATCGCTTCCTTTATCGCCGATATGCGTGGCCTTATCGCGCATTCGGGTGATACATCGAACCTTATTCTCGATCCTGATCTGGACAGTTATTACCTGATGGATGTGACTCTGCTGGCCTTGCCGCAGACTCTTGATCGGCTGACAGTCATTGCAAAATCGGTCTATCCGCTCCTGGCGACGGGGTATCAGGCTAGTCAGCAAAATCATACCGATACCACCGTGATGGCCCGGATGCTGAAAGAGGCGGATATGGACCGTGTGGCGGCGGATATGGATACGTCATTCAAGGAAGATCCGAATTTCTATGGAACAAGCCCGACCTATGCCAACAAGGCAAAGCCTGCTCTGGAATCATATCTGAAAGCCAATACGGATTTGTCCGTTATGCTGACCTCAATTGGTGAAGGCAAGCCGGTTACGCAGGAACAATTTGTTCAAGCATGGAAACCTGCACATAAATCAGCACATGAATTTCTCAATCTGGCTTATGATGAGCTGGACGCCATGCTGGCAAATCGCATTGATGTGTATAAAGGGAAACAGATCGAAGTTATTCTGCAGTCGCTGGCGGGCATTATTTTATCGATGCTGTTCTATCTCTATGTGGCGGGAACAATTTCCAAGCCGGTAAAAGCGCTGACCAATGTCATGGATGAACTCAGTGGAGACAGACTGGATATCGAAGTACCATATAAGGAATCCCGCTCGGACATTGGACGGATTGCCAAGGCTATCGGCGTATTCCACGAAGGTCTTCTCGAGAAGCGGGAACTGCAAAAACAGCTGGAGCGCGAACAAAATGAGAAAGCCTTGAATAAGGGACGTGCAAAAGCAGAAAAGCAGGAACATATCAACCGCAGTATCCAGGAAAATATGGAGAATATTCAGCATATCGCGGCGGCTATGGAAGAAATGGTGGCGTCTATCAGTGAAATTGGTCGTCAGGAAGACCAAAGCATGTCCGTCATGGCTCAGGCAAAGGACGCTGTCTCATCATCGGAAGGAAAAATCGTCGAACTGAAAAAATTAACCGAGGCAATCGGCAGTGTTATCAGCCTGATTGCGGATATTTCGACGAAAACCAACCTTCTGGCATTGAACGCGACGATTGAATCTGCGCGGGCAGGTGAATACGGGAAGGGGTTTGCTGTCGTGGCGGGTGAGGTGAAGGTCTTGGCTGCTAAAACCACTGAAGCCACCGAGGAAATCAGCAGCCAGATATCGCAGATTCAGGTTGAGAGCGGTAATATCCTCAGCGCCATTGAAGAACTGAACAGGAAATTCAACATGGTCAATGAAATTACCGGGGCGGTTTGCGCGGCAATTGAAGAACAGCGCGTTGTGTCGCAGGAAATTTCCCAGCGGGCCAGCGCGATGGCGGTTGTATCCGGCCAGCTTGTAGCTGATATTGAATCGCTGAAAAATATGGACGATTAATTCAATCAATCAAACCCCAGATTACAAAAAACCAGCCCTGTCCATAAAGGATAAGGGCTGGTTTCTTTGACGATAGGTTGTAAGAAGCGATTAAGCCGCGCTTTTATAGGCATGTGCCGTGCGGAATACACTCTCTACCTGGTCGGCTTGCTCGCCATCGCGGGCTTCCACGACAACCAGAACACTCCCGGCTTTGATTTCTTTTTCGTAGAATTTGGCCTCGTGTTCGGGAATTCCGGCACCAATCAGGCCACCGACGAGTCCGCCTGAAATTGCACCAGCGCCAAGACCGGCCAGGGCGGATACCAGTGAACCGGCGATAACCAGATTCATGCCGGGGATAGCAATGGCACCTGCAGATAACAAACCTCCGATGAGTGTGCCAACAAGTCCGCCAACACCGGCGCCGGCGGCCGCGCCTTCATCGGCTTTGGAACTTTCAACGAATTTGAATTTTGATCCACGCGTTTCATCACTCATCAGCAGGCTGACCTGACTCTCGGTAACACCCAAAGATTCAATCTGTGTGATGGCGCGTTCGGCTTCTGCGCGCGATGTAAATACGCCTGTGACTTTTCTTTTCATGATAAATTCCTCTTATGATTGTTGTTATTTGATATTTGGTGGCTATACCCAACCAAACACA
>CAMLMM010000019.1 GCA_946481105.1 uncultured Alphaproteobacteria bacterium
CAAACAGGCCTTAAGCTGTTGAACAGATCCGCGGTAGTCGCTCTGAACATCCAGATTCAAATCTGCGTTCAGAAGCCAGTACGTTGCACGCTCCGCCAGTTTTCCTATTTTCTGGATTGCCCGGAGCTGCACCTGCGCTGGAATCTTATTGTCCAATGCTTCGATCTGCTCCCACAGGGGCCGCAAATCAAAGGCATCACGTACCAGCAGATAGGCACCTGTAATGTCCTCCAGGCTACGACCGGTTTTTTCCTGCGCCATGCGCACAAAAGTCGGCCCCATGCGGTTAACAACAGCATTGGAAACCGACATGGCAATAATATTCCGACGCAACTGATGTTTTTCAATAGCAGCGGCATATTTTTTCTGCAGGTTTTCGGGGAAATACCGCATCAGCCAGTCGCGCATTTTGGGATCGTCAGGTAATTTGGTCTGCAGCAGCGCATTGGTGTATGTAAGCTTGCCATAACTAACAATCAAGCTGAGTTCCGGGCGTGTCAGCCCCTTGCGCAGTTTAAACCGCTGCTCAATTTGCTCGGCGTCCGGTAAAAACTCAACGCGGCGGTTTAATAGTCCTGCCTTTTCAAGTGACAGCATAAAGGCCGCATGCTCAGGCAACAGATCAGCCGCCTGCGATTCCAGAAGTGATATAGCCTGAGTCTGCTGATAATTGTCGTTCAGCACCAAGCGCGCGACATCATCTGTCATACTGGCAAGGATTTTATCCCGGCCTGCAACAGTCATTTTCTGCTTGGCATCACTCATAAGGTCGGCCATCAGAATTTTGATATTCACCTCGTGATCGGATGTGTCCACACCGGCTGAGTTATCAATAAAGTCGGTATTGATGCGCCCTCCCCGCATGGCGTACTCGATACGCCCACGCTGAGTAACCCCCAGGTTAGCGCCCTCACCCACGACCTTCGCACGAACTTCTGTTGCGTTGATGCGCTGAGCATCATTGCTGCGGTCACCCACATCTGCATCCGTTTCCTGCGTGGCTTTGATATATGTGCCAATACCGCCGAAAAATAACAGATCGGTCCGTGCGCGCAGCATAGCCTGCATCAACTCGGATGGGGATACCGTGTCTTTGGCAATATCAAAACGCTGCTGAATTTCGGGCGTCAGTTTCAAGGCTTTTTCTGACCGGAGATAGATACGCCCCCCCTTGGACAATTTGGAGGTATCGTACTGATCCCAGCCTTTTACGGCTTTGAACAGGCGTTCACGCTCTTTGAAACTGGACGCGGCATCCGGATTCGGATCGCAGAAAATATGCACATGGTTAAATGCGCCAACTAGCTGGATTTTATCCGATTGCAGCAGCCCATTGCCAAATACGTCTCCACCCATATCGCCGACACCCACCACGTCAAATGGCTGAGTTTGCGTGTTATGGTTCAATTCGCGGAAATGGCGCTTGACCGATTCCCACGCGCCACGGGCGGTAATGCCCATTTTCTTGTGGTCATATCCAGCGGACCCGCCTGATGCGAATGCATCGCCCAGCCAGAAACCGCGCTCAACGGAAATGGCATTAGCAATATCCGAGAATGTGGCTGTTCCTTTATCAGCGGCCACTACCAGATACGGGTCATCCTGATCACGACGAATGACATTGGCTGGCGGTACCACTTTACCTGATTTCCGGTTGTCCGTTATATCCAGCAATGCGCCGATATATGTCTGGTAACAGGCCACGCCTTCTTTCTGATAGGCGTCACGTCCGCCTTCAGCAGGTGGCATCTTAACCACAAAGCCGCCTTTAGCACCCATCGGCACGATAACCGAATTTTTTACCTGCTGTGCCTTCATCAGCCCCAGAACTTCGGTACGAAAATCTTCATGGCGATCCGACCAGCGCAGTCCACCCCGCGCAATCGGTCCGCCGCGCAAGTGAATACCTTCCACGCGCGGGCTATATACAAATATCTCACGGTATGGTTTTGGGTCCGGAATATCGGCAATCTGACTGCTGTCAAACTTCATGGCCACGGCCGGACGCATATGGCCGTGCTTGTCAAGCTGATAAAAATTTGTCCTTAAAGTGCAACTGATAAGACTCAGCATGGCGCGCAATACGCGGTCCTGGTCCAGCAAAGTGACGCCCTGGAGTTTCTCCAGTATCTCCTGCTTGATTGCCTCAGGCTTAAGAGACTTTTTGGCCTGCGCGGCCGGGTCAAAATATGCCGCAAAATATTGCGTTAGGGCACGGGCGATATCCGGGTGGTCGGTCAGGGCACGTTCCATATACGGCAGGGAAAATGGAATTTTTGTCTGGCGCAGATAACGCACATAGGACCGCAGAATAATGACATCGCGCCATGGCATTCCTGCCAGCAGAATAAGGCGGTTCAGGCTGTCATTTTCCACCTGATGCGCCCATACAGCCTTCAGGCAGGTCTCAAATTCTTCCTGAATATGTTGTATATCGCCCTTTTTCAGGGACAACTCATCCTGGCGGGTTGTCACGACCCTGGCCTGGAAATCCTGTATCCAGACAGATTTTGCCGCGCCTTCCACCCGCACTTCAAACGGATATTCAGCGATAATTTTTAAACCCATATTTTCCAGCACGGGCAACACATCCGACAGCATGACCGGATTGCCAAGGCTGAAAATTTTTAACGATACTTCGCCGCTTTCCGCGTTAAAGGGACGATAAAAATCGACATCCACAACATTATGCGCCAATACATGCTCAATTTTTTCAATATCGTGAACAGACTGACGGACCTGATATTTTTCCTGGTATGAGTCGGGAAAAGCGCGCCCATACTTATGCGTTACGGCGGCTGCCTCATCCTCGGTATAATCATATTGCGCAAGGGCGGCATTCAGACGCATGGCCCAGCTGGTACCAGCCTCCTGAAGGCGCTTTTCAATTTTCTTTACATCAAATTCTTTTGACGCATCCTTATTCCACGATAAAACGAAGCTGGACCTCACCATAGGTGAATCATCCACTGCTGACTGGAAATCCTGATAGGTTGCATTTAATTCTTCGGACAGGATTTCCGCAAAATGCATCCGCAGCCGCGAATCAAAAACGTCACGCGGAATATAGACCATGCAGGTCACGGTTCGTCCAAAAAAATCCGGGCGGATATAAAGGGCAATACGCGGCTGTTCCTGCAACTGCAGAATATTCATGCAGGTCTGATACAGATTTTCCGGTTCGATTTGAAACAAGTCGTCGCGCGGATATTTTTCAAGGATATGGCGCATGGCTCGGCCACCGTGCCCCGGCCCTTCGAACCCGGCCCGAGTCATCACGTTTTCAGCCTTCAATCGCAGGAACGGTACGGTGCTCAGGCTGCGCGAATAGGTGACAGAAGTAAACAGGCCAATGATAAGCGTAACGCCCTTGGTTTTCTGGCTGGCGTCAACCCGGCGTACCAGTATGGCATCAACCGGGACACAACGATGCACTTTTGACCGCTTGGTCAGCTTAGTGACATAGACCTGCGGCAAATCAAACAAGTCCGGATTCTGCAGAATATCCGTCCTGTCTATTTCATTCAGGAATTCACTGGAACGGTCCTCACTCAAAAGACCTAATCCACTGCCCGCCACCTGCTTCAGTTTCCCGCTGGCCAGGTTATAATCACACATGCCTAGCAGCGTAAAATTGTCATTATGCACGTAATCAATGAAATCAAGAAAATCTTCAAATTGCTTGACATTCTTTGGGTTGGCGTTGACCAGATTTTCACGCAATTGGCTGACAGCTTTTTTGGTCGCCTGCCAGTCGCGGTTAGCCAGAGTTGTATCTTCACATACTATCTGCAAAGATGCCTTGAGTTCCGCAATATGCTCTTTGGTCAGACGGCGGTTTAACTGGATAAAAATGTGCGATTCCCCCCGCGCCCCTTCCGATTTGCGGCTGGAATAGATGATGGATTTTTTATCCTCCCCGATATAGATAAGCGGATGGAGAATACGCTCGATTTGCATAGCCTTGCGCGACAGGTGGGCAATGACTGAATCGATAATAAACGCCTGATCTTCGGCTACTATATTGATGATAGTATGGCCGGTTTCGGTCCAGCCGGATGTTGATTCCGGATTGAATACTTCGATAACCGTCTTATTCTTTTTGCGCGCGAGAGACAGCTCTTTGTGGTGCGCGACAATATGCCGTAGCTGGTCTGATGAATAATCCTGTGCAGTCGGCGCCGACTCACTAATGAATGACTCATAAAAATCATCTTGAATTAGGCGCAGGGAATTTTTTCGGGCGGTTGCAACCGTCGTTTTCTTTTGAGTCCGGCTTGACACTTTATGCCTCCATTAGACAACGCGTTTATCCTGAATGTAGCTCTCAGGATGAAAAGAGGAAAGGAGGAAACATGATTATGCTGGCAAGGTCAAGATGCGCCGCAGAAGCTATGCAGAATTGAGATGGGAGCTATATCGTCGACTCGATTTCGACAGAAATAGCCTCACGCCCCTTCTGGGCTGATTTAAAAGTTACCCGCACTGATTGCCCCGCGCTGAGTTCTTTTATACCGCATTGCGAAAGACATGTTTTATGAACAAAAATATCTTTCATACCATCGTCCGGGGTAATAAAGCCAAACCCCTTATCCGCCAGATACAGTTTAACAATGCCCCGAGTCTTGAATAAGTCCGTATTTGCCGCGGCCTGCGCAACGCAACCTGCGGGAACATCTCCCATCTCAATGATTTCAATCAGATTGGTAACACTGGCACCCTTTTCGCGGTAATCTATATCGCACAGAATAACAGCCCCTTCACCTAAACCGTGAACTCCCAGCTTCTGCAGCTGGGTAATATGCAGGAAGGCATCGACATTTTCGCCTTCAGGCACTACAAACCCAAATCCCTTTGCTGCATTGAACCATTTCAGCTTCGCCTTCACGCGAAAAGACTTTTTGTTCTCGTCAGAAGAAAATAATTTATTTTCAACATTCATGGCCGTTACATCATAAACATATAATTTTCGAGTCATAGAATATTCCAGCTTTTACCTTTTGTCCACTTATTGTCGATATCTTTCAAGTAAATTTAGATGTATCGTGTATTGTGTTGCGTCATGACTAACGTGCCAATTTATGTTATGATAATCCCTGCATAAACAATATCCCCTCTCACCTTACCTTTTCAGAAAGGCTGTGCACTTTGCCGTCAATAAATTTCTGGGACAAATCTTATCCACGTAACATACAATGGGATACTGATTTATGGTCGGGGCCTATTTTTGAATCCCTTGAAAATACGCGGAAAAGATACCCTTTCCAATCTGCCATCAATTTTATGGGCAAGAAAACAACATGGGATGAAATAGGCCGGATGGTGGACCGCATGGCCAAGGGCCTGCATGACCACGGGGTAGAAAAGGGTATGCGGGTCGGATTATGTTTGCCAAATTGCCCATATTATCTGATTGCATATTACGCGATTGCGAAAACAGGCGCGACGATAGTGAATTACAATCCACTATACGCCGAACATGAACTGATGAATCAGATAGAAAGTTCCCAGACAGATCTGATTATTACGCTCGATCTCAAAATTATTTTTAATAAAATTGAGAAAATGCTGAACACTACCCGGCTTAACCAGATTATCGTATGCCCTTTTCAAAAACTTCTGCCTTTTCCAAAAAATATTTTATTTCCCTTAGTGAAGGCCAGTGAAATTGCCAATATCCCGGATGATGACCGGCATGTCACTTTTTCACGCATCACGGATAATGATGGCATTTATGAATCGCCCCTGATTGATCCGGACAATGATATTGCCTTACTGCAATATACCGGGGGAACGACTGGCATTCCCAAAGGGGCCATGCTGACGCATGCCAATCTGACTGCCAATGTCGAACAATGCCTGAAATGGTTCTATGACCTGAATATGGGTCAGGAAAAGATGCTTGGCGTGATTCCATTCTTTCATGTTTTTGCCATGACCACGATTTTGAACCTGAGCGTGCGTTGTGGGTTTGAAATTATCGCCTCCCCAAAATTTAACCTTGAAGACACGCTAAAACTCATCCATACCCAGCGTCCGCAGTTTTTTCCTGCGGTTCCTGCAATTTTCAATGCAATAAATTCCCATCCGGATGTGGAGAAATATGATTTAACCTCCCTGCGTTACTGCATTTCCGGCGGGGCCCCCCTACCGGTTGAAGTTAAGAAAGCCTTCGAAAGCAAAACAGGCTGCGTTCTGGTCGAAGGCTATGGCCTGACCGAAAGTTCGCCAGTGGCCTGCGTTAACCCGGTTGAAGGTGCGAATAAACCTGGCTCCATCGGTATGCCGCTGCCGGAAACTATTATTGAGCTCCACAATCCCGACACGCTGGAACTGATTACCGAACCACGTCAACGCGGCGAGATATGGATCAAAGGGCCGCAGGTTATGCGGGGTTACTGGCAAATGCCGGAGGAAACTGCCAAAGTCCTGACAGTTGATGGTTTTTTACGTACCGGCGATATCGCTGAATGGGACGATGACGGGTATCTGTTTATTGTTGACCGCATCAAGGACCTTATTCTTGTGAATGGCTACAACGTCTATCCCCGCACAATTGAGGAAGCCATCTATAAACATCCAGCCGTTGAAGAATGTGTGGTCGCCGGCATCAAAGACCCGGACCGGGGCGAAATACCGAAAGCCTGGATCAAGCTGAAAGAAGGTGGCACGATTACCGAAGTCGAGCTGAGGGAATTCCTGAAAGAACGCATTTCACCGATTGAAATGCCGCGCCGCTTTGAATTCCGCGATGAACCGCTGCCAAAAACCATGATTGGCAAGCTATCCAAAAAAGATTTGCTGGCCCAGGAGAAATCAACCTGATCTATTGCGTGATAGTCTCGCGTGAGATTTTATCAATTTGTGACTGAATGGGATTTCCAGCTGGCTTATTTTTAGCAGCCTTGCAGGCGAATTCCACCTTGCTCTTTTCCTCTGCACTTAATTGCATTTTCTCGCAATCGCAGCCTAAAAGTTTTTTTACTTTTGGTTTTTTGGCACGAATATTATCTACCCAGCAAAAATCAGCGCAATCACAGTCAATGCGCGACATATCTGGAAACTCCCTCTGGCTGGATGGCGCAGGTAAAGAACCTGCGCAGGCAGTCAATAATAAGGAGCAAAGAATAAGGCCTATGACGTACGGCATTTTTCTACCTTTTAACTTTAACCGCGCAATGCTGCCCCGGTTTTCTGCGTTACTGTTGTCACAATTCTCTGGCTCAACCCTTCAATCTCCGCCTCCGTCAGCGTATGATCTTTTGGCTGGATGGTCACGGCAATCGCCACGGATTTTTTACCCGGTTCAATGCCTTTGCCCGTGTAAATGTCAAAAATTTCGACATTCGTAATCAGGTTACGGTCAACAGACTTAATCGATTTTACAAACGCATCGGCCTCGACACTTGCATCTGCAAGAAACGCGAAATCACGTGACACAGGCTGGAACGGCGATAATTCCAGCAATGGCAAGGCTGTCCCTTTTTTCTTCGCGGCTGGAATATTCTCCAGAAACATTTCAAATCCAACCACCGGCCCGGTAATTTTCATGCTGTCCAGAATAACCGGGTGGATTTCGCCGAAATAGGCAATCACATTCGCGCCCATGCGCAGCGTGCCTGAACGGCCCGGATGATACCAGCGCGGCGCATCCCGGCTGACCTGGACGCCCGATGATGGTCCGCCGCACGCCGCTATCGCCGCGATGGCATCGGCTTTGGCATCGAATGCATCAACTGGCCGCGAAGCCTCTGTTCCTGACCAATGCTTGTCACCGTTGGCCGTCATGCGGATACCGCTGGCGACATATGGCTGTTCGGCCAGGTCGGTGCCATAGAATATCGGACCAATCTCAAACAGCGCCGCATTATACAGACCTTTATCTGCATTCTTGCCGGCCGCCTGAATCAGGTTGGGCAGAATGGATGGGCGCATCTGTGCCAGTTCGGTACTGATCGGGTTCATCAGTTTCAGACGCTGGGCCTGCTGATGGTCATTCGCGCCGAACTGGTCGGCCAGTTCATCCGGCATAAACGACCAGGTCACACATTCCTGCAATCCAGCCGCCGCCAGCGCAGCACGGCATTTACGCACTTTCGCGCCACGCACGGTTTCAGCCGCTTTTGCAACGGCACCGTCTTTGACAACCGACACAGGCGGAATGGCATCATAGCCGCGTATGCGGGCGACTTCTTCCACCAGATCAGCCTGGCCAAATACATCAGGACGCCATGTCGGGGTTACGATGCTGTCACCCTTGACGGTAAAGCCCAGCGATTCAAGAATACGCTTTTGTTCGGCGGCGGCAACATCTTCACCAATAAGTTTTTTGTAATGTGCTGCATCGAACGGAATGCTGCGTGATCCATTCGGCACGTCGCCAGCCTGCACGATACTTCCGGCCTGACCGCCGCAAAGTTCAATAATCATGCGTGTCGCCATATCCACGACATCCACCGTGAACTGCGGGTCCACGCCGCGTTCGAAACGGTAACGCGCATCGGAATTCACCTGCAGCGCACGGCCGGTACGGGCGGTACGCAACGGGTCAAAATACGCGCATTCCAGCAACACATTCACCGTATCTTCTTCGCAACCAGTCGGACGGCCGCCAACGATACCGCCAAGACCCAGTACGCCGCTGTCATCGCAAACGACCGTCATGCTTTCATCAAGAATGTAGTCTTTATCATTCAGTGCCGCGAGCGTTTCGCCTTTTTTGGCAAGCCGTACACTGATATTGCCTTTCAACTTGTCCGCATCAAATACGTGTAGCGGGCGGCACAGGCCAATACAGAAATAATTGGTGATATCCACCAGCGCCGAAATCGGACGCAGACCGATGGCTTTCAAACGGTTCTGCAACCATTCCGGTGACGGGCCATTCTTGACACCCTTGATAAGACGGGCGGTAAATAACGGGCACGCATCCTTGCTGGCCGCATCGAAATCCAGCGTAACTTTAATCGGTGTATCAAAGGCCGCTGGAACCTTGGCGCTATCCAAAGGTTTGAGTTTACCCAACCCAGCCGCCGCCAGATCACGCGCAATACCCCGAATTCCTGCGCAATCCGGGCGGTTCGGGGTCACGTTGATTTCAATGACAGGGTCATTCAGACCGTAAATATCAGCCAATGATTTCCCAACAGGTGTGTCGACGGGCAGGTCAATAATACCATCATGGTTATCACCGAACTTCATCTCACGTTCGGATACCAGCATCCCGTTTGATTCAACATCGCGGATTTTTGTTTTCTTGAGTGTCACATCCAGACCGGGAATATAACTTCCTTCCGGGGCATAGACCGCTTTCATCCCCTTGCGCGCGTTCGGCGCACCGCAGACAACCTGAATAACGCCACTCTCGGTTTTGACCTGGCAGACGCGCAGGCGGTCGGCATTCGGATGCTGAACGGCATCGATAACTTCGACAACCTTGAACGGCGCGTATTGCGCGGCCCGGTCCTCAACCCCTTCAACCTCAAGCCCGACGGCCGTCAGTGTCGTCAGAATCTGGTCAAGCGTGGCATCTGTCTCAAGATAGTCTTTCAGCCAGGATAAGGTAAATTTCATGTTCTAATCACCCAGTAAATATTCAATGGTGGAAACCACGCGGATGGATTTGCGCGGCGTGTCGGATTCGGAAACACCCGGATCGCGGGATTCAATCTGTATCGTGCCCTGATAGGCGCTACGCATCTGGCCAACGCTCTGGCCACTATCTTTTGCGAATTGTTCGGCGCTGACGCGGGCGTTCTTAGTGGCTTCGGCAATCAATTCCGGCTTCACGTCATTCAGTTTCGTAAACATGTATTGCGGCACCTGATTACTCCCACCATTCGGATCGCCGAGCGTCACGCCCTTCTTGATAAGATCGGAAATATTTTGTGATGCCTTCTGCATGGCGTCGATATTATTGGTCCGGGCGACCAGTGTCTGCGACAGGATATAACGCAGCGTCATATCACCGCCATTACCGCCATATATCTGCGCCTTGCGGTCCACGACACTGATATTCTGCAGACGGATATCATCGGCCGCAATCCCGCTCGACACCAAAAATTCACGCACGATCGTCGCGTTACTCGTCAGATTTTCCTGCGCCCCCGCCAGCGTTTCCGCTGCGGTGTTGAAGGAGATAGACCAGACGGCCAGATCGGCGTCCACGTCCTTGGTCGCCAGACCTTTCACGCTGATAAAACGGTCATAGCTGCGAAAATGTGTTAGGCCCTTGGAAATATTGGCCCCCACGGACGCGACAGCAAACGGCATCAGCACGACAAAAATGCACAGGGCAATGACTTTCGCCATTTTGCCGCCACAGGATTTTTTTGTTTCGCAGTTATCCATGATTACCTCTATTTCGTCGCGCGGTTGGGGCGGTTCAGCGGGTCGAAGCCGTAATGCTCCAGCCAACGTGTGTCCGGTTCAAAGAAGGTACGCAGATCGGGAATCCCATATTTCAGCATCGCGATACGCTCGATCCCCATACCGAAGGCAAAGCCCTGATATTCGTCCGGATCGAGGCCGCAATTTTTGATGACATTCGGGTGCACCATGCCACACCCGAGAATTTCCAGCCACGAATCACCCGCCCCAATTTTCAACCCGCCATCTTTGCGGGAACAACCAATATCCATTTCCGCGCTCGGTTCCGTGAACGGGAAGAAGCTTGGGCGGAAACGCACGGGCAGATCGTCAATCTCGAAATAGCTGCGCACGAAATCCATCAGGCAGCCCTTCAGATGTCCCATATGCGTGGCCTTGTCGATGACTAGGCCCTCCATCTGGTGGAACACCGGCGTGTGCGTCATATCATAGTCCGAACGGTACACGCGGCCCATACAGATAATTTTAATCGGCGGCTTATTTTCCAGCATATAGCGGATCTGCACGGTCGAGGTGTGCGTGCGCAACAGTTTCTTCTGCGCTTCGCCTTCCTTACGTTCGTCATTCGGCAGATAGAACGTGTCGTGCATTTCACGCGCCGGGTGGCCAATCGGGAAATTCAGCGCGGTGAAATTGTGGAAGTCATCTTCGATGTCCGGCCCTTCGGCCACATTGAATCCCATATCGGCAAAAATACTGACCAGCTCTTCCATCGTCTGGCTGATCGGGTGAATTGTGCCCTTGCGTTCCGGGCGTGGTGACAGGGTGATATCAATCTGCTCGGATGCCAGACGCGCATCCATTTCCTGCGCCTTCAACTGCGCGGCCTGTTTTTCAATCAGGGCCGCGATTTCATCTTTCAGCAGGTTGAGCTCCGCCCCGGCGGCTTTGCGTTCTTCCGGCGACATGGCACCCAGATTTTTCATCAAATCGGTGATGCGGCCTTTTTTGCCCAGCGCGTTCACCCGCACATTTTCCAGCGACGCCATATCATTGGCCGCCGCAACCATATCAATCAGTTCTTTTTTGAGTGCCAATGTATCCATAACTTCCTCTTGGTGGATACTTTTGCCTAATTTTTATATATGGCGCAAGCTGATTTAACCTTTTGGAACGCCTAATAGTTACTCAATTCATAAACTTAATTTCTTTATTGTTTGACTTTTAAATAATCACTGGTTATGGAATTTATGTATACAACTTCAATGTGTAAGAGGAATAAATATGAAAAGAAATTTGTCTATTATTTTTGCGGCATTATCTACTGCAATGAGCAGCTCATCATTTGCTCAAACTTCACAGGTCAACCGTCAAGCAGAAATAGATGCAGGGACTTTTAGCTCTCGGTGTATTGCTAAACTCCACTTGGCTGCATCTTCCATTGGCGCAACATCAGAACTAAGAAATGCCTTGGACTACCATAAAAAAAATGCATCCCATCTGCTAAAAGATTCCGCCCTGCCCGTCTTTAGAAGGGCTTTGGATGAGGAGATGGTTGTCTTCAAAGCGAGAACTACAGATCAAGAGATTGCAAATTTTGCCGAGAGCGTGAGGCAATGTGTAGTCAATGCTCAGATGTCTTCTCCTAAATAGGGCATTATCCAGATGTAAAAATAGGGCGCGCTAATCCGCGCCCTATTTTTTAAATTTAAATCATTAGTTTCCCTGCACTAAGGGAATAACATCAACCAGTTCGTCAACAATATGATTTGCCGTACTTTCGCGCAATCTCTCTTCCGAAAAACAGCCATAAGTCACAGAAATAGCGGTCATACCCAGATGTTTGGCGATTTCCGGCTCTTCCAGCGAGTCCCCGATGATAAACGCGTCCTTGGCGTCATAGCCAAATTCGGCAAAGGCATTTTCCAGACGGCCCAGCTTTGTCGTGCGCGTATGTTCCCGCTCGTTAAAAGCGATATTGCCGACGATGTGTTTGAATTTATGATGCACATGCCGCTCAGCCATTTGCAGTTCCAGTTCATTCTGCACGAAATTACTCAGCACCATCAGCGTTACATTCTGGTCGAGCAGCCAATCAAGCAATTCCATCGCCCCACGGCGCAACGGAGCTGTCTTTGCGGCGGCTTTATAGTTCTGCAGGAACGTGTCGCCATAAACTTCAAAATTGGCGAGGTAGGTATCAGTATCAAACCCGTTGCGCGTATAGAAATGCAGCACCGGGAAATCCATCGTCTCGCGGTAACGGTCATGCGTGATTTCCGGGAGGCCAGCTTTGCGGAACGTGGCGTTGGCCCCCACCAGATTGGCGTGCGAGTCATCAATCAATGTACCGTTCCAGTCGAATACGGCAATTTTATATTTCATAGGGTTTTACTCTATCAGGTCGTCTATGTGGTTGAATTTCCGCACTCTAGCGTATAATTCCCGGTCCGGCCACATGGAAAATCACGGGTTTGCGGAACTATCATCCCAGCCACAGGTTGGGGCAGATGGAAACATCGTGGATGGAGGATATTATGCAACCAGCTTTACACCATACAATGCAAGACTGTATCGACCTGTGCCAGCAATGTCATGACACGTGTGTACGAACTTTATACCAGCACTGCCTGCAGCTGGGCCGGCAGCATGCGGACCCTAACCATGTTCAATTGATGACGGACTGTATCGCAGCCTGCCAGATTTCCGCTGATTTTATGTTGCGTGGATCACGCAATCATGCCCTGTTCTGCAATGCCTGTGCGGAAATATGCGAAGAGTGCGCCGAATCCTGCCAGGCCCTTGGTGGCAAGGAAATGGAAAGCTGCGCTGCTATCTGCCATACATGCTCGGAAAGCTGCCGCGAGATGGCGGGCGCGGAGCATAGCGTTGTCCGCACCGCCGAAGGTTATATTCCCGGCGTCATGGTCTGACTTTTAGCCCTACTCAGGCAAAGCACAGATTTTGGCGGTTACTTTGACACCGTCCATATCCTTGCCGGGGTCGATGGTCACGGCCTTCAGTGTGCGGACTTCCTTCGCATCCGGCGCATAGAAAGCAGATTTTTTATCCGGGTTGCGCGAGTCACGGAACTTCACTTTCTTTTCGCCTTCATCCGCATGTTGAAAATTCACGGTGAATTTTTTGCGGATGGCCTTATCAAAATCCAGCGCCAGATAATATTGCCCGGCGGTGATTTGTTTTGTGTCCAGCCCGGTCAGTAATTTCTGTTCCGAAGTCCCCAGTGCAACAGGCCCCGCTTCGGCAATAGCCGTTGCACACATGCCGTATGTGGCAGGAATAGCCTGTTTCAGCGAATACATCATTACTTCACCATTCAGATTATAATAGCTGGGTATCTCCCAGATGATGACTTTGGCTGGCGATTTTTTATACATGTCGGATGCCAGATAGGCGAGCAGCGCATCATCGATCCCGCCCCCGGCAATCGCCGCGTTATACACATCAGCCGATAAAGACTGTTTCAACGCCCCGGAAAAATTCAGGTCGAAATCATCACGGTTGCTGTTGCTGGTCCCGACCAGCACGACTTCCGGCACGCCTTTGTCACCGAACAAGGCTTTGCTGTCATGGCCGGAATCCTTGACACTGGTGCGTTCCTGCACCGCCACTTCATCCGGCAGTTTTTCACCGCACAGCCCCTGCAAAGGCTTGTTAAAATGGCCTTCATTGATGCCGTCTTTCTCGCGCTTCGTGACGAACTCCGTTTTCCGCAGATCTTTATAAACCGGCATGGTTTTGATATGGGCGGCGACAGCCTCCGCCATTTCCTTCGCACCCGCCGTCGTCCAGTGCATATCCAGTTTGTAGAAATAATCGCCACCGGCTTTGACATCGGGTGTGCCAACCATCTGCACGCCGTTTTTATTCATCGTGGCGATCAGGTTCGCGTAATTCCTGGTGGCGACCGCCGGGTCATAACCTTTCAGTAACGCGTTATTATCCGGCAGGAATTTTGCCGCCGCAATACCGCGCGTCGGCGGAAAGGCGATAACCAGTTCCGTCCCTTTTGATTTCAACAATGCACTCAGGCGTTTGAATTTTTCGATACCCTTATCGCTGACTTTAAAATCGCTGGTCATGTCCTGCTTGGTACGGAAGAACCAGCCGTCTTTCCCCGGCACCATAAACATGAAATCTTCGTATTTATCCTTATACGCGCTTTCATCGCTCAGCTTGTCGCATTTGCTGAAGTCAGGGGTCGCAGCCTGAACTGGGAAGGCCAGTAACGCCACAGTGCACACGGCCAGTGAAAGTCTGAATATCATGTTCTTAATCTCATCAAAAATGGGGCTTTTCTGCCCCCTTTATTGCAATTTTGCACTGCAAAATCCAGCATTTAATTCGCAGGAAAGAATTAAGACGCAGGGAACCTTTTACTAGATAGACGTAACGGCTCCAGGCTCTCTACTTGAACATAAGGCGTTGGAATACGGGTTTCAGACACTCTAGGATGATGAGAAGTACAAACCCCGACACCAGCGCGTAAATGACGTCGTGGCCATGCAAAGACCCAAATTTAAAAAGCTCCTTCGCCGGATTCCAGGATAGCAGTGCCGCAAACAGACCCGTCAAACCCATCACGCCCCAGCCCAAGAAAGGATTGTAGCGTTCAAAGGCGAGGAATAAGGATGGGCTGAAAGAACGGTTCGTCAGAATAAGTATCAAGTTAATGACCATTAATGTCACGAATACCAGCGAGCGAATCTCGTTTTCAGGCATGCCAAGCCTATACGCAGTCAGCCATACGCCGCCGACCGTAAAAAGAGCCAAGATGCCCTGCGTAAATCCCCAGGCCAGGGCAGGGGCAGATAAAAGGGGCGCCTGTGAATCGCGCGGTGGGCGTCGCATAATATTTTTTTCAGGTTTTTCCGCCTCCAGCACTATGGAACATGCCGGGTCAATGGCCATCTCCATTAGCGCAATGAGAAGCGGCGTCAGAATTAAAGGCTGGTTGAACAGCACTGGCAACAAGGCAAGCCCGGCGATTGGCACATGCACCGCCATGATATAGATCATGGCCTTCTGCAAATTATCATAGATGCGCCGCCCTAATGCCACCGTATTTACCAATGATTCAAAATTGTCATCAAGCAGCACAATCGAAGACGCTTCCCGCGCCACATCCGTTCCGCGCCCACCCATGGCCACGCCTATATGGGCCGCCTTTAAGGATGGGGCATCATTCACGCCATCACCAGTCATAGCGACAATTTCGCCGTTCTCTTTAAGCGCCATAACGATGCGGAGCTTCTGGTCCGGCGTGATACGCGCAAAAATATTATTGTCCTGAACACAACGGCGAAGTTCCGTATCATCCATATCTCTCAGATCGGCGCCAGAAACAACCCCGCCATCATCCAGACCTGCCTGCAAAGCGATAGCATGGGCTGTCGCCGGGTAATCGCCGGTAATCATGATAACGCGCATGCCCGCCGCCTTGCACTCTGCGACAGCGCCGGGGACGTTCTCCCTCAGCGGATCGGCGAAACCGGCAAGCCCCAGGAATTTATAGTCAAACTCATCTGCATTGCCCGGCAGCGAACCAAGCTTTGTTTCGGCCTTTGCGATGCCCAGAACCCTCATACCCTGACGGGCAAGACTTTCGGCTTCCCGGTGCAGATCTTCCATCTGCATGTCTGTAAACTGGCAGGCCTGCGCGATAGTTTCCGGCGCGCCCTTGGCATAAATTTCATATTTATCGTCTACCTTAAAAACCTGCGCCATCATGGGAAGTTTTGGCTGCAGCCCGTAATGAAATTCCGGGGTTTGTTTTATGTTTGTTTCCTTCGACAACAAATGATGAAAGAACGCCAGATCCATCGGATCATATGAATCCTGCTTGCTGGCCTTCACGCCAGCCTGCAAAAGATCGATGATTTCCTGCGGCGCATAAGGCTCATTTTCCTGCCATATGTGATGACCTGACTTAAGGAATACAATAGACATTTTATTCTGCGTCAGAGTTCCAGTCTTATCCGTACAAAGTACGGTGGCCGCCCCCAGTGTTTCAATCGCCGCCGCCTTGCGTGTTAGAACGCGGGCCTTGGAAATCCGCCACGCCCCCATCACCATAAAGACGGTCAGGACCAGGGGAAACTCCTCTGGCAGCAACGCCATGCCAAGCGCAATACCGCTTAAAACCCCATCCAGCCAGTCATGGCTGCGCAACCCATATATAACAATGCTAAAAGCACTGAACAAAAAACTTATGATGGCAAAAAAACGTACTATTCCCCGTGTTTGCTTCTGAAGTCGCGGTTGTTCGGTCTCAATGGATTTAAGCGCCTGACCGATTTTTCCTATCTCACTGCGACCGCCCGTTGCCGTCACAATCCCGCGCGCGCTTCCCTGGACGATTAAAGTCCCCGCATAAACAAGGCCTGAATCTTCACCGCCGCTATTCTTTAGGACCGGAACCGATTCCCCGGTCAAAAGCGATTCATCGGTGGCAATTACATCCCGGGATATAAGACGCGCATCGGCCGGGACGCGATCACCCTCGGCAAGAATAATCAAATCACCGCGCACGACTTCCCGCCCGGCAATGCGCCGTGGCTTACCGTCCCGCATAACCAGCGCACGCGGACTGGTCAGGTCACGCAAGGCTTCCAGAACTTTTTCGCTGCGCCATTCCTGAATAATCGCAATGGAAACTGATAATAGCGCGAAGAAAGACAGGATAAGCGATTCTTTTAATTCACCGATCAGTAAATAGACCGTGGTTGCCGCCACCAGCAGCCCGAACATAGGTTCTTTAACAACGCTCAATGCGATAACAAGCGCGGAACGCCGTCCCGCAACCGGCAGTTCATTATACCCCTCGGATTTCAGAAGGGCCGACGCCTCCCCCGATGAAAGGCCTTTTTCTACAGTCACGCTGTTCATTTCTATTTTTACCTCTGGATAGTAAAATTGGCGACGCTTCCGTCTTAAGGCCTCAGCATGAACTAAAACGCCCCTAGAGTCCTTGATAATTAACAAGAACGTTTCGACAGCAACCAATTTTCTATATGATTTTTACTGGCTCTCCGTTCCTAGGAACCAAATCAGAAGGGTAAAGTTGGTAATATGGTTTCTTATTACAGAAAGTATGGCTATGTCCCTCACAACCATTCTTATTATTGTCCTGATACTTATTCTGATCGGTGCCCTGCCGACATGGCCGCACAGTAAAAACTGGGGCTATTACCCAAGTGGTGGCCTTGGGACGATCCTGCTGATTATCATCATCCTGATGTTGATGGGGCGTATCTAAACTAATGTTTAGTTGGCCTTCTTATAACAATCGCCTTGTTCAATGGTCGAGAGTTTGCGGCGGATATGCTCACCCTCTTTTACTTTTACCAGACCGCTGCCGCCGACTTTCTCGGCACGGATAATCACGAACTCATAAAATTCGCCGACATGGGTGACTTCCGCCGTGACCATCTGGTCACCCTGCTTCATCGGCTTGCCACGCGGACGGTTGGGGGCTGCCCATATAGGTTCTTTCCACCGGACGAGATCGCCCTCGGCAGGATTGGAACATTTGACCCAGTTTTCTGATTCTTTCGCCATAATTTTCTTCTGATGGTAATGGAGCGGGTGAAGGGAATCGAACCCTCATAGCCAGCTTGGAAGGCTGGAGCTTTACCACTAAGCTACACCCGCGCTCTGGGGGTCTTTTTAACCTGATTGCCTGCCATAATGCAAGCCCTCCCCCATAAAAACCTTCCCGTGGGCTGCGAAATGCGCTAAAACCCACCCATTCAAAGAATAAAGAGGAAAATACAATGGCCGGATACCAATATGTCTATGTAATGAATGGCGTGAGCAAAACCTATCCCGGCGGGAAAACGGTTTTGAACAATATTACGCTCAGCTTCCTTCCCGGCGTGAAAATTGGCGTTCTCGGCCCCAACGGCTCGGGTAAATCGAGCCTCCTCAAGGTCATGGCAGGCGTGGACAAGGAATTCGTCGGCGAAGCCTTTGCCGATAAAAATGCGCGCGTGGGTTACCTGCCGCAGGAACCACAGCTCGACCCAACCAAAAACGTGTTGGAAAACGTGATGATCGCCCTGAAACCGATCAGCGACATGGTCGCGCGTTACAACGCCATCGGGCTGGAGATGTGCGAAGAAGGTGCAGATTTCGACAAGCTGACCGAAGAAATGGGCGCGTTGCAGGAGAAAATCGAAGCCGTGGATGGCTGGGACCTCGAACGCCATGTCGAAATCGCGCTCGAAGCCCTGCGCTGTCCGCCGGGCGATTCCCCTGTCGATAAATTATCGGGCGGGGAGAAACGCCGCGTGGCATTGTGCCGCTTGCTGCTGGAACGTCCTGACCTGCTGCTGCTTGACGAACCGACCAACCATTTGGACGCTGAATCTGTCGCGTGGCTGCAACGCTTCCTGCTGGATTACAAAGGCACCGTCGTCATGGTCACCCACGACCGTTACTTCCTTGATAATGTCACGGGCTGGATTCTCGAACTCGACCGCGGGTCGGGCATCCCGTATGAAGGCAATTATACCGCCTATCTCGAACAAAAACGCAAACGTCTGGAACAGGAAGCCAAGTCCGAAGCCGGGCGTCAGAAAACTCTCGACCGCGAATTGGAATGGGTGCGCAAAGGCGTCGAAGCCCGCCGCAAAAAATCCAAGGCGCGTATCGCTGCTTACGAACAGATGCTGCTCGAGAGCGAAAAAGAAACCGTACAGCGTTCCCAGATCGTTATTCCTGCCCCGCCGCGTCTGGGCAATCTGGTTGTCGAAGCCAATAATATCTCGAAAGGTTTTGGTGACCGCCTGCTGATCGAAAACTTCACCTTCAAACTGCCACCAGGCGGTATTGTTGGGGTTATCGGGCCGAACGGGGCGGGTAAATCGACCCTGTTCAAGATGATTACCGGGCTGGAAAAACCGGATAGCGGCGATTTCCGTGTCGGCGATACCGTGAAACTCGGCTATGTCGACCAGAGCCGTGATGCATTGGATGACAACAAAACCATCTGGGAAGAAATCTCCGGCGGCAACGACATCCTGAAACTCGGCAAGATCGAAATGCCATCCCGCGCCTATGTCGGGTCGTTCAATTTTAAAGGCACTGACCAGCAGAAGAAAATGTCGCAGCTCTCGGGCGGGGAACGCAACCGCGTCCACCTGGCCAAGATGCTGAAACAGGAAGCCAACGTCCTGCTGCTTGACGAACCGACAAACGACCTCGACACCGAAACCTTGTCGGCACTCGAAGAAGCGCTCGAGAATTTCCCCGGCTGTGCCGTGGTCATCTCGCACGACCGCTGGTTCCTCGATCGCTTAGCGACCCACATCATCGCGTTTGAAGGCGACTCGCAGGTTGTCTATTTTGAAGGTAACTATGAAGACTACGAAGCCGATCGTAAACGCCGTCTGGGCATCGACGCCGACACCCCGCACCGGATAAAATACCGCCCGCTGACGAAAGTAGCATAATCATTGGAAAACCCCGCGTTTCTGCGGGGTTTTTGCTGTTTAACGCCCTATTAAGGCTTTTGGAGTGTAATTCATACGGGGAAATTTCTTCTGCCGGAGTCATCATATGTCTGAACCTAACCCGCCCGAAGCAGGGTCCGACGTGACGCGTGCCGTCACGGTCACACGCAAACCACCTGTCCAGCAAATCGCCTATCACGGTGATGTCGGTGATATTATCGGCCTGCATATCATCAATTTGCTGCTGAATATCTGTACGCTCGGGATTTATTCCTTCTGGGGCAAGACACGTATCCGCCGTTACATGACGTCCCATCTGGCGCTCGCTAAAGACCGGTTTGAATATACCGGGACGGGCATGGAATTATTTCTCGGCTGGCTGAAAGCCCTGCTGATTTTTATTCCCCTGATTATTCTGATCAGTATTCCGGTCGTAAACCTGTTTATCTATCCTGTTTTCTTCGGGGTTATTGCCGTGGCGATTTACCTGGCCATGCGGTACCGCCTGTCCCGTACCCGCTGGCGCGGCGTGAGTTTCGCCCTGCGCGGCTCCGCCTGGGCATATCTCTGGATATCGGTAAAACGCACCCTGGTGAATATTTTCACGCTGGGACTGAAAATTCCGAAATCCGATATTATCAAATGGTCGTACCTGGCCAACCACATCAAATATGGTGAAACAAGTTGCACCTATGAGGGGTCGCATAAGCATTTATTCGGTGTCCACGTCAAAACCGTCCTGATTGCCATTGGATTGTTTGCCCTGTATGGCGTTTGGGTGGCATTACATATCGGCGACATAAATTCTTTCGACTACTTTGAAGACGGCATGAACGATCCTGACCTGACTGCGGATCAACAGGTTGCAAAAAGCCTTCAGTTCGCCGGTCTTCTCATGAAAATTTTCATGCCTATATATGCCGTAATCTTCGGCGCGGTGATTGTACGCCTGTGGTACCATGCTGAATTGTGGAAAGAACAATTTCGCGGCCTGCGTCTCGGGAACCTGGAATTCCGCCTGGATGTCACCGCTCCCGCCATGCTCAAAATGTACGCCCTGAATATGGTGATTATTATTTTCACGCTGGGACTGGGGAAACCCATAACGACGCATTTAATGATACGTTTCTTTACGGACCGCCTGAAAATCCGCGGCGATGTCGACGCCCTGATTGTTGACCAAAACCGTGATGTGGTCAAATCCGGCGTTGCTGACGCGCTGGCCGCCGATGTGGGCTTTGACCTGGGGATGTAGGGGACATGAATCTTAATGCCCGGTACACAGATGGTCAGACATCGGAAGTAAGGCTCGTAAGCCTTAATCCGACCCCGCGGGCGCTTATGCTTTATCTTGCGGGCGACCTGGACCCTTTCGATGTCTGGCATTACGAAGATATGCGCGTTACACAGGACTGGAGCGACCTGATGGGCGGCGTTATCGGGCATAAAACGAAATCGGGCGCCGCGCTATCGTTTGAAGATAAAACCGTCTTCCAACATCTGCAGGCTAAGTTGTCATCAAAAGACAAGGCAACATACCGCATTCCAGTGACGGTGCTTTCCCTGGTATTTTTCTTTCTTGCCTCCAGTTTGATGATCGGGATTGGCCTGCCTATGTACGGACAACTCGCTGGCGAATTTATCGGTCTCGTCCCTGACAGCGTGGAGCGCAAGATCGGAGATATGCAGATAGAGATAATCAGCGAGGAGTGGCTTGCCTGTTCTGATCCGGCCGCCGAGAAGGCACTGCAAAAAATAACCGACCATCTTGTTGCCAACAGCAACATGCCCAAACGTGACGTGAAATTGCATCTTTTCAAAACCCCTGTTTCCAATGCCTTCGCGCTGCCCGGCGATAACATGGCTTTGCTGACAGGTTTTCTGGCTGAGGCCGATAATGAAAACGAACTGGCCGGGGTTCTGGCCCACGAATTGGGGCATATTGATAATCATGACGCCTTGCGCATCACGTTGCAGACACAAGGATACAGCCTTATTACGTCCCTGATGACGGGTTCAGGCTCGGCCTATAGCGGTGTGGGCCAGATTGCAACGCTGGCCCATACGCTGCATTACAGCCGCGAAAGGGAGCAGGCTGCGGATGATTACGCCGTTCGCATACTTAGGAGAGCCGGCTATTCATCCCAAGGTTTGGCTAGTTTTCTGGGCAAGATGATGGGTGGCAAGGATTCGGTTGTGATCGAAGCGATCGAGAAGAATCTGTCATTCCTGTCAACGCACCCGGCCACCGGAGATCGTATTCGCAAACTTGAAGACGAAAAAAAATCCTATAAAGGCATTTTGACCAAGTTGGAACTGCGGGCCATAAAAAACGCCTGCCGCCAGAATGACCCGACCGCAGACGCTGAAATTAATTTATAACTCAATTTAATGCGAACAGCCGCAGCCACCGCCGCCGCATCCGCCTTCTTTCTTGTCATCTTCCTGTTTATGATCGTGATCATGGTCATGATGGTGATGACCGTGGCCGCCACAGCACCCGCCACCGTGTGAATGAACATGGCCGGCAATTTCACCCAGCGGATCGGTTTCGACCAGCATCCCAACTTCTTCAAATACAGCAGCATTTTCAGCCATCTGCTCTTTTAAAGGGGGATTCTGTTCACCAATGGTACGGAAGAAGCTGGCGGCATCACGCAGAAGCTGCGCAGCGAGTTGGTTATGTGTTGGCATGATTAGGTGTGTCCTTTCTGGTTAAACTAGATTTCTGAAATTATGCGCGGGGTAACTTCCCATGACCTTGACGTCTTTGGCAAAGAAGGCAAGCTCTTCCAAGGCCAGCCCTACATTCCTGTCGTCAACTGACCCCAGCACCTCGGCATAAAAACGCGCCACGCTGAATTGTGGGTCAATATAGCTTTCCAGTTTGGTCATCTGCACCCCATTGGTCGCAAAGCCTCCGAGTGCCTTATACAAAGCTGCCGGAATATTACGTACTTCAAAAAAGAAGCTCGTCAATACCGGGCCACCCGATGATTTAGCCTTAATCATCTCACGTGATAAAATCAGAAAACGTGTGGTGTTGTTTTTGATATCCTGAATACCTTCTTTCAGAATATCCAGCCCGTAAAGTTCACCCGCAAGGCGCGAAGCTATAGCTGCCTGTGATTTATCATTGCGGCGCGCGACCTCTTCGGCGGCGCCTGCCGTGTCAGCGTGAATATGTGGTTTCAGCCCCAGTTCCTTTATTTCACGGCGGCATTGCGGCAAGGCATGCACATGCGAATGCACATCAGTCAAATCGTTGATCTTTGCGCCTTTCACCGCCAGCAGGCACATATTTATTGGCTGAAAATGTTCGCCAATAATGAAAATATTTTTTGTCGGCAATAAATGATGAACATCGGCAACCCGCCCTGCAATGGAATTATCGACCGGTATCATCGCCAGGTCAGCTTGACTTAAATCAAGGGCATTAAAGGCATCTTCAAAGGTTTCACAGGGAATAGTCTCCATCTTCGGGAAAACGGCGCGGCAGGACATGTCGGAGAAAGCCCCATGAGCCCCTTGAAACGAAATTTTACCTGTCCGCTGGTCATTTTTCTGCATGAGTTTTTCCAAAAACAGGCTTTTGCCTGCCCCAGTCTGTGCTATAGTACCGCCGTTTTATGCCGCCAGATATAAAGTATTGCGCGCGGATATAACAATAGAAATCTATGTTTTGCCCCTTCTTTGGAGGAAATTTATGAATATTAAAGCAAATATGGCTATGGCTGCACTGGTTTCCGCCGGTATTATCGCCTGGGTCAGCGGGTTCGCAGCTGAGGTTGTTGTCGCGCCAAAACAGCTGAAAGAAGATGCGGTGAAAGTCGAAGTCGCTGCAACAACCGGGGCCGCTGGACCTGCCGCCGCTGCCGGACCGGAACCTGTATTGGAAATGATAGCAACCGCCGATGTTGAGCGCGGTAAATCCGTCGCCAAGGCTTGCGCGGCCTGTCACACATTTGATAACGGTGGCAAAAACGGTGTAGGTCCTAATCTCTTCGGTATTGTTGGCCGCAAAAAGGATTCTGTTGCCGGTTACGCTTATTCAGGTGCGCTGGTGAAACAAGGTGGTGATACCTGGACCTATGCCGAACTGGCAAAATTCCTCTGGAAACCAAAAGCCTATGCACCGGATACAAAGATGACTTATGCCGGTATTAAAAAACCGGAAGACCGTGCCGCTGTCATGGCGTATCTGCGCACTATAGCTGGCGCGCCACACGCGTTGCCAAGCGCTGCTGAGATCGAAGCCGAGAAAGCAGCTTTGGCCCCAGCTGCAGGGGCGGCAACTCCTGCTCCGGCTACTACGGCTAAGCACTAATAATAAATACGAAGAACAAAAAACCCCGCTTACATAGCGGGGTTTTGCTTTGTTCAATCTGTTTTCTTCTGGACGAAGGATTCCAGCAGGCGTTTGGTCGAACCATCACTGAAACGTATATCGAGCTTGGTACCCGATACATGAATAATACGGCCATCGCCAAAACTGGCATGTGTAATCAAATCACCGACATTAAAACCCGTTGTGGATGCCTTCACAAAATTGCTGCCTGTTCCAGCCAATGGCAATGATGGTGTCGAACGGCGTGGTTCAAACCCAGATGAATCCCAATGGGTCGAGCGTCCGGCGCGGGCCATGCCCATTTCATTATCCGATTCAACATGGTCTGCCGGAATTTCTTCGACAAAGCGGGACGGCATGGCATTCACCCATTGCCCGTACATACGGCGGTTTCCGGCGAAGGTTACCACGGCGCGGCGCTTGGCGCGTGTCAACCCGACATAGGCCAGACGGCGCTCCTCCTCCAGCCCCTTCAGCCCGTTCTCTTCCATTGATTTCTGCGAGGGAAACAATCCCTCTTCCCAACCCGGCAGGAAGACCGTGCCGAATTCCAGCCCCTTGGCCCCATGCAGTGTCATCAAGGAGATATATTCATCGGCTTCGGTACCTGCGTTCTGCGCATCCATGACTAGTGACACGTGTTCCAGAAACGCCGGCATGGATTCAAATTCTTCCATACCGGAAATAAGTTCTTTCAAATTCTCGACACGCCCTTGTGCTTCCGGCGTTTTATCGGCCTGCCACATGGCCAGATAACCTGATTCATCCAGTATCTGGGCCGCCAGCTCGCCATGCGGCGTGGTTGCCATCAGATCACGCCAGCGGATAAAATCATTCATCAATATCTGCAGCGCCGACCCGGCCTTGCCTTTCAGCACGCCACGCGCCAGCAGATTTTGTGTCGCCGATGTCAGCGGCATATTCTGCGCCCGCCCTTCGGCGTGCATCAGTTCAAGGGATGCATCCCCCACGCCACGCTTCGGTACATTCACGATACGCTCAAAGGCCAAGTCGTCTGCAGGTTGGGCGACAACGCGGAAATAGGCCAATGCATCGCGAATTTCCTGACGCTCGTAGAAACGCGGGCCACCAAAGACACGGTAAGGAATCCCCATCTGGATAAAGCGTTCTTCAAATTCGCGCATCTGAAATCCCGCGCGCACCAGCACCGCCATATCGCGGAGTTTATGTTTCTGGTGCTGCAACGATTCGACTTCTTCGGCGATAAACCGTGCTTCGGCATCACCGTCCCACAGACCCTGTATTTTGACTTTATCGCCCATCTCGCCTTCGGACCATAATGTCTTACCCAGACGCCCCTGGTTATTGGCAATGACACCGCCCGCGGCCGACAGGATATGATTGGTCGACCGGTAATTCTGTTCGAGGCGGATCACACGCGCCGCTGGAAAATCATGCTCGAATTTCAGGATGTTGCCGACCTCGGCGCCGCGCCATCCATAAATGGATTGATCGTCATCGCCGACGCAGCAGATATTATTTGACCCCTGCGCCAGCAACCGCAGCCACATATATTGCGCAACGTTGGTATCCTGATATTCATCCACCAGAATATATTTGAACCGCCGGTGATAATCGGCCAAAATCTGGGCATTCTGCGGGTTGCGCAGGATAGAAATAATATGCAGCAACAGATCGCCAAAATCGCAGGCGTTCACGGATTTCAGGCGCTGCTGATATTCCATGTAAATCGCCGCCATCTGGCCGTTCGCGACATCCCCGGCATCACGCGGCCCGATATCAGTGGGTGTTAATGCACGGTCTTTCCAGCGTTCGATAATCGACAGGATAAGTTTCGGCGGATTTTTCTTGGGGTCGATATTGCGCGCTTCAATAATCTGTTTGATCAGGCGCAGGCAATCATCCGGGTCGAGAATAGTAAAGGACGATGTCAGGCCGATCAGGTCCGCGTGACGGCGCAGCATCCGGGCGGCCAGCGCGTGGAATGTGCCGAGCCACCATCCTTCGACCGGCGCGCCGCCTAGGATTTTCGACACGCGCTCCTTCATTTCGGTCGCGGCTTTATTGGTAAATGTTACCGCCAGAATTTGCGATGGATAGGCTTTGTGCATATTGAGCAGATGCGCTAGCCGTGTCGTCAGGACACGCGTCTTGCCCGTTCCCGCGCCTGCGAGTACCAGCACCGGACCGTCAAGGGCCTCGACAGCCTCCATCTGGGCGGGGTTTAACCCCTGCAGATACGGCGGTTGCGGGGCGGACGGAAATGGGAGTTGTTCGGCGGTCATCATGGGGACAGCATAGGCAAGAATGCCCGGAAAAGGCAATGCAAAAGAAGGGGGGAATACTTGCGTTTAGCCCGTTATACGCTATGTTGATACCCATGATGAAAAAGACATTCCTTAATCTCGGCCTTGCGCTGGCCCTTGCTTTAACTCCCTTCACTGCCCATGCGGCGGATGTCGGGTCGACCCCGGAAGTTGCCAAAGCTGAATCCTATTTCCGCGATCTAAAAACCGTGAAATCGCGTTTTGTGCAGACCTCACCGGACGGGAAGCAGTTGCGCGGCACGTTCTATATGGAACGCCCCGGCAAACTCCGGTTTGAATATGACCCGCCCAGCACTGACTTCGTGGTGGCTGACGGCCTGTTCATCTATTTCTATGACGGCGATATGAAGCAGCAGACCAACGCCCCGATTAGCCAGACTCTGGCCGATTTCCTGCTGCGGAAAAACCTGCGCCTCAGCGGTGACCTGAAAGTCACCCGCGTTATGCGGGCCGGTGGTTTGCTGCAGATTACCATGATCCAGAAAGGCGATGACGCCAGCGGTGAATTGACACTGGGTTTCGTTGAACAGCCGAAATTCGCCTTGAAAAAATGGCGGGTGAAAGATTCAGTCGGCAATATTACCGAGACGGAATTGTTCAATGTCGAAACCGACATCAAACTGTCGAGCAAATTATTCGTCTACAGCGATCCGGTGAAAAAGGGCCTCAACAAATAGCAAAAAGGCGGTCAGTGACCGCCTTTTTTAATCTCTATTCTACTGTGCGCCAATGAAGCGGCAGCCCACCCGGCGGTTTGCCGAATGTCTTGGCTGCATTGCCGCCACGCTTCACGACCTCGGTGAATTTGACGACTTTGCCGTTCGGGTATGTCCAGCCGGATGAACCAGCCGAGATGCAATACTCGCCATCAGCCACACCGAAGATACCTTCGGCGGCACGGGCGACCTGTTGACGTCCGTTAATGTCGATAATCAGATGTTTGCCTTTCACCGCAGCCAGACGCGCCGGGTCCATCGAGCATTTCAGATTGCCGTAGCCATCGGTATAACAAACAACATCATGCGGGAAATCCGGGACGCAGTCGCGCACGTCTTCACCGAGAATGGAATAATCACCTTTGGCAATCGTGCCGAAGGCCGCCGGGAAAATGTCGCGGGAACGGAACTGGGAACCAGCGGTGTCGCATTTGATATTGCGCAGTTCAACCGCGGCATCCTTCACGAAAGCTAGGGAATGACCGCTATTCACGGCGCAGATTTCAACACCATTATGCAGTTTCGCATACACAAAGCCTTCACCGGAGTTTTTCACACGCGGGGTCAGGTCGTCCTTGCGCGGGGCGGTATTCACGAAAAATTTCTGGCGGGTGCCGAGCTTGCTGTTCAGGGCCGTCTGGGCCAGGGCAAAACCGGTCGCGAATGTATCAAAAGCCGGAACAGCGAAGGTCTGGATCTCGCAATCTACACCCTGCATCTCGTAATGCAGACGCTGGGTTACTTCGGCAAAGGCCAAATCGTGCAAATCACCATAATCTGCAATCACATAGACAAGCATCCGGTCCGCCATGGTTTTTAGCTCCTGGGCAAAATTGGTAAAAATTCAAAGTTTTGATTAAGGAAATGTTTAATCAAATCTTCAAAAACAGTCAACAAATCTTCGCGGTCGTCATGCATCAGCACGATATGGGCCGAATCGCTGCGATTCAGCCATTTATCATCATCAATCTTGCGTTTCAGGTCATCAATCGTCTTATACGGCCAGTTGCCTTTATGACGGGGAGTGAGCATCCAATCCGACGTCGAAAACGTAATCAGGCTATCCACCGCCTGCGCCATCTCGGTCTCACGGAACCAGGGATGCATTACATCCGGCGTGGGCAAGGCTTCAAACCCGTTTTGTTTCAGCCAGTCCTGCATATCGTATTTTAATTTTACCTGGTCATCTGTCGGCAGCTCTTTTGTTTCAAGGCGCACCCCGTCCCAGAATAAATGTTGCAGCGTTTCTTTATACGGGTCGGGCACCTTGTCGAAATCAATCACCCACGCATTGCCGCATCCCCGGTCCAGATGGGGAAAGCGGAAGGTCTTCACCGGCTGGGCAACGCCCGCCATTTGATAAGCCTTGTCAATCAGATCCTGCGTCTGGGCAATCTGGCTGGTCTGTGCGTCAAATCCGATGACGCTGGTCCGTTCATGGGCATAGGAATGATTGCCAATCACAAAGCCGCGTTCAATTGCACGCAGGATTTTATCAAAGCCGTCCACCTCCTCCATAAAAGCACCACGCGCATAGAGCAGCGCTGGAATATTCCGGGCTGCCAGAAACGCGGTCAGGCGGTCTGTATCCGCTGACGGGCTGTCATCAATGGTCAGGTATATTTTTTTGGTCATGTGGCGTCCTGCTGCGCGAGGCACAGCAAACCTTTCAGGCTGATAAATTCGTCCTTGATCCAGAAGATGGGTGTCGCCGCGACATCTTGCCGCACGATAGATACGTTTTCCTGATACAGGAATTTGCAGAAAGTCGCGGTATCAAACTGGTTATGCCCGACCAGCCTGTCCGTCACGCCACCTGTCAGGTACAGCCCCCTGTAACTATGCCCGAAGGCCAGAACCTGATGCGCGAAGACACCGAGTATTTCATGGTAAAGGCGTAACGCCTGTTTGGCGACCGGGTCATTATGCCCGCGCGCAATCATATCATTCGTATCCCTGTATTCCTTATCCAGATGCGCCTGCCGCGCCAGTACGCCATACACATTGAACAGACCCGGCCCGCCCAGCACATCTTCGTAAATCGGCGCTGTCGGCGTGGTTTTTAACGCCTGCACCGCCGCAAAAACGGCCCGGTGTTCCTCCGATACCGTGACAGGCAACATATGCCCGCCATGGGTCCGCTGGACGATATTTCCGTGCCGCGACGACACGATATAGGCAAGCCCCAACCCAGTTCCCGAACCAATAACGGCCCGTGATGAATCAATCGATGCCGCCTGACC
>CAMLMM010000020.1 GCA_946481105.1 uncultured Alphaproteobacteria bacterium
TTGCATGTTTTAGGCCTGCCGCCAGCGTTCGTTCTGAGCCAGGATCAAACTCTCAAGTTTGTATCCATGATTCTCTAAACATCACTATTTAGTTCTCAAGTAAATTTATGAGACCTGCTATCTTGCGTCTTATTAAATAAGTCTGCATGAGCAGATTTCGCAAAACAACAGATCATTAACAACGTGACGATAATCACGCTACTGCTGCCTGCGAATCTTCTCTCTTCGTTTCACGATGTACAATAACCAGAGAACAAGCTGACCTGCCGGTTTTTCGACCGGGCGGTTAGTGCCCTCATTTCATTAGGTTTGCGGACTATAGCGATAAGCTATTTTGTCGTCAACCCCCAAAATCAAATTTTCATCAATTTTTTTTGGGTCGCCGCCGTGCAGTTTTGCTTTGTTTTTCAAGCATCTCTGCGCTGCGGAGGTCGGCTTTATACGCAGGACCTTTTCGATTGTCAAACATCTTTTTTAATTTTTTATGAACTTTTTTCAAAAATGGCGGAACTCTCCCGGTTTTCGGCTATTATTTCTTATCCTGGCGTGAATTTCTTCAAGTCCCGGCGTGATTAAACCCAAGTTCCAGTCCGCCTATTGGGGAATATAAGGGGGGAAGTCCGTCCGACTCCCCTTTTTTGCCTTTGCAGCCTTCTGCATATGTTTTAACGTATCAACCATATTTTCTTATCAGGTTGCGTTTCTTCACTATGTATCGTTCTGAACGTGTTCTCCGCCCCCTGCTGACCCTGTTTTTTCTGGGTGTTTCCCCCTTGGTGGTGACCGCATCCCTGGCGGCGGACAAGACCTCTGATTTTTCAAATTTTGTTGATCCAAAAAAAATTGCCCTTGATCCCGTGCTGCTGAACACAGACGATCTCGGCAATTACGATTTGTCGCCCTACGCACCTGGCGCCGCTTCACTTTCACAGCCGGACACCACACAGCCCGCCATAAAAAAAGCCGCCATATCTGAACCGCTTTCGCCATTGGAAAAAATTTACAGCGATCGTCTGAGGGAACCAATTACGCAATTCGGTTATGACACGTTTCCGGCAGATGGCCATACCAATGTGTCCGGCGCCGTGCAGGATGATTATATCCTTGAGCGTGGCGATGAAATCTCCGTCGTACTTCGCGGGCAGCAGAATATAAACACAACAGCGAAACTCAGCAGTGACGGGCAACTTGTGATCGGTGATCTGCCGCCCGTGAGTGCCGCCGGCCGCAGTCTCCGCTCGATACAGGATGAAGTTAAATCCCTGCTGGGCGATTCATATAATTCCGATGTCTTTCTGTCGGTTACAAAAATACGCCAGATGAATATTCTTGTGACAGGCAATGTCGAAAAGCCAGGCCAGTATAACGTGCCCACATTCGGCACCATCCTCGACGCGCTTGGCGCTGCTGGCGGCGTACAGAAGTCAGGCACATTACGTCAGATAAAACTGGTACGCAGCAACCAGAGCGCCCTCATCGATTTATACGGTGTACTGGTTTATGGTTCAAGCTCATCAAATCTCTCCCTGCGCGATGGCGATAAAATCATTGTTGGTCCGGTTGGACCGACACTGGCAATTGCCGGGGCTGCCAAGCGTCCCGCGATTTATGAGATTCTACCTGCCAGCCGTTCCATTTTTACCGAACGCGATTCAACCAGCCAGCGCCTGTCACTTGATGACCTGCTGGATTTATCGGGGGGACCATTATTGCCTGCCGACACGCGTTATCTGCGCTTCGATGTAAATGGCAACGACGCCGACAAGGTTTCTGACGTGCCGAATAAAATGCTCCGCGTGTTCGGGGATGGTGACATTCTTTATATCGGGCAGGCCACGCAGAATGGCCTATCGCAGCTGGATGGCAGCATCAATGTGAAGGGCAGCACATCATTAACCGGTCTCTTTGCCATTGCCGAGACACCGTCTCTCTCGTACCTGCTGCGTGGACGCAACAGCCTGAACAGCGACACTTACCCGCTGATCGGCCTTATCCAGCGCTGGAATCAAACGCAGATGGCGAATGAATTGATACCATTCTCGCCTCAGCGCATCACGACCGGCAAAGATGACGTGGATCTGCACGAATCCGATACCGTCTATTTCTTTTCACGGGGCGATATCGCCCGCCTGAAAACCCCGACGGGACAGGACAGTGACGCGTCACTCAAGAATATTGAACCTGCCGCAGGCGGCGCACTGGCTTTTTCAGGACTGCCTGCCGATGTCCAGAATTTCTTGGTTGAACATTCTGTCTTTATTCGTGGGTCGGTCCGTGTGCCGGGGGCTTATCCGGTAGCCAAAGATACGAATCTTGAATCGCTGCTGGCCGTGGCGGGCGGCCCTTCCCTTGAGGCAAGCCTCGGGAATGTTGAGATCACCCAGCCGATGGCCGACAAAACATCCCAGCGCACCACGATAAACCTGGCCTCAACACCGTCATCTCTTATCACCCTGCATCCCGGCGACACGATACGCGTGAACCAGAAGTTCCGCCGCCTCGAAGACCGCCATGTGCTACTGACCGGTGAAGTCAAAAACCCGGGCACCTATGACCTGATTCCCGGCGACACACTCAACAAACTGCTCGAACGCGCCGGCGGCCTGACCGAGCAAGCCTACACACAAGGCACGATTTTCAGCCGCAAGTCGGAACGGCAGCGTGAAGAACAGCGATATAAAGCTCAGGCTCAGTCGCTGGAACTTTCACTCGCCGGGGCGCTTCAGCAACGTGATGATGACAAAAAACCCAACGTCCAGGAAATCTCCCTGGCCCGTGATCTGATTACGCAATTGAAAGGCGCCGAAGCTCTGGGCCGCCTGACCGTCGAATCCGACCCGGCCATTCTGGAATCAAATCCTGAACTGGATATCCTGCTCGAAAGCGATGACCGGATTTATATTCCCAAACGTCCGCTGACGGTGCGTGTAGCAGGCGAAGTTCTGTCTCCGGCGGCTCTGCAATTCAAAACCGGGAAAAATCCGCGTGACTATATCAGTGAAGCCGGAGGATTTTCCTACAATGCCGACAGCGACCGGGCTTTTGTCGTTTATCCGAACGGCAGTGCGCAGCCACTGGCCGTGTCCGCCTGGAACCAGAGCGCGGTCATGATACCGCCCGGCTCCACCATTATCGTGCCGCGTGATCCGAAACCATTGACCTTTATGGATGGCGCGAAAGACCTGTCGCAAATTCTGGCTAACCTGGCGACAACGGCCATCTTCGCCGAAGATATCGCCAACGGGGATGACAATTGATATTCTCCGTCATCACGGTGACACGCAATAATCTGGACGGCCTGAAACGTACAGCCCAAAGTCTTCAGGCACAAAGCTGGCAGGACTACGAATGGGTTGTCATTGACGGGGCATCAACCGACGGCACGCCAGCCTATCTATCCGCACTGAATGATTCCCGCTTATCCTATATTTCCGAACCCGATAACGGCATTTACGAGGCGATGAATAAAGGCACCGTCAAAGCGCAAGGCGACTATTTGCTATTTATGAATGCGGGGGATACGCTGGCCAATGAAACTATTTTAAGCCGGATGGCCACACTTACCATCACACAGCCTGATTTTATCTATGGCGACTCGCAGGAAAACGGTTTCTACAAAAAGGCCCGCAGCCATAACCATATACATTACGGCATGTTTACCCACCATCAGGCGATGCTGTACCGGCGGAATACCTGGAATGACCTGCGCTATGATACAAATTATAAAATCGCGGCAGACTACGATGCGACTTTGCGCTTTCTGCAACGGGCGGCGCAGGCGGCATACGTTCCTTTTGCTGTATGCGATTTTGAACCGGGCGGCATTTCGCAACGTGATGTGAAGACTGGCAGGAAGGAACAGTTTTTGTCCCGGCGCCGGAATAAGGTCTTGTCCCTGCCCATGAATGTTTCGATTTATCTGGCGCAGATGCTGGCATACCAGCTGCGCCGCCATATGCCGGGATTATACTGGGCGCTGAAAGCCAGATAACAGAAAATCAAAGATATGGCCCCATGACCACTTCGCTTAATTTTTTATCTGTTGGCTTAGCGGGTACAAGGAAAGCTGACTTCACTGCCTGCTTAAGAAGAAAACCCACTGCACTGCCAGCGACGGCAACGCCGCCAACAGCAATCTGAAATGCTTCAACATAACGGTTTGGCACCTGATATGGTGTTGATTGTGACATTTAACTCTCCCTGAATTATTTATGACTTAATGTTGGCGCATCCATCCGGCTCTGACGTTCTTCCATATCAGCGTGAATTTTCATTCCGCCGATAATCAGACTCCGGACCTCAAGTTTTTTCTCGTCCCGTATAAAACCATTCGGTTTAAATAAATCCGGTTTTTGCGCATACAGCTCGGTCAGAACAATCTGAACGGCGCGGGGATCTGCCCCTATATTTCTGGCTATATCGCGGGCCACAACACCATAACCGGGATGCGCGGCTGGGTCTTGAGAAACGACAGGTTCGCTCGCCCGACGCTTAAAAGCGGAGAATGCAGCATTTAAATACGCAACCAACACAATAAACTCCCGTTTAATTTTTTAATTAGTTTTATCCTGCTAATATAGCAAAAACCTGTTTTCCAGGCAAACAAACACGATGCCTTTAACCGGTGGCGTCTAAGCTTCTGATAAGCCTTAAATATTTGCAGCGCAGCAAGGCCAGCTTCAATCCGGCCCGCCCATCAAGAAATCCACCTGATAAGATATAAGATAGAATAAAAACAATCTCGGGACGAAAATAATTCCCACGCAGGAAAATTTTAATACGCTCACGCCAGAGAACGGGGTCGCAGGGCCAGGCGCATTTTTTATTCATGCCTGATTCCCAGCGGGCGTATTTTTCATGACGAAACGCCCAGGCGCGCTCATCTAAAAGCGCATCATGTATCAGGCTGGATTTTAAATATCCTATCTCCCCACTCACACCCGGCTTCAATACCGGCTGGTAATGGCCTTCGATTTCACCCATGCCGGGAATATCCAGATCATCAACAACAGGAAACTCCATGCGCGTTTTATCCAACAAGGCAATTTTTTTATTCGGCAATCCATGGAGCAAAATTCTGCCATCGACGCGATAATGGCCGGTAATAAAAAATCCGGCATTTTCTGGCGGCTGACTAAAAACATTTCGCATTTCCTCTATCAATTCCGGCGTCACGATTTCATCCACATCGACAAAGAATATCCAGTCATGCCGACACGGTACATTCTCCAGGCACCATTGGCGTTTTTTCGGATATTGACCGTTCCAGACGAAATTTATAACCGTGGCGCCTCTGTCCATGGCTATCTGCGCCGTGGCATCGCGCGACGCAGAATCGACCACAATAACTTCATCAAAATCTTTCAGGGCCTGCAGGCAATCGGCAATACGGGCCGCTTCATTTTTAGTGGTAACGATAACGGTAACTGGAATCATATGGGGCGCGGCCCCCTGCATAAAGCAACGCCTGCGCCGCCTGCAAATCCCAATACTGTAAATACCAGCAGATACAGCATCGGGTCCGGCGCGACCGGATGCGGCAGGCTGGATGCTTCCTCAATGACCTGTACGGCAAAAGGTTCATCCAGTGACAGCAGCATCATCTGCCGTTCCTCGTTCAGCAGGAGTCGCGCCAGCGCCTGACGATGATCGGGGTTGAGCGATTCTTTCAACGATGTCCGCAGCCATTCAATCCGTTTGGCCGTGACATCTTTCTCCTGCGATTTAATCAGCTGGTCGTCGATCTTGCGCAACAATGTCAAAAGTTTAACCGCCATTTCCGGGTCGGGGTGACGATAGGTTATCCGCAGGCTCGGCGTTGCGCCGACCGGCTGTATATTGACATGGCGCATCAGATAGACATTCAGTTCTTCGGCGCTATCGACTTTGCGGCTGCCGCCGCGCCAGAAACTGTCCCCGGCGACCTGACTACGGATATCCGGCATCTGGAACATTACATTGGCCACTTTCGGCCCCCGCAGCGTCTGTTCAAACTTGCGGTAATTGGCATGATTATAGGCGGAGGCCATTGCCGGACCGCGCGGTGGCGTGGCGGCATTCTGCACGAATTGTTCAAACGGCGTATTATCATCAGTCGGCCCGACGATCATGCTGGCCTCGTAATGCGGGCGTTGAACGACCATCAGCAGCACCGCCAGCAGAATACCAATAAGAATACCCGCACAGCAGATGATGCGCTCCTGCCAGAGGCGGCGAATAACTTCGGTCAAATTGTCGGGCGCAGGAGTTTCAACCATGCGGCAAGTGTAGCAAAACTATCAGGCAACACGAGATCTAATCGTGTCGCGCGCGCCTTTGATCCACGTTGAAATGGCATGCGGCGGGGAGAATTCCTGCCCGGCGCGCAATGCGCCGCTCTGCGCGGCAAACCAGGTATCGCCATCCGTGCGGAATTTCAAAATTTCCAGCGCCAGCTTGCGCGGCTGTCCCTGCGGCAGGACTTTGCCCGCCCCGTATTCATTAATGACCCGCGCGGTTTCGGTCTGGTCCGGCCCAATCAGAATGCACGGGCGGCCCGTGGCCAATGCCGCATAAAGCTTTGATGGCACCAGCATTCCGGCGGCTTCGTGTTTCATGCTGATAAGATGCACGTCCCCGCTTTCCATCAGGTCGCGCAACCGGGCGCTCGGCTGTGTCGGCAGCAGACGGATATTATCCAGACCTCGGCGGGCGCGTTCCTGGGCAATGCGGTCAAACCCCGGCCCCTCGCCCACGAATACGAATTCGATTTCCGGGTGGTCGGCAATCAGCAAGGCCGCCGCATCCAGAATTGTGCCCACCGGGTGCGCACGGCCCAGATTACCGGCATAGAGCACCCGGAATTTCGGGTCTTCATCGACAAAGAAAGGGCGGCGTTTCAGCAGTTCTTTGGATGCCTCCATATCTGCCATATTGAAATTGGCAGCGGCGCGAATTTTGACCGGTTTTACCTGCGGCAGGGAGGTCAGCTCAAAATCCGGCCAGTTGGGAATAACCGTGACTTTTGTCATGTCGAGCCCCGTATGCGCCAAATGGCGCGCCATGCAGCGCCCGACGACGACAACCCGGTCGCATGATTTCATGGCCCGGCGCGAAATATCGCGCATAATCTGCATCATGCGCGGCGAAATCTTCAGCCCCAGAATAGGCAGGATGTCGGGATAAAGGTCATGGCACCAGTGAATATGATGGGAACGTTTGACGCGCGCCACAATACGTCCCACGACGACCAGTAAGGGCGGATCGGTAAGCGTCACCACCATCTGGTATTTTGGCATACGCAAGGCCGCCCATAAGAGCTTCACCCAGATAAGCCCATAGGCCAGAAGGGATTTGGCCGCCATGGCCTTCACGCGTTTCACAGTAACCGCGCCGTCTTTTTCAACGCTCGACTGAAGACCTGCCGTCAGAACCGTGACATCCCATCCATCGCGGGCGAAAGCCTGCGCCAAGTCCCGCAGAACCCGTCCGGTTGCTCCTTTATACGGCGGATATACGCGATTAATGAAAAGTACTGACGGTCTTCGCATCCCTATGGGCATCCCTCGAGTTTACTCTTGTATTTTTTATGTGTGTGGTGATGGCCCTGTTATGCCACAGCCGGGGACGTTTTTTCAAGTTTTCTCAATGGGTTTCCCCAAAATGCACACAGAATCAGTCCAAAACCCAGCGATTTATAGCTTGCGTATAAACACACGGCGATAAAGAGCGGCAGGATAAGGGGGATCAGCCACCAGATATCGGGGCGCTTTTTCCATAGGGGGCGCAGAACGCCGGTGATAATTCCGCCCCCGATGACAGCTAAACCCACAATCCCCGTTTTCAGCAGCAAAAACGACATCAGGGAATGGGTATAAGTGACGGGCAACCCCGCCACGGCCGGGTTTTCAAACCGAAATCCCCAGCCCATGCCAAATAGCAGCGTAGTCCAGTTTTCGGTGACGATACGCCAGACCATGCCCCATTCCTGAACCCGCCCGTTTTCGCCGACGGCACGGTTTTTAAGCATCAGGCCCTCGGCGATTCCGGTCCATAACGATACCATGGCCAGCGCAATAAGACTGCCAACCAGTATAATTCCCAGCGCCCGGTACGGGCGTTTCACCATAACAACAACAATGCCGCCCATGATAACCAGTGCCATTAAACCCAGACCCGCCCGCTGGAGCATCAGCGCCATGGAAAGAAGCGGTAATGGAATTAGCAGCAAAGCGGAAAACCCCCATTTCACATCACCCCGCCCCAGCGCCGCGCGAAAAAACACGCATAGCCCAAACAACGCCGTCATCAGCACTTCCGGACTGTTCGCCAGGTAAAGTAAATCTGCGGGTGTGCCGCCCAGCCAGCGCGCCGGATATAATAAAGTATCGCCATAAGCCCAGAGGGCGCGGACCGCAAAGATAAAACCAATCCCGGTAAGCATCATATAAAACAGGCACGGATGTTCCCGCACATGGGATGCCCAGAATAATGGCAGAAAGAAAAAGAACAGGGGCACTATATCGCGCATCATATCCGCCGGATGATTGCCCGAAACGACCCCGCCTATCCCCGGCAGAATAAGGCCATATATCAGGGGAAGCAGCGCTGCCGGCTGCGTCAGAATAAAATCGGGCCGCAGGGATAGGAACAGGCCTATGCCAATAAGTATTTCAAAAACGCCGATATTATCAGGGGTGGGCGACCCGACACAGGCATACAGCGCCAAGCCCGCCATCAGCAGTAAAAATTGCTTCGGCAAATGGCTCAGCGGCGCGATCATGTCTCCAGCAGCATCTTGGTCGCCAGAACAACCATTAACGCGACAAAAATATATTTCAGTTTTTTGACCGGCAGCGCATGGGATGCCTTCACGCCCCACGGCGCGACTATTACGCTGACTGGCACAATCAAAAGCCACGCCGTTATATTAATATGGCTGAATACGCCGCCATCCGCCATGCCCGAAACCATAAACCCGAGTGCGGCAGGCAGCGCCACCATCACCCCCAGCACCGAGGACGTCGCAATGGCATTATGAAGCGGAATTCCGGCGCGATTCAAATAAGGGACGTTCAGCATAGCCCCGGCAATGCCCATCATGGTCGCAATCAGGCCAATAATTGATCCTGCCGGATAGGCCACATAAGGGCGCAGTAATTGCGGATGGCCGACCGCGTTTTCTTTTTTCATCAAGGTCATTACGGCCATCGCATACAAGCCGACGGAGAAAATCATGCGGAGCGTTTCGTTCTCAAGTTTGGATACTACAAACACACCCATGCAGACGCCCACGACCAACCCCGGCACCATAAGTTTAAAGGCATCCCAGCGCACCGCCTTGCGCTTAATCTGCGCCCAGGATGATGACATGCCAGTGGGGATAATAATCGACATGGATGTAGCGAGGGCCATCGCCATCAGCGCGGAATCAGCATAGCTATGCCCGATATGCTTTTCGACATAGTAAAGGCCGGGCACCATCAAAGCGCCGCCACCGACCCCCAGCAGCCCGGCACAAAAACCGACCAGAGCCCCTAAACTGATATACAGGGCGGCAATGGTCATAAACTCAGGGGTCAGCAAATCCATAACAAATCCTTTTTGGCTTTATACGGAGCAAGCGCTGCTCCGGCAAGACGAAAAGGGCGCCTGATAGCGCCCTTTTTATGAAGCAATGCAATAAACGGGTTACATGATTTCCCAGGCGGACCCGCTGCCGCCCCCGCCGGAGCCGCCGCCCGAAGCGCTGCCGCCACCACTGAACGCACCACCGCCCCCCAGCCCGTCTTCGGAATAATCATAGGCGTCATCGTTCAGATTGGCGATGCCACCTCCATCGCTTTCTTCTGTACCGCCCTCATCGCTCCACCAGTTTTCACCGTTGGCATTGCGCTCGGCCAGTTCATCGCGGTCGCCATCATCCATGCCGGAATAACCAAGATGGTGCGTGTCCGCATACTCATCCAGTTGTTCGTCCGTGGCAAAGGTATCGACAAATTCGCTGATATCTCCAACCGAGTCGTTGGATGCGAGTGTACCCGGCAGAATATCGTAATCTTCGGGACTTACGCGATTCAGTATATTGACCGCCGCATCAGGGTCGGAGGACAACGCAACCAGGGACGCGCCGCCATCAACCGCTATAAGCTGCTGAAGCTTGGGGGCCAGAGATGGATCTATGCTATAAATACTCTTAAAGGCGCTGTTCACCTGGTCCATCGTTACCGATACCGGCAGGACAGACGGCACCGCGCCCGTTACGCCATTTTCAAAAGTGGTAACATGGTTGGTCAGATAAACCTCGCCATCACTCCGGTGGGTTTCGTTCAAATAATCCGTGACTTCCACAGGCTGAACAACCGATTCTATATCAGAAACAATCGGCTCTATTGGCATAGGTGTCGGCAGCAGCTTGGTTACGGTGCCAAATAACGACATCTCCGCCATGGCCGGAGAAGATATACCGGCGCCAGTCAGAAGTGCTGACACAGCGGCAAGCGTATAAATTTTTTTCATTTTCATGGCGACACCCTTCCCATTTAAAAACCACTTCACAACAAACTATAATTGTTTTGTGCCTTTGTTTAATTTTCGGCACGATAACCTGTAACTTTAATTATCTATTCTAATTATTAACATTCCCATAATTATATAAAATTTTATGCATTCCATAATCTCAATTTTATTAGGGAAATTTTAACCCTTCGGGAGCATTATTGAAAACAATAAAGCAAAAACATGGGATGAAAAATGGTCCCGCAGGATGGTGTAGTATGAAAGTCAATATTAAGGAATTCATAGGTCAGGCGGGCTTATCCGAACCGTTCTATCCGGGCAAGAGAGTCGTGAAACTCTGCCCCCAGCCGGGCGAGTTCAAAAGCCATTGTGTTGTATATGACTGGCGCAACCCGGCCCTGATCCGCATTGAAATCAAAGCCGGGCTGACGGGACGCGACCTGCCGGTTAAAGACCTGGCCCGCTACCCTGTCAGTTTTCAGGCTCCTACCTTTATCGAGATTGATGTCCTCACCGGTGATATGCGTACCGTTGAACGCGCGGCCAATGATGATGAGGAAGAAGACGAAGGAAAAAGCAAAAGCGGCAAGTCGGGCGGCGGCGGCAAGCGCCCGGCCAGAAAGGGTCTCAGCGGGTCCATGATGTCTTTCGCCAGTGCCGTGGAAGGCACCCTGCCCGACAGCGGCAAAATTGCTGAAATGGTCGTGATGGGCATGAAGATCGCCGAAGATGCGTATCACAGCGTCCTGAATAAATTCTTCATCCAGGTCGAACATGCCAAAATTTCTGCGTCCGACCTGATGGCGGCGGCGGGCAAACTTGTGACCAAGTTTACGCCCCCAGCCTTCCTGAAACCGAAAGGTGATGAAAACGTCGTCTATAAATATAACCGTGAAAAGAACGAGGTGATGTTCACGGGTATGATACCGACCTGACGTAATATCCACCTTGACAAATTGGGTTTAGTTTCCTAATATATAAATAGCAATCAGAGACCACTCCATGCCGCAGACCTTTCTGCGGCATTTGTGCTGGGCCAATTGGCTATAATCGACGCTAAGTTTTCTCAAAATTGCGAAACGAACTGAGTTTAACTCCTCAATTTGTCATTTATGCGAGCAAACGAACTAACAGACCCCCCTTAATTTCCGTCATTGCGAGGAGGAACAGCGTTCCGACGCGGCAATCCATTTTTTATTAAGACCAGATTTTTGGATTGCTTCGTCGCTACGCTCCTCGCAATGACGTTAGGGGAAAAAACTTTGTGATTCTTTGTGTGCTTTGTGACTTTGTGGTGAAAAAATACAAAGCCGACGGAACGAACTGAGTTTTCATGGCGGGCCATCGTGCTATATTAGCGGGCATAACCTGAAAGATACCATGACGAATATCCTGCATTTTAAGCCTCGCCTCCCTGATAAAGGACCTGCCCTCCGTCATCCCCCGATGATTAATCTGCCGCCGGTGACAAAAATCCTGATCGGCATCATGGTGGTCATCCATGTGACCATCAGCTTGCTTACGTTGACCGTGTCACCGATTATCGAACAATATGCGCTGGCGTTTGGCGGATTTTCACCGGCCAGCTGGACCAACGGCGTGTTCCTGGCAACAACGCCATTTACTCCCCTCACCTATGCGTTCCTGCACGCCAGCTGGCTGCATCTGGGGGTGAATATGGTCATGATGGCGGCGGCGGGCAGCGGGCTGGAACGTATGCAGGGCGGCAAATTCACGCTGATAATTTTTCTGGTGACGTCTCTTCTTGCCGCCATCGCCCATTGGGCCTTGATGCATGATTCCGTATTTCCGGTGGTTGGCGCATCCGGCGGCATCAGCGGCCTGTTCGGGGCGCTTATCTACCGTCTGTATAAATCAGGACAGCTGGGCACGGGCCGCTACGGTTTGTGGCCGACGATTGGGATATGGCTGGGAATTTCCATTCTGTTTGGTTTGACAGGCGGCCCGAATGGGATGCAAATCGCCTGGGCCGCGCATATCGGTGGTTTTCTGGCGGGGCTGGGGCTGGCTAAACTGCTGGCGCGGCGAGTACGCTGATATCCGCGCCAAATACACCGTGGCCTTCTTTGCTCCAGACTAATGTATTGAACAGCCGTTCCGGTTCCAGCACCGGAACCCAGCCGGGCATGTGGCGACCCGTGCGCGCGCATATCCATCCGGCCCCCTGGGCACTGGCATGGGCGCGGTCCAGCCACTGACGGATAACCTCAGGCTTGTTCGTTGTCTTTTCTTCCAACTGGACCCAGAGCTGATAGACAGCGGCCACAGGCGCGATCTTTTCGGCCTGCGCCAAAGCTACGCGAGCCTCGCCCCATAAACCATCGTTAATCGCCGCCTGCGCCTGCGCGAGATGGGAGTCGAGACTGTCCTCATGATAACGTGTCAGATTTTTAACCCAGGCGAGCCGCCCGGCTTTTTGTTTGGATGGCTGTTTATCCCATAATTCATTCCAGACCGCCATTAATTCCGGGTGCGGCTGGATGCGCCATGATTTTTCAATCAGGCCCTGCGCCTTGGATAGTTTCTCACGGGTTATATATGCCTGGACCAGGCGCACGATAGCCGGCACAAACATGTCAGGGCTATGTTTCACGGCAAGTTTGTAAAATTCAAATGACTCATCCGTGCGGTTTTCTTTCTGCGCCATATCGCCGAGGGCGATATACAAGGCAACACGGTCCTGCGCCGCCTTGGGCTTATCAATGACTTTGGCGCGTACCGCTTTATCCAATGTCACCAACGCGTCGCTCCAGTGGTAATTCTTCAGTTCCAGTTCATACAAAGCTTTCAGCAGACTCGGGTTTTTAGGGTGGTTGGCGACGGATTGCCGCGCCAGCAACAACGCCTTTTCAAAATCGCCCGCCAGAATGGCTTTCTGTGTTAGGCCCTGCAGCCCGAGCAGCGCCGTATCGGCATTTTGTACCAATGAGAGATAAAGTTCGTCATGATCCTGCACATTATCCGGTTGTGACCGCGCCTGTAACAGCAGTGGCAGGCCGGATTCGGTATCCGGCAATAGTTTCTGCGCCCGTTGTGCCATAGCATAGGCCGTGCGGTGATCGCCAATGGCCGCAGCTGTCACGCTCTGCAACAGGACTTTATACCCTTTCACCCGCTGACGCTCATGATGGGCGCGCATTAATTCACGGGGCCAGAGCGTGATGCGCGTGGCAAGCGCGGACGCCAGAAAAATGACCCAAAATGCCAGGAATAAGCCAGCAGCGACAAATCCAAGTTGGATAGTGACGGTGTAGTCTCGCCACTCCACCACCACCGTCCCGGCCTGTGACGCCAGAACAATGGCAATGCCGACGATAGCCGCAATCTTGATGAAATACCAAATAGCCCGCAACATGCCGACCACCACCCTATTTGGCCATATAATTTGGCGATGAACCGGAAATATTCGGCATATCAGGCAGCATCCCCTTCATTGGTCCGAGCAGATCATCGAGCCCACCGCTTGCCATATACGGCGCGGACCCCCCGGCCATGCCTTTCAGCTTGCCAGCGATATTCCCGCTCAGAAGCTGCTGCAACTGCCCAGCCATCAGCGTATCCTGCGCCTGCATCATAAAAGGTTTGGCTTTTTCGGCGGCTGGCCCCTGCAACCCATTGAGAATAGCCATCGCCCCGGCAACGTCACCGGCATCGAGTTTCTTTTGAGCCTCAGCGATTTTCTTCTGCGTTTCGGTCCCGGACACCTGCGCCCCGCCTTTTTCGACCGTCATAATATTGCCGACACGCGCCAGGGCCTTGTCCTCGATAGATACATTTTCACCGGACAAGGACGCGGCGACAATCTCGCCTGTCAGGCCGCGCAATTCCCGCGACAGCCCATCAGGAGTCAGCACACCGGCCTTGGCTTTCGGGGCCAGGCGGTCAATGGCCTGTTGCAACGCCGGATCATCCTTGGCTGCCGTCATTTTCAGGATTTTTAGGTCCTGTTCAAAAGAGTCATTGTCGCGCGACAGGGAATTGCGCAATTGCGACATACCCACCAACATAATAGCGGCCCTCATGTCTTCGTCCGAAACATCCTTGAATGTGGCGGCAATCTTGGGGTCGCTCGCGCGCATTTTCTGGAATGTGGCGGCAAGCTGGTCGGGTGTCTGCTCCGCCGCGCCTTCGGAATTTGCGATGAACATATCCATCATGCTTTGGATCTGGCCCATGCCTTCGGGGCTTGACTGCAAGGCGCGCAGCTTATGCAGCATATCCTGAAGGCCGTAGGCATGGGTCTTTTCCACCAGATGACTGATTGTGCCTTCAACCTTGTTCAGACGTTCTGACATGGGGCCGTTCTGAATATCATTCAGCGCGTCTTTATAATATTGGGCCTCGGCGCTCAGCTCGCTGATTTTGCCCTGCAACCCCGCCAGCTTTTGCTCCAGCTCGGACGGAATCGCCGCCTCTTTTTCGGCCTGAAGCTGCGCCATGCGCGCTTCCATATCGCGGATACGCTGTTCCTGTACGGACAGCTTGCGCACCTGGGGCGTCACAGCGAAAACTGCCCCCAGCGCCGCGGCGGCAAACAGGACAATGGCCGAACCAATCAGCAGACGGTTATGCGTATCCTGCTGGATAGCCGGGTCGGCCTTGGCGTGAACTTGTTTCATCGGCAGAACAACCGATTCAGCTGGCTCTTCCGGCATCTCAAGACCGTTGAGCAGGTCATCAACGTCAATCTGATGCAACATCGCGGCGTTTTGCAGGTCACGCAGCCGGGAGAGCGGGATAGCATTGCGTTTCTTCCAGCCCTGAATGGTCGTCACCGGAATGCCTGTCTTGGCGGACATGGGGCGAATGCCCCCGAACCGGTCGATAATAGCCGTGGCATTGCCGATTACATCATGTGAGTCTGTCGTCATGACTATCTTTCCGCAGAAGGGTACGAAGCGCCGCCAGCATTGCGGCCTGATCCGGGCTTTCGGCGATTGTTACCGACCGCCAGCCCATATCCTTGACCGAGTCTAGCACCCTGCCTGCAAGACACAAGAGGTTTATCCGTTCCGTGTTGAGGCCCTGCGCCTGCATGATCTGCCGGAGAGCCTCGCCCGCACGGGCCGAAAACAATAAGACGGTATGTATTTCGGGAAATGGTTCGGCCGTATCAACTGGCACAGCTTTATACGTCATATATTCCGCAATATCCTTCTGCGGCAGGGCTGCTTTGATATCTTTGGCGATGTCAGCCCCGCGTAAATACAGGAATTTCGTTTCCACTGCGCTGGCGATAACAGGGAGAAGGGAATGGATATCAGGCGTCACATGGCGAATATTCGCAAGGCCGCTGGCTTTGGCCGCACGAGCCGTCTTTTCGCCGACACAATACACGGGAACATCCTGCCAGTCGGTCGGCAAGGGCTGATGAAAGGCGTGGCGGCTGGTGGCCAGAACAGCTTCCGGTTTTGAATCAAACGAGACAGGCAAATACTCAATCTGTAACAAAGGGCAAATAACAGGCTCGCCCCCCATCAAGGCCACCGCCTGCGCGAAGTGATTGTCCTGATCCGCTGATAATGTGACCAGAACCTTCGGTTTCATCTTACAATATCCCCTCAGGCAGGCGCGGCTTTAGGCGATGGCCGATAACCTGACCCAATGTACGTGCATCTTCGACCGTGGCCACCGGCCCTTCAATATGGTCTTCGTAATAGGCCGATCCATCGGCTTCGGCAACGGCTACTTGCAGTTTAATACGACCTTCATTCAGCACGGCGTATGATCCGACCGGTGTATGGCACGATCCATCCAGCACCTGCAGAGCCGCACGTTCAGCCGTGGCCACCAGCGCGGTGTCTTTGCAGCTGATCGCGTCGAAAACTTCACCAACGCGCGTATCGCCTGTGCGGATTTCAATGCCGATGATACCCTGGCCACATGCGGGCAGAAATTCTTCGGGTGACAGAATACGCGTGGCATATTCGGTCAGGTTCAAACGGTTAAGCCCGGCGAGAGCGAGGAACATACCATCCACCTGCCCCTGATGAAGCTTTTCGATACGGGTGGGCACATTGCCGCGCAGCGGAACAACTTTCAGATCCGGCCGCTTCGCCAGAATGAATGCCTGGCGGCGTAGGCTGGAAGTGCCAATAACCGCCCCTGCGGGCATGTCATCCCATGATTTATATTTGGCGGACAGGAATACATCGCGGGCGTCTGCGCGCGGCAGGAAATGCTCGATCTTCAACCCGGCAGGAAGGAAGGACGGCATGTCTTTCAGGGAATGGACGCCACAGTCGATTTCACCGGACAGGATGCGCTGTTCGATTTCGTGGGCGAACTGGCCTTTCCCCCCTTTGGCTTCCATCAGGCGTGTTTCCCCCTGCGCAGGTTTCCAGTCACCGGAGGTCAAAATTTCGATAATTTCGACGGTTAAATCGGGATGCGCGGCGCGCAGGGCGTCGGCGACCATATTAGTCTGTTTCAGGGCCAGTTGCGATCCGCGGGTGCCGATACGTAGTTTCATAGTTCCTGTTCTCTTTTCTTAAGGGCATACGAATATAGAAAAAGCCGCTTTTTAGCAATGGTCCAATAGGATAGAAGCTTGCCCACGCTGGCGGGACAGGCTACACACTATTTATGAATATATTAGGTATCGAAACCAGTTGTGACGAAACAGGCGTTGCGGTCGTGAATGACCGCCGCGAAGTTCTGTCCCACCTGGTTCTCAGCCAGATAAAAGACCATCAGGTTTTTGGGGGCGTTGTGCCGGAAATTGCCGCCCGCGCCCATATGGACCATCTGGATACGCTTATCTCTACCGCATTGAAACAAGCAGGCCTTGATTTTCATCAACTGGATGGCGTAGCCGCCACCTGCGGACCCGGCCTGATTGGCGGGGTTATGGTCGGGATGATGGCCGGGAAAGCCATCGCCCTGGCGCATGATAAACCTTTTCTGGCGGTCAATCATCTGGAAGCCCATGTCCTGACACCGCGGCTGATGCAGGATATCCCCTTTCCTTACCTCGTCCTGCTGGTTTCCGGCGGACATACCCAGATACTCGCCGCGGAAGGCGTGGGGCATTATCATTTATGGGCCAGCACGCGTGATGACGCCGTGGGTGAATGTTTTGACAAGGCGGCGAAACTCATGGGACTCCCCTATCCCGGCGGCCCCAATCTGGAAAAACTGGCGCGGGAATGCGCTGACCTGAGAGCGGCACGCATGCGCTTCCCCTTCAGCATCCCGATGCAGCATAGCAAGGATATTGAATTTTCTTTCTCCGGCCTGAAAACCGCTGTGCGAAATGCGGTAGAAACCATAACAGATAAGAGCGACCTGCCCTTGCTGGCGGCGTCATTCCAGTCGATTCTCGCAGAAACACTGGCTTTCCGCGCCGGGCAGGCGATGGATAAATTCATGGCTACTTACCCGCAACAGCAGCACCCATCCCTGATTGTATGTGGCGGCGTGGCCGCCAATCGGGCAATCCGTCAGGCTCTGGATAACGAGTCGGCCAGGCATGGATTTACGTTATCGGCTCCGCCCCTTGAATATTGCACCGATAATGGCGCGATGGTGGCTTGGGCCGGGGTTGAATTATTACAGGCCGGGCGCACAGCCCCGCTGAATATGAAAGCACGGCCCCGCTGGCCACTGGAAGAATTACGGGATATGGTGACTCATGGCACATAAGATTGCAGTTATCGGCGCCGGGGCCTGGGGCACTGCCCTCGCCCAAACCTATGCACAGGCGGGACACCACGTGACGCTCTGGGCGCGCGAAAAGCATCTGGCCGATACCCTGATTAACGATGGCGAAAACAAAACCTATCTGCCCGGCATTGAACTGGCCAAATCGCTGAATATTACCAACGACCTGACCGAAGCGGTGCAGGCCGATGTGCTGCTCAATGTCATTCCGGCGCAATACATGCGGGCCAATCTGAACCTGCTGTCGCCGCTCCTGCGCGATGGACAGCCGGTTGTTATCTGCGCCAAGGGTATTGAAATTGAAAGCCACAAACTGCTTTCCACCATTCTTCATGATATTTGTCCAAAGGCCGCTGGTGCGGTTTTAACCGGCCCCAATTTTGCCAGCGATATCGCCCGTGGCAAACCCAGTGCGGCCACATTGGCCGCCGACCCGGCGACGGGTAAACATCTGCAATCCGTTCTAACGTCACGCAATTTGCGGCTTTACCTGACAACTGACATGACCGGGGCCCAGATTGCCGGGGCCATCAAGAACGTCATCGCCATTGCCTGCGGTATCTGCCACGGACTTGATCTTGGCGAAAGCGCCCGGGCGGCGCTGGTCACGCGCGGCCTTGCGGAAATATCCCGGCTGGCCGTGGCGATGGGCGGGCAACGGGAAACGCTCATGGGGCAATGCGGTGTAGGCGATATGATGCTGACTTGTTCCAGTATGCAATCGCGCAATTTCTCATTCGGCGTTGAATTGGCCGGCGGTAAAACCATGAACGACATCCTGCAATCCCGTTCCAGCGTGACTGAAGGCGTGACGACAGCTAAGGCGGCACGCAGCCTGGCACGTGACTATGGTATCGATATGCCGATTGTCGAAACTGTCTATGCCTGCCTGTATGAAAATCTGCCAGTTCTGCAAGCTGTTGAATCCATTCTAAGCCGTCCAGCAAAAAGCGAGGGAGTCTAATATGGCGCATTGGCTGATGAAATCGGAACCGGATGTTTATGGCTGGGATAATTTGAAATCCGACGGTGTTGCGCCGTGGACGGATGTGCGGAATTACCAGGCACGGAACAATATGATGGCGATGAAGAAAGGCGAGCAGGTTTTCTTCTATCATTCCAATATCGGTCGTGAAGTTGTCGGTATCATGGAAGTGATGCGCGAATATTATCCCGACCCGAAAGACGAACGCTTCGTTCTGGTGGATATGAAATGCAAAAAAGCGTTTAAAACGCCTGTGACGCTGGCCGCCATCAAGGATGATAAACGCCTGCAGAATATCGCGCTGATACGCCAGTCCCGCCTGTCGGTGATGCCGATTACCGATAAGGAATGGGAAATTATTTGTACGCTGGGCGGTGTTTAATCAACACTGCCCCGAACATTTGAACGCGCTGTCCTGAAAAAATTTCATCAGCGAGGCTGCCAGATCAACCATCCCGCTTTTGACGATATATCCCGCCGCATTCAGTTCTGCGGCGCGTTCCCTATCCTGCGACCGCGACGATGTCGTAAGCATGACAACAATATTCTCTTTCATTTCATCATGCCCGCGCATTTCCTCCAGCAGTTCCAGCCCGTTCATGCGGGGCATATTAATATCCAGAAATACCAGGCAGGGCTGACCCACTTTGTCGCGGCCATTCTGCCCCTGCAGAAATTCCAGCGCTTCCACACCGTCACGCGCCCAGAACATGGGATTTTCTATGTTGTTCTTTTTTAAAGCGCGCACGAAGCTTTCCTTGTCAATATCATCATCTTCCACCAGCAAAATCGGACGCAGCATGGATTCTATTTCCTTTCCAAATTCCTGTATATTTAACATGATATTCATTCCTTATCCCGTGGCCAGGTAAAGAGCACTCTGGTCCCCTTAGGGTTCTCCGGATCGATCCAGATATTGCCGCCATATAATTCAACAATCTTTTTTACAAAGGCCAGCCCCATACCACTGCCTTCTTTGATATCGCGCGGCTGAATGGTCTGAAACATCTCGAATACTTTTTCCCGGTACGCAACCGGAATGCCGGGTCCGTCATCTTTCACCGAAAACAGGTATTTTCCAGGCAGCTGGTCCACATCTGCCGAAAGGGTGATATGCCCCTGAGGCTTGTCATGGTGAACAACCGCATTATTCAAAAGATTTTGCAGAACGCGCGTCATCGGGCGTCGTTGCACCCGTGCATCCAGGAAAGAATTATCTACTTCCAATGTGAAATGTTCATTCAGGGCCACGATTTCCTTCAAATCAGCGACTAATTCTTTGCCGCTGACCTTTTCTTCATGATCATGATCGAGATGATGTTCAACCCTGGCAAAATCCAGAATATCACCCATCAGCCTGTCCATACGTCGGACCCGTTTGTGCAATATGTCCATATAATTTTGCGACGTCAGGGTTAATTTATCGCCCTGCTCTTCCTCAACCCAACTGGCAAGACTGTCAATGGCGCGCAGCGGTGATTTCAGGTCATGTGACGCCGCCCAGGCAAAGCGGCTTAATTCTTCGTTTGATACTTCAAGCGCCTGAACTTTTTTCTGTAACTGCTCATAAAGATCAACATTCTCCAGCGCGACCGCTGTAACATTCGCCAAGGCCTGCAAAATCGCGATCTCCTGCTGGGTCGGGCAGTGCTGCGCAGCCCAGTAATTACCAATAGCCCCAATAGGATCCTGCGTACGAATAGGCACCATGGCCATGCTTTTGACGAAGGTGGTTTTATACGCATCAATCGGAATGCGGGGGTCTTGATAAATATCTTCGATAACCACCGATTGCTTATTGAGCATGGCCCAGCCGCTGACGCAGGCCGACATCGGGAAACGCAACCCTTTCCACAACGGGGTCAACGCATTTTCATCGACATAAAAACATTTATCGTCTTCGCGCAGTACAAAAGTCGCGCCATCGGCCCCGGTCAATTCGCGGGCGGCGTCACGCACGATTCTGGCTATGGCATCTCTATCGCGGGCATGGGACAAATCCTGCACGACATCAATAAGATGTTCCATGGCACTGACGTACCAGTCGGAATAAAGTCCATTTTGCTGTATGTTTTGCTTCATGGCGTATCTACTATTTTATCAGGATACGCAGGGATTTTGTACTCTACCTTAAATTTTACAATTTTTCCAGAAAAACTAAATGCTGCAACCCACGATATGCTGCACCGCAGAATGCTCTATCTTTTTGAATATGCTAAACTTTAAGGATATCTTGGAATAATTACCTTTTGAATACGGGGAGTCTCCGCTATGTCCCATGAAGAACGTTTCCAGCCGCCGGCATCCGTAGTCAGAAATGCCCTTATCACGGCAGAAAAATACAAAGAACTGTACGCCCAGTCGGTGAATGATCCGGATGCGTTCTGGCGCGATATGGCGAAACGGCTCGACTGGGTCAAATTCCCGACTAAAATAAAAAATGCCTCTTTCGACGGCAATGTGGATATCAAATGGTACGAAGATGGTATCCTGAATGTGGCCTATAACTGCATCGACCGTCACCTCCCCCAGCGCGCGAATAAAACCGCCTTGATATTCGAGGGAGACGACCCGTCCGACGACAAAAAAGTAACCTATGCCGAGCTGAAGGATCAAGTCTCGCGTCTGGCGAACACCCTGAAGGCTAACGGCGTTAAAAGGGGCGACCGCGTCACGATCTACATGCCCATGGTGCTGGAAGCCACATACGCCATGCTGGCCTGCGCACGCATCGGCGCGGTACATTCGGTTGTTTTTGGCGGGTTTTCGCCGGAATCGCTCCGCGACCGTATCGTGGATTGTGACTCAAATTTTGTTATCACCGCCGATGAAGGTCTGCGCGGCGGGAAAAAAGTCCCGCTCAAAGCCAATACCGATGCCGCGTTGGCCCAATGCCCCGGCGTCAAGAAAGTTCTGGTTCTCAAACGGACTGGCGGTAATATCAACTGGGTGGAAGGCCGCGACATCTGGTGGCACGAAACTGTCGATAAGCAATCAACAGATTGCCCGCCCGAACCAATGAGTGCCGAAGACCCGTTATTTATTCTGTATACCTCCGGCTCCACCGGGAAGCCAAAAGGCGTGCTGCATACGACCGGGGGTTATCTGGTTTATGCCAGCCTGACCCATCAATGGTCATTCGATGTGCATGAGGACGATATCTATTGGTGCACCGCCGATGTGGGCTGGGTCACCGGCCATTCCTATATCGTGTATGGACCGTTGGCCAATGGCACGACATCGTTGGTTTTTGAAGGAGTCCCCAATTATCCTGACTGGTCGCGTTTCTGGCGTGTCGTAGATAAACATCAAGTTTCCATTTTTTACACCGCGCCAACCGCCATTCGTTCCCTGTTGCGTCAGGGTGATGAATGGGTCAAGGCCACATCGCGCAAATCGCTGCGCATCCTCGGTACGGTCGGTGAACCGATCAATCACGAAGCCTGGCTGTGGTATTACCATGTCATCGGCGAAGACCGCTGCCCGGTCGTTGATACCTGGTGGCAGACTGAAACGGGCGGGCATATGATTACGCCGCTGCCGGGGGCCACCGTCACAAAACCCGGTTCGGCCACGCTGCCCTTCTTTGGCATCCAGCCTGCCCTTGTCGATAACGAAGGGAAAATTCTGGAAGGCGCGACTGAAGGCAATCTGGTCATTCTTCACAGCTGGCCCGGCATGATGCGGACGGTCTACAAGGACCATGAACGGTTTAAACAGACCTATTTCTCAACCTTTAAAAACATGTATTTCACCGGCGATGGCGCACGCCGTGATGCGGACGGGTATTACTGGATTACCGGACGCGTCGATGACGTGATCAATGTTTCCGGCCACCGTCTGGGCACGGCCGAAATCGAAAGCGCCATCAATGAACACCCGGCTGTTTCCGAATCTGCCGTGGTCGGCTATCCGCATGAGATTAAGGGACAGGGTATTTACGCCTATGTCACCCTGCATGACGGGTTGACCATGACAACGGACACGCAGAAAGAAATCATTCAGACTGTCCGTAAGATTATCGGGCCCATCGCCTCACCCGATGTTATCCAATGGGCGCAACATTTGCCAAAAACGCGTTCCGGCAAAATCATGCGGCGCATCCTGCGGAAAATTTCGGCGAATGAACTGGACAGCCTGGGGGACACATCCACCCTGTCCGATCCGAGTGTTGTGGAAACGCTGATTAAAAACCGACCGTTTGGCTGATTACATCTGCTGCGACTGAAGCATGGACTGCACGGCCGATAATTCGGTGTGCGGCATTTGACTCATTTCGTCATGATCACTCGGCGTGGCTGCCCCAGCCAAAACACGGTTGGCGATCGCACGTAATTGATGTTCACGTGCTGCTGAAAGAAAGCTGGCTACACACTGATGTTGTACTTGTTGCATAATAAAACCCTCTTTTTTAATTGTTGCGGTTTATATAATTATGCAAATAAAACTGCAAGTTCTTTTTGCTCTTTGGTGGCTAAAAGGCTAGAAAAGACAGGATATTTATAAGGAAAGACATCAATGATTAGCGCACCACCCTCTGATATTGCCAAAAAAGCCGCCAAAATCCTGCTGGATACAAAATCCGTGCTGTTTAACTCCCGGGAACCATTTGTGTTTACCTCGGGCCGTATCAGCCCGGTTTATACCGATTGCCGCCGCCTGATTTCCTTCCCAGGCGAGCGTTCCGCCCTGATGGACATGGGGGCGGATATCTTGCGCGAGAAAGTCGGTATGGATAACATGGATTTTCTGGCCGGTGGCGAAACAGCGGGGATTCCCTATGCCGCTTTTCTGTCGGACCGGTTGAATAAACCCATGCTCTATGTCCGCAAGCAGCCAAAGGGTTTTGGCCGCATGGCGCAGATCGAAGGCTGCATGGATATGGCCGACCCGAAAGTCGTGCTGGTTGAAGACCTGCAGACCGATGGCGGCAGCAAGAAAGTGTTTATTGATGCCCTTCGTGCGGCAGGTGCCAAAGTCGAGCATGGTTTTGTCGTGTTCCACTACGGCATTTTTCAGCAATCCATCGACAATATGAACGCACTGAGCATGACCTTGCATTATCTCACCGACTGGTGGGCCGTTCTGCAAACCGCCAAGGACCTGAATTACTTTGACACCGAAACATTGTCGTCGGTCGAAGCCTTCCTGAACGGGCCGGATGCCTGGGCCAATGCCAACATGGATCGCATGCCGCGGAAAGAACAAGCCTAGAGATGACGACGGCCATCCATTTCATCAGCAGTTCAGCACCCGAAGCGCGCGCCGCCCATGAAGACTGCCTTGCGCGTTACGGGCAGACGGATATGGCCAACGCCGATGCGATTGTGGCGATTGGCGGGGATGGTACCATCCTCCATGCGCTGCATATCATCGAAGACAGGGATGTTCCGGTTTATGGTTTTAACCGCGGGTCGGTCGGCTTCCTGATGAATCCATATAACGGTGAGGACTTACCGGACCTGCTGGATAAAGCTGAACGCGTGACCATCCATCCGCTTGAAATGGTCGCCGTGGATGACCAGGGCCGCGAGCATAAATCGATTGCGTTTAACGAAGTCTCCCTGCTCCGTCAGGTCAGTCAGGCGGCGAAAATCCGCATCAGTGTCGATGATGTGGTCCGCATGGATGAACTGATCTGCGATGGCATTCTGGTGGCTACCCCGGCAGGCAGTACCGCCTATAATCTTTCGGCGCATGGGCCAATCATTCCCTTGTCGTCCAGTATTCTGGCGCTGACACCGATCAGCGCGTTTCGGCCCCGTCGCTGGCGTGGTGCGTTAATACCGTCAACGGCCCATATACACTTTGACGTTCTGGAACCGGGCCAGCGTCCGGTGAGCGCGACGGCTGATGACGTTGAAGTCCGCCATGTGCGCAGCGTTGATGTGCGACAGTCATCCATGACACGCACCTTACTGTTTGATCCCGGCCATTCGCTGGAAGAGCGCATCCTGAAGGAACAATTCGCCTGGTGATATGATAATATGACGCGGTTTATATTTGCCGTCCGCCTTACACCCAACGCGTCACGTTCCGCGATTACAGGCTGGGATATGATTGAGGGCAATCATGTCCTGAAAGCCAGCGTCACCGCCGTGCCGGAAAAAGGCAAAGCCAACGAAGCCATGATCCGCCTGCTATCCAAGGAATGGAAGATTCCTAAATCCAGCTTTGTGATTGAAAAAGGCGAAACGGACAGAAATAAAATCCTGTCCATTCCCGAAGATTATCAAATGCGGATTACCTTACCTAAATAATCCCGACGGCCTTGAGAAGTATATGTGTTACGGCCAGCGCGTAATATCCAGCCAGCTGATATGATGCATCAATAGCCACCGCCGCGAACGGGTATCCGGTATACAGCGACCCCATGACAATCGGCGGCATGGCGAAGGCGACCCAAAGCATACAGGACAGCAGGAAAATTTCCGGGCTGCCGCTGATGCCCATATAAATCAGCATGAAGTTAAAAAATATGGCCGTCAGAAACCAGAGGGGAAAGGACAGAATGAACGGGTTCGCACCACGACCCATCTCCTCGGAAACCTTGCCGCGGGCCTCAAGCCAGCGATTACCCAGAACGCGCGGATGATACCAGACAAGGCCGAGCAGGAAGGCGACTACCGCGCTCAGAAAAGATGGCATCAGCCACGTCATTAAAAGTTGTTGTAACCCATGCTGATCCATATTTCTCCCCTTATGATCCCTATTGGTTATGAAAGAGTTTTAGCTGGCACGCGCAGCCAATAGTTTCTTAATCTCGGCAATTGATTTCGCCGGGTTCAGCCCTTTCGGGCAGGTGCGCGTACAGTTCATGATGGTGTGGCAACGGTACAGACGGAACGGGTCTTCCAGATTATCAAGACGTTCGCCTGTGGCTTCATCGCGCGTATCGGCGATCCAGCGATACGCCTGCAGAAGTACGGCTGGCCCGAGGAAGCGGTCTTCGTTCCACCAATAGCTCGGGCAGGAGGTCGAACAGCAGAAACACAAAATACAGGCCGCCGGACCTTTACCATCCGCCCCGTTGAGAAGTTCGGCGTCTTCCGGGCTTTGCAGGCGTTCACGGGCCGGGGCCGGTGAATCTGCTTTCATCCATGGCTCGATGGATGTGTATTGCGCGGCGATATGCGTAATGTCCGGCACCAGGTCCTTGATAACCGGCAGATGCGGCAACGGCGTCACTTTGACATCGCCTTTCACCTCATCAATCGCCTTGAGGCAGGCCAGCGTGTTCGACCCGTCGATATTCATGGCGCATGACCCGCAGATACCTTCACGGCAGGAACGGCGCAAGGTCACGGTGCTGTCGATGGTGTTCTTGATATGCAGCAGGGCGTCCAGCACCATCGGGCCGCATTTATCCAGGTCAATCGTGTAGGAATCCATGCGCGGGTTTTCACCCGACTCGGGTTCAAAGCGGTAAATATTGAATGTTTTGGTGCGTTTCGCCCCGGCGGCAGCATCAACTTTCTTGCCGGGCGTAATCTGGGAATTCTTGGGTAGTTTGAACTGGGCCATAATTAGGAACCTGAATGAAAAATCTGACGGGTCGCCGATGAATTGCTGTTATTTTGGCGAACAGATGTTTAGGATACAGCGAAGAGATTGATTTGTGAAGGCGTTCTCTCAAACTACATTATTTATGACAACATGATAAAGACAATTACCCCCCACATACTCCATGACTGGCTCACACGCGGTGACGTCACCCTGATCGATGTGCGTGAAACCGATGAATTTAACGCCGGGCATATCGAAAGCGCGTTGCTCCATCCCCTGTCCAGTTTTCACCAGAATTTCACCGACGTCCCCACAGGCCGCGTCGTATTTCAATGTCGTTCCGGCAAACGGTCGGATACGGCCTGCCGCATGGTGCAGGAACTGGCCCCAGACCATGCCGAGCTTTATAATCTGGAAGGCGGCATCCTCGCCTGGGCGGCGGCTGGTCTGCCTGTTATCGATTAGGCCACCATCGCCAGCTGTGGTTCTTGCCTACTCTGCGCCGTATCGCTGATACCTAACCGGCGGACAAATTCATTCACCAGCATATCTGTGCCGATATCCCTTTGGGCACGTCCATAGAGAGTGGCGGATGTGGTGGCGATGGTAAACGCCGGGACCAGTCTGTGGCGTTTCAGGGTTCCGCCTGTATCCACAAGGTCGGCCACGACATCGGCCAGCCCCAGGCGAATGGATGACTCGACCCCGCCTTCACGTTCCAGTATCTCGCCTGGCGTCACACCATTTTTAGTCAGCCACGCCCGCACTGTGTTTGGATAAGATGTGGCAATGCGCAACCCTTCCAGATCAGAATATCCGCGTATGCTTCCCCGCTTGCCCTCGGGAACCGCGAGTTGGAACTGGCAACCCGCCACATTCAGGCTGGCGATAGGTTGTGGCGCAGAAGACGGCGACGCGGAGCCGATAGTTTTCTCAACAACCACATCACTGCCCAGCACCGCCATATCCGCCACATTGCGGTCGAGATACATAAGCGCATCCCCCGCCCGTACGAATTCCAGCTTTACATTGGGGATGTCACCGCGTTCATCAAATAAAACGCCCGTTTCGCCATTATCATTTTCCTCAACAATAAAATCGCGCGCCCGAAAAAATTCGGTGACAGGCGTTCTCAATTTCTGCTGTTTGGGCATCGCCAGCGTCAGGCGGCTGTCAAAAATCTTGGTATACATCTCTATTACTCATGTTATGTTGTATTAACATGATAATACAGTAACTCAGTAAAAGAGCAAGATATTTTTAAGCTGATGGACGCAGAAAAAACACCATACCCGCCCCGACGGCAATCAGGGCAAATCCGGCCATTTGCCCCAGCGTAATGCGTTCCCCCAGATACAGGCCCGCAAACCCGATAAAAACAACCAGTGTAATCACTTCCTGAATGGTTTTCAGTTCGGCCGCGCTATAGACCGCGCTCCCAAACCGGTTGGCCGGAACGGCGAGACAATATTCCAGCAGCGCGATCGCCCAGGAAATCGCGATGACCTTCCAGAGCGCCACTTCCTGGAATTTCAGGTGCCAATACCAGGCGAAAGTCATGAAAATATTGGATACTCCCAGCATGATAATAGGCAAAAAATAGGCCATACGATCTCCCTGATTCGTGTTTCACCCCGAATCGTAGCGTGATGGCCCCACAAATCCTAGCCGGGTTTTTTTCATAGACACTAACCGCCCATATATTCTGAAAACGATTCTCACAAAAATCCCGGCAAAAAATTGATATAACCCTGTAACTTTATTGTTATTTAAGTTGTCCCCATATTGCACAGACAAAGCTAAAAATTTGATTCACTTCATTTTTTACGGAGAGTCCTGGAGTTAAGCTGCTTGCAAATTTTGGGGAATCAGTCCAAGACTTCTTGCGTCTCGGACACGAGATATAGTAGGTTATGAAGTGACTACATCACAACAGGTTGTGTTTTCGATACAATCTGTCCTCACGGAAAAACCAAGTTAAAATTGAAAAAAACTTACCAATATCTGAGTAAGGGGAGAATATTGCATGTTTGACGTCGCACAGATGGAACGCGGGAACCGGATCACGATTGATAAATCGCGTGATTCCAAGCTGACCCCGTTCGGGATTGCCACCCTCGTTGACCGTTACCTGCTGCCGGAAGAAGGCCCGCAGGATCTTTTTGCGCGTGTTGCCATGTATTACGGCGACGATTCCGCCCACGCCCAGCGTATTTATGACTATATCTCCAATCTGTGGTTTATGCCCGCCACCCCTGTTCTGTCAAATGGCGGCACCAGCCGCGGCCTCCCTATTTCCTGCTTCCTGAATGAAACCAATGACAGCCTTGAAGACATCGTCTCCCTGTGGAACGAAAATGTCTGGCTCGCCTCACTCGGCGGCG
>CAMLMM010000021.1 GCA_946481105.1 uncultured Alphaproteobacteria bacterium
AAATTTCTGGTAACACCATTGGTCAGAATTTTGAATACGGCCTTGTGGCCTACTCCGGCTTGATTGACCTGACAGGTGCAATGAACACCATTCATGATACTGCTATTGGCATGGGATTTTATCCTGATTACATTGGCCCTATGGTTTGGGAAGGTGGAAAGCTAAATTTTGCTGATTTCGACGCCATGGGCCAGGCGCTGCGTCTGGTAAATGACACTATCGGCACGACGGCGTTTGTTGATCAGACCGATGGATTTGTTGATCTGGGCTTTGGCGCGTTCTTTGCGCCGGGCACACCGACCTTGCTGAACGGCAATGACGCCACTTACACCCTCGGTAATGTGACGATTGATCCGGCGGATGATGGTACGGTGACAGCGGCTGAACTGGCGGTGCTGGAACCGATGTTCTACCACTATGTGGATGAACAGGACCGTGGTCTGTTCTTCTTCCATACGGCGGATAATGACTCAGGTTTCGATCAGAAAGACGTGTTTGAAAACTTTGGCCCGAACGCGCCGCAGCCGGGTTCCGGCAACCTGATCATTACCGGCCTGCCACGTATTGGCGTCCCTGGTGGTAACCAGGGTGGCGGCGCAGGTCCAACCAATTTCAATGATATTACCCCGGCTGCCGGTGGTGAGGACGATAGCCAACAGGCCGCGAATATTGAGCCAGCCGCAGGTGGCGAAGCTGACAATACCGCGTGCTGGGCGGATGCGAATGCTTCCCTCGGCCAGGGTAAGACGGTGATGTTCAACCTCGGTGGCGGTAATTCCCAGCTGCTGCAGGATGCCGTTAAATGCGGTGCCGGTACAAACGAAGCTATCTAAGAATATTGGGATGAAGAAAACCGCCGCAGTTATCTGCGGCGGTTTTTGTTTGTCGACATATTTCTAAAAAATTACGGCTTCATGACCAGATACAGGCCGATTGTGTGGTCGGTATAATCGGTCAGGGCGCGGTTTGACTCGCGGTCGCGGTAATCATATTCGAGTTTCAGGGCGCTGTGCTGTCCGATGGCATATTGGGCATGCAGACCGGCATCGTAGATATTATCCTCACGGTCGACACCAGCGAGCGCCACGTTGGATTCATAATCGGCGTTCATGTAACCGACTTTTGCCCCGTATGACAGGCTGTCATTGTATACGCGTGTCAGATCAAGCGTGCTTTGAGTCTGAAGGGCTCCCGACACACCATTCACGCTGCTGTCTTTCACATCGCGGCGGATATGCAGGGTCAGCGTATCCATGGGTGAAACGCGCCATTTGCCAGTCAGGCGGTAATCCAGGGCGTCAACATCCGGCAATTCAGTTGCGTCATAGCTTTGGCCCAGATAACCGATAGAGGCATCGAATGTCAGTGGCAGGCCGGTAATATCGCGGTATACCCCGATAGAGGCGCGTTGCCCGTCCGAATCGCGGGTGTAAAGCAGGCTGGAGTCGATACGCTTATCATAGTTGCGCGTGTTCCAGCTTCCTTCCATATAAAAGACATAGGCCGGAACGAATTCATAACCGAAACGCGCAGTCAGTTCATAGATATCGCGGTCACGATCGTCCTGGACGCTGAGCGAGCCATCTTCCCGGAGGACGTTATCGTAATCATAGGAGTCGAAATTCGCCCCGAAACGGTAATGGAACAGGTCTTTAAACCCTTTCCACAGTCCGCTGGCGCTCATGAAGTCGTATTCCGTGGGTTCCCGGAGAGTTAATGTCGGGTCGTCTTCAAACCCGCCAATCGCCACATGAGAATGCCCGTATTCAGCATCCAGGTTCAGATTATCCGATAGTCCCATGTCACGATTAAGGCGTAAACGGGTTGTCCAGTCTTCGTAATTGTTTTTGGTTTCGGATTTATATCGCCCGATTTCCGGGGTAAAGCTGAAGGTTATCTTCTGGTCCACCAGATTGCTTTTCAGAGCTACGGTCGGGGCTACGACCGCGATCATGTCGCTTTGTTCATTGCGTGGAGCGCGATAAATATTGCTTTCATACAATACACCGGCATCCAGGCCCAGCGCCAATGTGAGCAAGGCGAATTTAGCGTTTTCGGCGGGAAGATTAACCGGAATCGCCACGGGCGTTCCGAGTGTCGGAATAACGCGTGGTGTGTTGGTATCGGCATTTTGCGGATTCTGCGCGAGTGCCGGATTTATGAAGGCCAGCAAGGCCAGAGCCGATGCTGCATAGATGAAATGCTTTTCCAAGATTTTACCCTTACTCTTTTCCTTTTTCGTTTAGTACATCAACGGCCAGAGCGTACCCACCCGCTTTGGCCTTTTCCAACCAGATTTTTGCCTGTGCAGGGTCTTTTTCGACACCTGTGCCATTGGCATAGGCAATGCCAACTTCATACTGGCCTTCTGCAACGCCGGCTTCTGCGGCCTTTTTGAACCATTTGAACGCCTCAACCGGGTCAATATTCTGCCCTTGGCCGATTTTGGCGCGGCGAGCCAGCAGAACCATGGCGCGCGGATTTCCCGCTTCAGCGGCTTTCTTGTACCATTTATTGGCCTCGCCACTGCCCGAGCCGTTATCCAGATTTTGCGCCATATAGAACGCGGCTTTGTTTGACCCGGCTTCCGCAGCCAGCTCAAACATTTTTTCACTTTCTTTGGGATATTTGGCACCGCGCGTCGCTTTGAATTTCTTAGCCAGACCAAAAAGGGATTCGAGCCCTTTCTGCTTATAGGCTGTCATGTAGGCGGGGGTGAGCTTCCCGGCAAAGGCATCCAGCAGGAACATCGATTCATAGGAATTTGAATTTATTTTGGCTGCCTGCTCAAATTTGGCTAAAGCAGATTTAACATCGCCTTTATCAAGATAATCATATCCCATCTCAAGATAGGTGCCGCTTGAGAGAGGTGACTTCACCTTTCCGTACCAGTAATTGGCCTGGGCTACGTCCTGTGCGACCCCACGTCCGGTTTGGTAAGATTCAGCGACATATTTAACGGCGTCATCGTCACCGGCCTTAGCGGCTTGCAGCATCAGGGCGAAGACATCTTTATGAACGTCTTTATCTTTACGGGATGCTAACCAGTACTCAGCAAGTTCCGGGGCGGCTTTCACATTCCCTTTATTGATGGCCTGGCTGTACCAATAGTCGGGATTGCGGTTATAGCTTGTACCTGCCGGCAGAAGGCGGGAATAAGTAGCATAAAAACGCGCCAGCATAAGGGATTTGCTCCCCTGGCTGTCGCCGCTGGTGGCGATCTGGCCCTGGATAAGTTTTTCGGTGGCCGCCGCATAAGTGGCGGCTTCCTGGGTGTTCTTCTTTTTGAGTGCCATTTCCATCAGGCTCATATTGGCTGATGCTGATTCAGGCGCGGCTGCCTTGTACACGCTTTCGGCTTCGGCAGAATTCATATTCCCTGACTTGCGGTAGATATCGACCATCTGGACTTTGGCCTGTGCGTGTCCTTCGGTGGCGGCCTGTCTCATATAAGTTTGATACAGCTTCTCATTGCCTTCGGCGCGGGCCATCTGGGCGAGATTGAAAGCAGCTTCAGAGCGGATATCAGGGTAATTTGATTTCAGGGCAGAGGTGTAAGCCGCCTTGGCCGACTGGGCCGAACCACCTGTATAGCGGATTTCATTAGCTTTCTGGACCGCATCGCCACCGTCTTTATATATAAGAACGGTTTCGCAGCCTGTCAGCAGCATAGAAATAGCCAAAAGGGACGTAACTGCTTTCAGGGCCTGATTCGGACGTAAGCTATTGTTTTGTAATAAAATTTCAGAATTTTTCATGATATATTTCAATTTATCTGTGAATCCTGTCAGCAAAGCAGGGGAAAACCAAGCCTGTACATTGTCATATATTGTAACCATTCACAAGACAATCGAATTCCTTCGCACCTGCACAAATTTGTTGCGTGGCGGATTAAAATCAGTATAACTCGCAACGTCCGGCAAATTAATAAATATAAGTCCGGGTGTGTTACTGAAAATTAAAATATGGAAATTTTTGCATGTCAAGCGTTCTGACAGGTCATATATTATATCTGGCTGCACTTGCGGCATATACGGTATCGCTTCCGTCCTCCATTTTTGATCCAGCCTCACATGACTATTTGCTTATTATCGGCTTTATTGCCGTTTGGCGGTATACATGGTGGGGCATCAATCTTGTCCGTTTCCTTATTTATACGAAAGCCGTCTTTCCGAAATGGCGTAAGCAGGCGACTGAAGGCGGAGCCAGCCTTCTTCCGTCACATGTTTACCTGCTCGTGACCAGTTTCCGCATTGATTCCGAAACGACACGCCAAGTTTATATCAGTACCATTCAGGAGGCGCGAAACTTTACATTGAAATATGGTGTGCCTGTCACCATTTTGGCTTCGATCGTTGAAAAGGCTGACGGTGTTATCGTCCAGAAAATTTTCCGTGAATATGATATGCCGGAATCGGCCAAGCTTGTGTTGATACGTATTGCCGGAACCGGCAAGCGTGATGCGCTGGCTTATGGTTTCCGCGCCATTTCAAAGGAACGCCCGCCAGCGGATGCCGTGGCAGCTGTTATTGATGGTGACAGCCTTCTTGAAGAAGGGCTTATCGAGAAATGCGTACCCATGTTCAAGCTGCATCCAAATCTGGGCGCCCTAACAACCGATGAGATTTGCCAGGTTGAAGGAAACTGGGCGTTTAAGGAATGGTACAGCATGCGCTTTGCGCAGCGTAATATCTATATGTCGTCGGTTAGTCTGTCGAAACGTGTTCTGACCCTGACGGGCCGCATGTCAATGATACGCACAGACATATTGACGGACCCGAAATTTATCGAGCGCGTTGAGCTGGACTGGATTGACCACTGGCGCCTCGGTCGTTTCAAATTCCTGACCGGGGATGATAAGTCATCCTGGTACCATATCCTCAAATCTGGGTATGAGATGATCTATATCCCTGATGTGAAGGTTCTGACGATTGAAACGCCGCCGGACCCAAACTTTTTCAGAAGCTCAATCGTGCTGATGCGCCGCTGGTTTGGCAATATGCTGCGCACGAATGACCGTGCGATTAAAATTGGGCCAGGTAAAATCGGCTTCTTTCCATGGATAAGCATTATCGATCAGCGTATCTCCATGTGGACGGCACTGACCGGATTGACGGTTACTATTCTGGCGACCCTTACGACAACACCTGACGCCTTTGTGATTTACTTCTACTGGATGATGCTCACGCGCTATATACTGGTGCTGTCTTTCCTCACATCCCGTGATTCAGTCAGTGCTTTGTATCCGTTCTTTCTGTACTACAATCAGATTGTCGGATCTCTGGTCAAAACCTATGTTCTCTTCCGCCTTGACAAACAAAAATGGACAAGGCAGAACACAACGCTGAATACCGGAAAAGGTGGGCTGCAACAACTCCTCACAGATTGGGGATCGTTCTATATGCATGCCTTTTCATTTGCACTATTCGTCGTTGCCCTGGCAACACTGAGTGGTATGTTAAAAGTGCCTGATTTTTCCTACTGGTTTACATTAATAGGGGTATAACTTATGTCCAACACAGCTAATCTTGTTCACGAAGCCGATGCGCAACGTCACCATGTGCGCGTCCGTCTGCCAGCCAAGCTTGAAATAGGCGGTAAGGCCTATGACACGCGCGACTGGTCAACCGCCGGTGCCAGCCTTATTGTTCCCGATAAGGCTGATGCCACGGTTTTTACCGAAGGCAAGCATCATTCAGCCCGACTGATTTTCAGTTTTATGGGTTTTACCCTCATTGTGCCGATGAAAATCGAAATTCGTCACACGGCCACGGATGAGGATGGTCAGTATCTGGGTATTCGTTTTATTGATATGACTCAGGAACAGATTGTCATTATGCAGCAGCTGGTTGGCAGTTATGTGACGGGTGAGCTGAGTTCCGTGGGTGAGCTTATTCATGTCATGTCACGTAACAATTTCACCAAACCGCGTCAGGTTCCAAAGCGTGAAGAAGATCTGACAGCCGGCGAGCGTTTTTCGCAGGCGCTGAAGAAACTAAGTATACCGCTCATAACCTTGTTGCTGCTTGGCTATGTAGGCATGTCGATTTTTGAACATAAGTTCATTGTGTCGGCGGAGAAAGCCGTGGTCACCGGCGATGGCGTGTCACTGGCCGCCCCTGCTGGTGGCGTTGTCAGCTTTAAAGACCTTCACAATGGCGATACGGTTAAAAAAGGCGATGCGCTGATGACCGTCAAGACGGATAGCGGAACAATGACCAGTATCGACAGCCCGTGTGACTGCGCGATTGAAGATCGTATGGTCGATTCCGGAACGACAGTTGCCAAAGGTAGCATTGTGCTCAAGCTTTTACCTACTGATGCGCCTTTGCGCGTTGATGCTCAGGTATCCTATACGAACGCCGTTAAGCTTGCCAAAGGTCAGAACGTTGTTATTCAGCATAATGGTTCCGGCAAACATTTTGATGGCGTTATTTCGGCGGTGACTATCGGGGCAAACTCCGGTGATCGTGCGCGTGTCATGATTCATCCGCTGGAAACGTTGCCTAAGAATTTAATTGGCGCTCCCGTCAGCATTAAATTCAATACGCTGAGCAAAGCGGAGTAAAACTCATGCTGAGTCAAAAACGAATTCGTGCATTATCTTATGCCCTTGCCCTGGTTTTGGCCGGGGTTCTGGGCGGCATGTTCTGTTTGACTCAGGATGCTGTATCTGCGCCATCTGCGCTGTCACCCGCTGAACAGCGGCTTTTAGCTGCCGAGACGGAACCAAATAAGGAAAAGGCTATTGAACTTCTTAAGCCTTTCCTGACGCAAACCGAAATCGTAGAAAATGCTTCAAAACCTGCGTTTACGCCTGAGCATATAAAGTCCGAGATTGTTGAAAACTATCTCAGCCTTTATTTTAAAGAGCATGATATCGACCATCTGCAGAAAGCCCGCGCTTTTATTAAAGCGCAGTATTTGACTGCGGCTGAACGTGCCTGGGCTTATGCGTATATCGTCAGCAAATTGTCGGTAGATGGCAAAGAGTTTCAAACGGCAGGTGTTAAAACTTTCGTGCTCAACATGATTGACGATGTTGATGCCGAGGCCGCCGAAGTTGCTGATGCAGATGTTCAAAGCAAAATCTATTATGCGCTGGCACTCACAATAACGCGTGTCGTGGATAATAAGCCTGTATTTGATGACGCCCTTCTAAAACGGGTACACAACATGGCGTTGGGTATGCAATTACAATCCCAACGCAGAGAAACTATGAAACGCCTGGCTTTGGTGGCAAAAGACATGCCGGACACTTATCCGGAAGCCTATGCGCCGTTATATGCATTGCTGGCTGAAAAAGAAGTGACGGATCAGGCATTCATTGATTTGCAGGATAAAGCCTTGTCCGAAGACAGGTTTGATCTGGCTGTGACCAGTCTGCAGATGATCGAAGATAAAAAACTCCGCACTGAGAAGATGTTCTCTTTGTTTGAGACAAGTTTTGAGCAAAATGATATTTCCCGCGCACGCCGCGTTGTAGAGCGCATTGATGATCCCGCGAAATCTGTTGATGGCTGGAGCGCGCTGGCCGGGTATTATCTGGTGGGCGGCTTTGATAAAGAAGGCGCTGATGCTTATGCCAAGGCGCAGTCAATCGCCGATAAAATAATCCGCGAAGACAGCCGCGAAAAAGCCCAAAAACTTATTTCTGACCGGAAAGCCAGCGCTCAGAAAAAGGCTGAAAAAAAAAGTCAGAAAGTAAATGAGGCAGATGCCAAACTGCGTGAGCAGGCACTGGTGGCCTTTGAGAAGGACGGTATAGCGTCGGCTGTAGCCATTACCCGCCAGATCAATGACGCAATTTACCGCGTGAAGACTTTCCGCATACTGGCTGAAGCCCAGACAAAATTGAACGATTCTTATGGTCTTTTGAACAAGGCCAAAGGCGATAAACCGGTCACCCATTATTTTGTCAAAGATTCTTCGGGTGAATTACGTGTTCCTGCTAAAGATGTAGTTGCAAAATTTGAAGGGGATGTTGCCAGGCAGGCAAACAAAGACCCTGCGGCCATGACTCTTGATCAGGGTATTCCCTCGTCAATTGGGGAGGTGTTAACGCATGAGCCGCTGGTGGAACGTCTGAATGTGAATGGCGAAATGCTGCGTGCAGCTATTCCTTTGCCCGGCGAAGCAAAAATCACACGTGCTTACTATGAGAACAGCCTCTACAACAGCAAATTTTATGAAGTTTTCGGAAATGCCGGTTTTGTAGATAAACAAGGTGTCAGCGCGCCCGACGTCATTGTAATTGAAAAAGGTATTGTCGATCTGCCGCAATTATATGATGCCCTGAAAAATCAGGGGTTGGATAATTACCTGACGCGCGATGGCAAGACATACACGTTAAACCGTCCTCTTGTTGTAGGGCCGGGCACCAGTTTTATTGTCAGCGGAGATGAAGCTGAATCGCTGCGCATGTCCACCCAGTCTGGTGCGTATCTTGTCGTGATGGGTGATATCCACATATTGGATACCAAATTGATTGCTTGGAATGACGCGAAGAACGAACCAATGTGGGCGAAGTACGAAGAAAAGCGTAACTTCCGTCCTTATATCGTCGCCTGGAGCCAGGGAGCCATGTATATCGGCAATTCCGAACTGATTGCGATTGGCTACGGGAACGGTAAATCCTATGGCCTGGCATTCTCCTCCGGCCCGAATATCTGGGTGAAATACGGGAACGATAACCAGACACGACGTCCGACGGGTATCGTGACCAATAACTCGTTCCGTAATAATCTGTATGGCTTCTATTCATACGAAGCTGATGATGTCGTTCTGAGCGGTAATGAATATGTCGACAATATCGTGTACGGCGTTGACCCGCATGACCGTTCGCGCCGTTTGGCTATTGGCTATAACACGGCTTACGATACGCATAAAAAGCACGGCATTATTATTTCCCGCGAAGTCGATGACTCGATTATCTTTGGTAACCTGACCTTTGATAACAAAGGCACTGGCATCATGCTTGACCGTGACAGTAACGGGACGCTCGTCTACGGCAATACCAGCTTCCATAACAAGCAGGACGGTATGACGATCTTTGAAAGCGATTGCGAAATTATCGCGGCTAACAGAATTTTTGCTAATAACGCTTCAGGCATGCGTATCCGCAACAGCTATAATCTAGGTGTATTTTATAACGATCTCGCACATAACAAAGCGGCTGCCGTTATTGCTTATGAGGGTAATTTGAAGGAAGAAGCGGCGCAACAGCATCGTGATTTCGCGTTGGACCCCTATGATGAATTTACGGGCGTATCGGTTGTGGGAAACCGCATTGATGGTAATGGTGTCGGATTGAATGTCGATACCGTGGCGGGGCTGTTCCTGAAAAATAACGCGTTTGTCAATCAATCGCCCAAACTGGCCAGCGGTAAAACTTTCAAGGATAACCCTGAAATGTTGTTCCGCTACGACCAGAAAAAATATGGCGTGAGCGTGAACGCCACCTGCCCGGAACTGAAAGATCAGCTTTACGTGCAGGCGTGTAAATACCGCCATGATGGTACGCTGACAGGAGACGGCATGGATCTCTTGCCGGAACGTGTGAAAACAAGCGCCTGCGCTAAAGGTACGACAGATATAAAGGTTCCATATCACGAAGAGGAAGAAGATGAATAAGATTGTTCTGATGACTTCAGTCGTTGCTCTGGGCCTGTGTGTGTTCCCACAAACAGCATCAGCCAAATCGGGTGGTTTGTTTGATGTTGCGGCTCGCAAAAAAGAACTCGCGACGCCGGAGTTTTCTTCAATTCGGACGGCCTGCATGGCTGAAAATATCGATAAACCCGACAAGGAAATCCCGAAACCTGTTGCTGGGCTGAAGGCAACCGAAGGTTATGGCACTGACCGCAGTATGAGCGAGTTTGCGTGGTTTATTATGTTCCATGGTGGCCGCGCCCTTGCGGGTGATACAAAATCCGCCGGGCTTGTTAAAACATCCCTTCTTCAATGGGCGGATGCTGATGCGCTGAAGGATACTGAAGAAGTGCATGATGCTTATTATGCGCTGAAGCGCGCCTTGCTGCCGATTATCGTTTCCTACACCATTATCCGTGATGACCTGACCGATGATGAGCAGGAGGAAATAGAAGAATGGATTGACCCGCTGGTCCGTCGTGTAGACCATGAATTCGGCGGCGATGTTGATATGAACAATCACCGTTACTTGGCTGACTCTGTTCTGACGCTCTGGGGCGATGTGATTGGTGATGACGACCTCTATGAAAAGGGTAAGGAACGCTACGAAATTGCCCTGTCGCAGATGGCCGATGATGGTTCGCTGCCGCTTGAAACACGCCGTGGCGCCCGTGGCTTGTGGTATATCCGTCAGTCTTTGGCCGACTTGTCGTTGATAGCCGAAGTATATGAACGCAATGGTGATGATCTTTTCGGTATGGTTAAGAACGGTAAATCCTTGCCCATGCTGATGAATTATTTTGTATCGACTGTGCGCGCGCCCCTTGAATTGATGCCACTGGCAGCCCAAAACTATATTCCTGGCCCGTCACCGGATTTTATCAACCCGGATATGGAGTTCCTAGCCCGCCGTGGGGGTAAGCGCCATTATATGGCTTTTGCACATTTATACCTGAAACATTACGGAGAAAATGATCTCGCGTCGGCGCGTTTGTCGGCCTTGATGAAATCAACCGGATTTAAGGAACTGCCACTGATTGATGATTATATTGGCGGGAACGCCACCTGTTTCTGGGGGCGGCCATGAAAAATAAGCTGATTGCATGTCTTATTTGCAGCTTTGTCTTGTCTGCGCCTGCTTTCGCCGTGCCGAACGCTGATAAAGCGGTAAGCACTGAAGCCTGCCCGGCTGTCCCCGGCGTAATCTCCAAGCCAGGCAACGCGGATATTCCGGCGCTCGAAAAACGTGCCAATGAAGGTTCGACATCCGATGCTATCGCGCTTGCTCAAGTGTATGCCGATGAAGGTAAGTTTGTTGAAGCGGAAAAATGGTACCGCTTTGCGCTGTATAAAAATGACGGTGAAGGGGCGCTTGGCCTTTATGACCTCTATTCAGCCGGCTCAATTAAGTTGGATGATCCGGAAGGCGTAAAGAAATACGGTCTCAGCTTGATTCAATCTGAGGCGCAAAAAGGCAATGGTGGCGCAGCCGTGTCACTGGCATTTATGTATCTGCAGGCGCGCTATGTCGGCCGCGACTACGAGAAAGCCCGGGAATGGTTTATCGTGGCCGATGAGGCGGGCAAGGCACGCGCCTCCTATCAATTAGGTATGCTCTATTCCAATGGCCTGTATTTTCCGATTTCGTCCTATAAGGCTTTTTATTATTTCCAGCGTGCGGCAGCAGCAGGTATTGCGCCCGCAACGCGTCAGGTTGCAATTGCCTATCATATGGGCATTGGCGCTGAAAAAGACCTTGATAAAGCCATTACCTGTTACACCCGCAGCGCGGATCAGGGGGATGCGCTGGCGATGCGCGACCTGGGAAATATTTATAGCAAGGACCGTCCGAATGCCGGGCTGAGCGTCAGCTGGTATAAGAAAGCGGCTGCTTTGGGCGATGCGGATTCAAATTATCGCCTGGCGGAACTCTATAAAAATTCCAGTCCAGCCGAAGCCAAGAATTATTATGCCACCGCTGCCAAGAAAAAACATCATCTGGCGCGCGTGGTCGTTGACCCAACTTATGTACCGCATGCCGAGTAAGAACTATGCCTGATACGAAACCAACCCCACATCATATTGCCGCCTGGTTCCTGATAGTGTTCCTGACGCTTGGTTTTATTCTTGCGGTCGCGACTTTCGGCCTCAGGTGGATGAAGATGGAACCGGATGCGTCCGGCTTACAGGCCTTCTTGTCCGGTAAAGTCATTTCTTCCTTTGAAAAAAAATTCGAAGAAAATCTTGTTGGGCGTGACCAGATTGTCGGCGTCTGGGGTGCGATTGAATATGGCCTGTTCAAATCCGGCGGCAAAAAAGTCGTCATTGGTGCGGATGGCTGGCTCTATACGAGTGAAGAATTTGAACATTTGAAAGAAGCCGCGCAGGCGGAAGAGCGTTTTCTGGCGCTGGCTGATAAAATCAATAACCATTTGAAGGCGCAAAATATTAAGTTAATTGTGGCACTGGTTCCTTCCAAGGCACGTATTTATCCAGAGCATCTGGGTAATAAGCGTTTCCCGGCAGATCGCGATGCGGTTTATGTACGTGTCCGTCAAAAGCTTCAGGCAAAAGGAATTGAAACTCCGGATATTGCTGCCCAGTTCATGACGGGCAAAGCCTCCACGCCGCTTTACCTTAAATTAGATACGCACTGGACCCCTGAAGGGGCTAAGCTGGCTGCTGCGGTTGTGGCAAAGGCGGCGGAAGGCGTCAAACTGGAAAAAACCGAGTTTAAAGTTGAGCCTGCGGAATCTATGGAAGTCGAAGGAGACCTTGAAAAATATATTAAGACAGGTGTCTTCAGTCCTGTATTTGCGCCGGCGCGCGATGTTGTCGCGCAGTATAAGGTTAGCAAGGCCACAGTGGATGATGGAGGCCTGTTCAGCGATGAAGTGATGCCGGTTGCCCTTATTGGAACATCCTATAGTGCGATTGATACATGGAATTTTGAAGGGGCTTTAAAGCTGGTTCTGAAATCGGATGTTTTAAATCTGGCCGATAAAGGTCAGGGGCCGCTGGAACCAATGGCTAAATTCCTTGAAAAAAATAACCTGAAAGATTCGCCTTTGAAACTTGTTATCTGGGAAGTCCCAGAACGCTTTATCCCGGTTTCCTACGGTGACGTTAAATTCCCTGATTACATCGAAGAGGTCCGTTAATGGTTTTCTCCTCTGCCTTCTTTATTACGGTTTTCCTCCCGCTCTTCCTGCTGATGTATTATCTGATGCCGGCGCGGACGCACTCCCTGATGATTATGCTGGCCAGCTGCATTTTTTATGGGTGGTGGCGCGTTGATTTCCTGGCGCTGTTTGTTGGCTCGATGATGTTCAACTATCAGATGTCAAAACTGATGGTCCGGTATGATGCCCAGAAAATAAAACTTCTGGCGTTTGGTATCACGATTAACCTGCTGGCGCTGGGTTATTTTAAATACTTTAATTTCGGTGTTGACTCGCTCAATATGCTGCTGGGGTACACTGATTCAGGGCATATCACCGCCTGGCATGTTATTCTGCCTATTGGTATTTCATTCTATGTGTTTCACTCCATCAGTTACCTGATCGATATTAAACGTGGTGACGCGTTTATTGCCGACAGCTTTATCGATTTCGCAGCGTTTATTTCGCTCTTCCCGCAGCTTGTGGCTGGTCCGGTACTGCGTTACAAGGATGTGGCCGACCAATTCCGTCACCGTGTGCACAGTTGGGATAAATTTAACGAAGGCGCCCTTCGCTTTGCACTGGGTTTCTGCAAAAAGGTGTTTATTGCCGATACGCTGGCCTCGGTGGCTGATACGGCCTTTGCCCTGCAAAATCCTTCTTTGCTGGATTCCTGGATCGGCATTCTGGCTTATATGGCACAATTGTATTTTGACTTTTCCGGTTATAGCGATATGGCAGTCGGGATTGGTCTGATGCTGGGCTTCCGCCTGATTGAAAACTTCAATCATCCTTATATCAGCCGGAGCATTACCGAATTCTGGCGCCGCTGGCATATCAGCCTGTCAACCTGGTTGCGCGACTACCTGTACATTCCGCTGGGCGGGAACCGTAAAGGGAATGTGCGTACCTATATCAACCTGGTTTTGACAATGCTGCTCGGCGGTTTCTGGCATGGGGCCAGCTGGACATTCCTGTTCTGGGGCGCCTGGCATGGGGGCATTATGGCGATTGAGCGTGCAGTGGGGGCGAAGTTTGGCACACCCTATCCACGGTATCTGGCCCTGCCTATTACGTTCTTGCTGGCGTTGATCGGCTGGGTACTGTTCCGCGCTGTTGACCTGACTTCGGCATTCAATATGTACAAAGGTCTGATAGGTTTACATAGCGTTCGGTTGTCGGATGAACTGGCATGGTCGATAACGCCGTATCAGATTTTCACGATGGCGATTGCCTATATAGTAATTTTCTGGGCCTTGCGGTCCCGGCCTGCCTTGCCGGTGGTAAATGGGGAACAGGTGACATGGACGTATAATATGCCTGTCACCGGACAGATTGTGGTCTGCGTTTTGTTTACGCTGGCGGTGTTTAAATTAATTGCCCAGTCATTCTCTCCGTTCCTGTATTTCCAGTTTTGATACAGGCATGAAGGTTTGACGCGGCTGGTGGCCTCTGTTAGAAGGGTGGACATTTGAAAGCTATGGTTATGAAGACGTACAGATCAAGTCTTGGCACTGCGATTGCATGCTCACTTATCGCGACTGCCGCCATGCCGGCTTTCGCACGCTCTGTCGAATTCAGCTGCCCTGATCTGCATAATGAAAAGAAACGGTCTATCGAACCGCTGTTTCAGGGCTATGACGGCTGGTTCTTCCGCAACAACGATTTGAAAATGGATTTTTCCATTTCCCCTGAAGTATCCGGTTATTTTGGACGGCTAAACAAGGCGCTGGAAGCTAAAGGCGTAAAACTTGTTCTTGTACCCCTGCTGGGGCGCGCGATGATGGCGCCTGATATGGTGGATCATGAAAATCCGTGGCAGGAAAATTACAATATCGATCTCGCCAATCTGTCCTATACCCAACTGGTTGATGGGCTGAATAAAGAAGGCGTCCAGACAATCAGCCTCCTGGATAGTGTCAATAAAACTAAGGACAAAGATCCATATCTTTATAACTTTAAACGCGATATTCACTGGAAGCCTGAGGGGGCACGGCGAGTTGCGGATGTTATTGGTCCGGTGCTGCAACAGGTAAAGGGGCACGAAAAATTTTCGACCGTAAACACAACTTCCAAAGAGAGGGCTGAGCCGGTCGGGCGTGCAGGAACGATTACTGAAGAATTGCAGAAGCTTTGTACGGATAAAATCGAGGCCGAGCCATTTACGCCGTATGATCCTGTCCGTACCGATGAAAAAAGCGCCGACGCATTGTTCGGGTCTGGCGAATCTGCTGTCCCTATCGCGCTGGTAGGGACCAGCTTCAGCGCGGTGGATGAATTTAACTTCTTGCCGTTTCTGGAAGAAAGTTCAAAGTATGAAATTGCAAACTTCTCTATTGCCGGCGGTGGTATATTTACATCCCTGATATCCTATCTTGCGTCGCCATTCTTTCATGAGAATGTGCCGCCCGTCATCGTCTGGGAAACTCAAGCGGTTTATGATTTTAATGATGGGACGGAAAATGGATTCAGGCAGGCAATTCCGGCTGTATCAGGGCCATGTACGGCGGATAGAACACTTGCGCACAAAACGCTGGAGCTGACATCGGCGGCGGATGGCGAGACAGATAAATCGTTTTTGTTATTTGATGGCCTGAAAAATAAAAATATTCGCGGCAGTGACTACTATCTGCATATTGTGTCCGATAACCTGGGCTTTAAGCAGTTCACACTTGAAATGGAATACGACGATAAAGACGGAGAATGGTTCCCGGTGGACCGCAGCGACCGTTATAATAACAAAGGTCATTACTATATTGAATTGTCCGATAAAATATCGGGTAATCTTGATAAAGTGGTCATGAAGGACACCCGTAATACCCTGGCTAAACTTGATGTTACCCTGTGTAAAAAAGCAGCAATCCCTGCTGCACCGACAACTGAAAAACAATGAAAGGACGTATCATGAAACTCTGGATAACTCTTTTGGCGCTTGTGCTTCTCCCAACCGCCGCATTTGCCGGTGAGGAAGATCTTTATGCGCCTGTTCCACCTGCGGATTCCGCTTTTGTCCGTGCTGTTAATCTGACTGGAAAAACCGATCAGGCGATTCAGATCGACAGTTCCAAATTTCCTGCCAGTTCCGAATCGATGGTGTCCGATTATATTATCGTGAAGCAGGGCAAACATGACGTCGTTTTCGGCGATCATAAACAAACTGCCGATATCGAAGCCAAGCAATATTACACGATTGCGGCAAATGCGGATGGTTCCATTAAAGTGCTGAAGGACGCGCTGGTTGAAAATCCGGCAAAGGCGATGATCTATTTTTACAACTTCTCAACGGCTGCTGATGCGGCTCTGGCATCGCCCAGCCATAAGGCCACAGTGTTTGAGAAGATCGCGCCGCTCAATGCCGCTTACCGTGATATCAATGCGGTGAATCTGGATCTGGCAGTGAAGGCCGATGGTAAAGATGTTACCACCCTAGAAAAGGTTGAGCTGAAACGCCAGATGGCGACCAGCGTATTTCTAACCGGCGCGGAAGGTTCCTACAAGGCTTTCACCCTTCAGAACAAGGTAGCGCAATAACCGCTTAGCAATAGAGGCAAAGACATCAGCATGATGAATTTCAGGAAAACCACAGCAATGTCCCTGATTGTCCTGGCAAGTTTTTTTGCCGGGACAGCCTATGCTGAAAAGAATGCTGATACTTCTGCCTCGCAAAAGATTGGTATTTTTCCTCCGGAACTTGATTATAAAAAGATATGTGTTCAGGAAAGGCCCCTAACCAAGGATAATTTTGATTGGACAGGGAAGACAGTCGCAAATTCCGGACTTACCGATGCGCAGCTCTCCAAACGCCTTAAGCTTTATTATCACGGGAGCGGCAGTATACCGCCGAATTATCAGCTTGCTTACGATATTGCCGAGCATCTGATTAAATCGCCCACCAAAGAAATGCAGATGGATGGGCTTTCGGTTGAGTATGATATGCTGCTGAAAGGACGATATCTTCCGCAAAATAACCTGAAAGCCAAGGCTGTTCTTGATAAGTTGATTGCTTTAGGTGACGCCACCGCGTATTCGCGTTATGGCGACTTATACATGAGTGAGGCTAATTACGCGAAAGCTGCTGAGTTTTATCGCAAGGCCTATACCGGCGGGGAAAAAACGGCGGCTATTAAACTGGCCTATCTGTACCATGATAAGAAAATTCTGGTCAGCGACGAAGAAATAATTAATGCAATTAAGCTGGCTGAAGAAGCCACCATGCAATATCTGACGCAAGGTAATTGCCATGCGCTAACTCTGTTTGGCGCCATGTATGCCCGTCTTAATAACTACCCCAATACAGATTTGTTAAGCGCAAAGTGGTTTGAAAAAGCTGCGTTGCTGGATGATCCATCCGCTAAGCTTAGCCTGGCTGAAGTGATACAGCGCGGCTTCCGCATTTCATACGATAAGGCGCGAATTCTGGAATTGTGGCGGGAAGCCGCAGATTTAGGCTCTGACCGTGCGATGTATTTGCTGGGTGAGGCGGGCCTTCTTGATGCCAAGAATGATAAAGAAATTGAAGAAGCTATAAGCTGGCTGACAAAGGCAATACAGCGTCGTAATTTGCAGGCGATGCAATTGCTGGCGGGTGTTTATGACGGCAGATATCCAGCCTTTAAAGATGCGGCTAAACAGCAAAAAATTCTGGAAGATCTGGCCGTATATCCAGAAGCAAAAGATAAGGCGTTGATGCAACTGGCGGCCCTGTATGAAAAAGATGGCACTATCCCGCGCGAAAAAATATTCGATCTCTATCTTCGGGCCGCTGGAAAGGGAAATAAAACAGCTTATCTGAAACTGGGTGATGCCTATCGTTACGGGATCGGGGTTAAAGAAGATCCTGTTCGCTCCCTGCGCTATTACCGGCTGGCGGCAGCAGGCGGAGATACCACCGCCATGAAGGCACTGAAGGAGGAATATCAATGCGGCGTGGGGATTTCCAACAATCCAAAACAGGTGAGATTCTGGTCGTCGCAGTTGGATTACTTTGACTCGGCATCGGTTATCGACGCAGGCTATGCGGCTGTTCTTTCGCCTGTTACCGATGCTGATGCCAAAAAGAAATTGCAAACCAATATGATGCTGCTCGCCGTCAGTCGCAGTGATGTGGAAGCCATGATTTTGCTTGGCCTGATGCATGAGCGTGATGGGGATAAGAAAAAAGCCCAGGAATGGTATCAAAAGGCGTTTGAGCTCGATAAAATTAAACAGGACGACTACAGCGGCACCGCGCTTTTGGGTGAAATTACCCTTGAGGGTGAATACCGGGCCAAGAATGAAGAAGAAGGTATAAAAATGCTGCTGGAGGCGGCCAGCCATGGCAATACCAGCGCGGAGAATGCTCTTGGCGAATGGTATATGGCCAAAGGCCAGATTGATCAGGCAATTTCGCATTTTAAACTGGCGTCAAAAGATGGTAAACCATCCACGCAGATGGGACTGGCAAAAGCTTACATCAAGAAAAACCAGGTGCCTGACGCTATAGCTATTTTTGAAGATTTAGCCGCCCGCCACAATGTAAAAGCCATGATAAAATTGGCCGAAGGTTACGATAAGGATGGCTGGATCGGCACCGAAGATTCCGTCAAAGCCCGTGACTGGTTCAACAAGGCCGCAAAATCATCTCCCTGCGAAATATCCGAGTTCTTATCCATCATCGAAGTTTACCGCGATGGTAAATTCGGTATTGAGAAGAATCCGGCTGAAGCTGAGAAATGGCTGTCCCTGACTGGTGATATGGTTCCTGATAATGATAAAGACAGGATGAAACTGGCAAAAGCCATTCTTACATCTGCGCTTATCAAGGATGAAGCCAAGCGGAATGCCGCCTTGTCTCTACTGGAACAGATGGCCGACCGGAATAACCGCGAAGCGTTGTCGTTCCTGTCCCAGCTCTATCTGGATAAGAATTTTGCCGGGTATAATCCCGACAAAGCCTTAATCTGGATTACCCGCGATGCTGAAAATGGGGGTGTTAACTCCATGATGGAACTGGCGAATATGTATGCGTCGGGTTATGGTGTTCCGGCCTCGGTTGAAAAGGCCGTCTATTGGCTGGAAAAGGCATCTGCCGCCGGGAATGTGGAAGCTAAACAGCGCCTGCAGAATATCCGCCATCAGTAATTCCTTGACTTTGCGTCAGAAAATATAGGATTATAGGCCTATAAAGGGATTTTCCTGTCTCAAACGCCCCCACCATGTGCGGGGCGTTTTTCTTTTCACAACATTAAGGAGTTTACCATGCTAACTGAAATAGGCCGTGGCCTGTCGGCCAAACATTATCGTTCCGGAGAGCCATCACCATCGACCTTGTTCGATGGATCGTCCGTTATTGCGCTCTTCGGCGACAGTCTTGAGGCGCATAATGGTTATTCAACCACCACCGCCGGGTCCGAAGAATATTCTAACTGGTCGCGTGGTTATTATAACTGGTGCCAGATGCTCGATCCGCGTGGCAAATGGGACAACTGGTATGACTCTGCGCAGACGGGCAAATATTTTCAGGGACAGAATCAGGGAATATCAGGGAATACCACCACGCAGATGGTCGGGCGCAAAGCCAATATCTATAATATAGCCGGGGTTAAGATTGTAATTCAGGGCGGGGGAACGAATGATATCAATCAGGGGGATAGCGCCGCGGCCATCCTGGCCAACCATGCCAATATGCTGGCTGAATGGAAATCACGCGGGATAAAAACCATCCTTATTACGCCGCCACCACGCCCGATATCCGGCACTAATTCCTGGGCATCTGGCAGCGCGCCACGCCTGGTCTGGTTTGATGTGTGCACGGGTATGCAGGCCTTGGCCGATGCAGATCCGGACTGGGTTCAGGTGGTGCGGCGCGATCTGATATGTTCCAATGCCGATGCTGATCGCACCCCCAAAACGGGGCATATTCAGTCAGATAACGTGCATGTAACCCCGATTGGCGGATATCATATCGGACGAGATAACGGAGGTGTTATTGATAAGCTTGCAAACTGGGTGGCACCCTTCACTGATTTCCCTGCGGCTGTTATTTCGGGTGATATGTGTACAAACCCAACCTTATCTGGCACAGGGGGAACGGTTTCGACTGGATGCTCTGGCGTATCGCCGAATGGTATACGATTCCGCCGATCGACCGGGTCAAATATCACGGCAGTGGGTTCCAAAGAAACGATTAATAGCGAGGAATATTTCAAGATTATCATCACGCGGAATGGCGCGGGCGGAATAGAAACAATCGCGCTGGATTTGGGCAGTAATATCTCAACGGGATTACCCTCGGCGGATACTTGGCTGCGTCATGCCATTAAGTTTAAGTCTGCGGCATCATCAGCTTTACAAGCCGTTTTGCTCCAGGCACGTGAACAGCCATCCGCCGGATCAAATATGAATGTGTCCAGTCTGCGGGTTGATAGCGGCTATCCTTGGGAAAACGTGGTTATACAGGCAGCTGATGGCGGCGGGATCTGGCAGATATCTCCGCCGTGGCAATGGCGCTCAGGCGGCACGTCGATTATTTTCAATGCGCTGATTACGGTCGACAATACCATGGCGGGAACGGACACAGTCTGGATAAGCCGGATGCATATCTATCCGGTCGGCGACCCGCGAACCAGCCTGGGATTTTAGCCAATAAAAAACACCCTGCCTAAGCAGGGTGTTTAATTCTTTTATCAAATATAATTATGCGCTGCGGCTACGGCCATAGGCATCTTCGTAACGGACGACATCATCCTCGCCGATATAGGCACCGCTCTGGATTTCGATGACTTTCAGCGGGGTCTTGCCGATATTTTCCATGCGGTGCAGAGCTTTCGCGGGAATATGAAGGCTATCCTGGGCTTTCAGAACCTTCTGTTCATCATCGAGTGTTACGAGGGCTTCGCCATCCAGTACGGTCCAGAATTCAGTGCGGTGATTATGGCTCTGCAGGCTGAGTTTTTCGCCAGCCATCAATGTAATTTCCTTGATTTTATAGCCTGTGTTTTCCGACAGAAGTTTCAGGATACCCCAAGGGCGTGTTTCCTTGACTGGATCGGCAACTTCTTTTTGTCCAGCTTTTTTCAAGGCCTTCACCAGAATTTTCATCGAGTCGCCGTCACGTTTATCGGCCACCAGAACCGCATCGCCGGTTTCGGCTACAACGATATTTTTCAGGCCCGCTACGGCAACCAAACGATCCTGGGCATACACGATACAATCCTGCGTGTTATATAGGGCGGCTTTGCCATCGGTGACATTGCCGTGCTCGTCTTTGTCGCTGATCTCCCACAGGCTTTCCCAGCCGCCAATATCGGACCAGGCAGGGTTGCATGGAACGACGGCAACCTTCTGCGATTTTTCCATGATGGCCGTGTCAAACGGCACTTCCGGCAAGGTGGCATAGATATCGTGAGCGGGGGAGGACGAGTTCTTCGCCATCGACTCACGGACGATTGTCTGGATGTCCGGCGCGAATTGGCGGAAATTCATCAGCAGCGTATCGGTGTTGAACAGGAACATACCGCTGTTCCACAGATAGTGGCCATCATCGAGGTAAGATTGCGCCGTTGCTGCGTTTGGTTTTTCTTTAAATTCACCGGCGGCAAATACATTATTCTCGGCATCGATTTTTTCACCAACGCGGATATACCCGTAACCAGTTTCCGGACGGGTCGGGTTAATACCGAAAGTCACCAGATGACCGCTCTCAACAGTTGGCAGGGAATCTTTAAGGGATTTTTCCAGTGCCTTTTCATTACCGATATGGTGGTCGGATGGCAGTACCCACATAATTGTGTCGGCGCCGAATTTTTCCATGACATAGGTAGCGGCAAAGGCGATCGCTCCGGCGGTGTTACGTGCCAGTGGTTCGCTCAGGATGTTTTGCGTATAGGCAGGGTTGAGTTCTTTCAACTGTTGTACAACTTCGCCTTTCATGGCGGCGAGGGTTACGACAACCAGATCTTCAGGGCTTGCCCCGGCGATATCCGTGGCGCGCATGACAGTTTCCTGCAGCAGGGAAGCATCGCCGACCAGATTAAGGAATTGTTTTGGCATTTTCTCGCGGCTGATAGGCCACAGGCGGGTTCCTGAACCACCGCACAGAACGACAGGAATGATTTTTTTGTTAGTCATATTAACCCCCGGGTTAAATCTTTGTACTTTTATTTGGTATTTGCTGCACTACAACAATGGCTGAAATTCTAACATTAGTCTATTTTAAAAATCAATTCTTTTTTCATAAATATGAAATATTTATTAATTTTAATGGAAAATACTCGCTTTTATATTGGAAACGGGGTGTTTCGGTCAATCCGTAATAAGAAACTTTATTTTTCGCCCTGTCTGGAACTTTTCTGATTTTTTGTGAAATCCGAGGAACGAACTATTAACTCACCCCCTTGGCTGTCATACCCCGACTTGTTCGGTGTATCCATGGATTACCCGCATAAAGCGGGTAATGACAAATTCAGAGTGTGCAAACGAACTAATAGACCCTCCCAAAACAAAACCCGGCACCGGGCCGGGTTTCATCAAATTTTGTCAAACGAACTATTAAATCTTACCAGCAAATACCGGTATAGCTCTTCTTGGTTTCCAGAGCCGCGCCGTTTTTCAGGCGGATCAGATCGATGATCATCGAATTGTCATTCACAGTCTCAAGAATATTGACGTAGTCCTTGTCACCATTCCCGATAATGAACAGCTCCGCCGACTTGATAGCCTCTGGCTTTTCAACCAGGCATTTCGAGATATGTGGAATGCCTTCTTCAATATACTTGCGGTTGGCGCCATCCATCATTTTTGCTTCGTAAACGCATGGATCATAAATGGTCAGGTTGTAACCATCCTTGATCAGCAGGTCGGCGAGGGTCACCAGTGGGCTTTCACGCAGGTCATCACTGCCGGCTTTGAATGCCAGACCCATCAGGGCGATGTTCTTCTTGCCGGATGCTTTGATCATGGTGTGGGCGCGACGGACTTGCTCGTCATTGGCTTCCATCAGCGCATCAAAGATAGGAGTGTTGAGGCCCTTGGCTTTACCGCTGGCGCGAATGGCGCGAACGTCTTTCGGCAGGCATGAACCACCGAACGCAAAGCCTGGGAGCAGGTAAGCTTTCGAGATGTTCAGCTTGGTGTCCTTAAAGAAGATATCCATGACTTTGTGGCTGTCAACGCCCAGTTCTTTCAGGATGTTGCCGAGTTCGTTGGCAAAACCGACTTTCATCGCATGCCAGGCATTGTCAGCATATTTCACGCCTTCCGAGATTTTCACGTCAGTGATAACCAGCGGGGCGTCGATGTTTTTGTAGAGTTCAGCTACCATGCTGGCGGTTTTCTCATCGGTTGCACCAATAACGATTTTTGGCGGGTTCCAGTAGTCGAAAATCGCGGTGGATTCACGCAGGAATTCCGGGTTGTTTCCAAAACCGAAATCAACACCGGCTTTTTTGCCTGATGCGGCTTCCAGTGCCGGGATAGCTACTTTCTCGGCGGTGCCTGGAACAACGGTCGAACGCAGGATAACTGCGTGGAAACCTTTTTTGTTTTTCAGGACTTCACCGATTTCACGGCAGCAGGACTGTACGAAATCTGTCTTCAGGGAACCGTCAGCGTTGCTTGGGGTTGGAACGCAGATAAGGGAGATATCCGAGTTCATAACAGCTTCTTCACAGGACAATGTCGCGGTGAGGGTGCCGGTGTCACGGCCTTTTTTAATCAGTTCGGCCAGGCCGGGTTCAACGATTGGCGAGCGGCCTTCGTTAATGCAGCGGACTTTCACTTCTTCTTTATCGATGGCAATAACTTCGTTGCCGGTGTCTACCAGACAGGCTGCGCTCACTGCGCCGACATACCCAATACCAAAAACACTAACCTTCATAATTTTACTCCGTTCTTTCTTTTTCAAAATTCGCCGCATCTCTACAACACGGCCCTGTTAAGTTGCAAGTAATTAATACTATCTAATTCCCGCAGTTGCCCCTTAGGCCGCGGCCCGTTTGATGCGCTGGTCATACTCGCCGACTTCCGGATATTTGGCGGTCAGCAATTGATCAATCGATTCAAACATGTCGTGCATACGGCTCTCGGATACGGGGCTTTCCACCACAACCACCAGCGATGGCTTGTTGGATGAGGCGCGGATAAGCCCCCATGTTCCGTCTGTGAGCGTGAAACGCACACCGTTGACGGTAACAACTTCGGTCAAGTCCTGGCCCAGCAGCTTCTGGCCGTTGTCCTTCATGGCTTGATATAATTTCGTGACTTCATCGACGACGACATATTTGCGGTCGTCAGGGCAGAATGGCGACATAGTTGGGGATGACCATGTCTTCGGCAGGGCGTCTTTCAGGTCACTCATGCTTTTGCCTGGGTTGCGGTCCATCAGGCGGCAGATGGTAACGGCGGTCAGAACGCCATCGTCATAACCACGACCCAGCGGCTTGTTAAAGAAGTAATGACCGCTCTTCTCAAATCCGACCAGCGCGCCGGTTTCATTGACGCGGCGTTTCATGTACGAATGCCCGGTCTTCCAGTAATCAGTCTTGACGTTCAGGGATTGCAGTTCAGGATCGCTCAGGTACAAACCAGTTGATTTCACATCGACGACGAATGTCGGGTTCTTGTGTTGTTTTGCCAGATCACGGGCCAGGATAACACCCATCTTGTCAGCGAAGATTTCATCACCCGTATTGTCGACAACACCGCAGCGGTCGCCATCGCCATCAAAGCCCAGGCCGATATCTGCCCCGGATTCGATGACCTTTTTGCTGAGGGCGTGAAGCATCTCAAGGTCTTCGGGGTTCGGGTTGTAATGCGGGAAGGTGTAATCAAGGTTACAGTCCATTTCGACGACGTCAACGCCAATGGCGCGCAGGACATCCGGGGCATAGGCGCCAGCCGTACCATTGCCGCAGGCCACGACAACCTTCAATTTGCGGCTGATCTTGCCGTCTTTGCTCAGGTCGCGGATGTAACGTTCTTTAATATCGGCGATATAGTCATACGATCCGCCAGCAATTTTCTTAAACGCGCTGGTTTTGACGATTTCTTTCAGACGGGACATTTCATCCGGGCCGAATGTCATCGGGCGGTTGATACCCATCTTGACGCCCGTCCATCCGTTTTCGTTATGGCTGGCGGTGACCATCGCAACCGCCGGGCAGTCGAGTTCGAACTGGCTGAAATAAGCGACAGGTGACAGTGCCAGTCCGATATCACGGACTTGGCATCCGGTGGCCATCAGGCCGACGATCAGCGCATTCTTGATGGACATGCTGTACGAACGGTAATCATGACCGACCACAATCGCCGGTGGTGTAATACCGCGTTCCTGCATGATGGTGCCGATACCCATGCCCAGTGATTGTACGCCGCGCAGGTTGAGTTGTTCAGGATATAACCACCGGGCGTCATATTCACGGAAGCCGCTTTCGGCGATTACAACATCACGTTCATACGCTTCGCTATTTGGCTTTGCGGTCATTTGTTCTCTCTGCGGGTTGTCGGTTTAAATTCCGGGCTAATCTAGCCTATAATGTTGCGTTGCAACAGTAATAAAATTAGAGCGGAGTGATACATTATATTTTCAATAATGTAAATAAAAATCATGCCCAATTATTAAATTTTATCGAAAATGGCATAAGCCTTGCATGTTATGAAATATAACTAAGTGAGGGTGGAATGACTGCATTTTCAACAATTTCCCTTAGCCGCCAAGCGCGTAACCGCCTTCTTAGCATCGCTTTGGCGACAACAGCCCTCATGTCTCCACTGCATTATGCCTATGCCCTTGATTCCAAAGCCTTGCCCGCTGGGGAAACAATAATAGGCGGGCAGGCTAGCTTTGACCGTTCTGTGACCAATACCCTGAATATCAACCAGCAAACTGACCGTCTGGTTATTGAATGGAGCAAAGGCTTTGATATCGGGTCCAAAGCCAAGGTCAATTTCACGCAGCCTGACAGTAATTCCATCGTTGTGAACCGCGTAACGGACAAAGGCAGCGACCCAACCCATATTATGGGGGAACTGACAGCCAATGGCCGGGTTGTTATCCTTGACCAAAATGGCGTTATCTTTGGCAAAACAGCCAAGGTTGATGTTGGCGGACTGGTGGCATCCACCGGAAATATTAACGACCAGGCCTTTCTGGCAGGAGCAAAAACCCTTGGCCTGGCATATATTGCCGCTGGGTCGGTAACAAATGCCGGGTCAATTACAGTTGCAGAAGGCGGATTAGCGGCTTTCGTAGCCCCGACCGTGCGGAATACGGGACTAATTGTTGCGCGCATGGGCAAAGTATTCATGGGCGATGCCGAAGTTGTCACGCTGGATTTATACGGTGACGGTCTTTTTGAAGTTACCGCTCGCACAGATCTCAAAAAGGTCAACATAGAAAACAGTGGCCAGATTGATGCTAAAGGTGGCCACATTCTGTTGACTTCGGTGATGGCGGATAATGTCGTCAAAAACCTGGTCAATATGACAGGCGTAACTGAAAGCAACAGCTTTGAAATTAAAGCCGGAAAAATTATCCTGGGGACTGTCTCAGAATATAAACAGGGAAAACCGGTTGTGGTGATACCTGAGCCTGAAGTTACATTGCCGCCAGTTGCAGAGCCAGAGGCAGAAATGGATACCCCACCTTCTGACCCTGCCGAGCCAGTAGAAGAGGTTATGGAGCCGCAGCCGGAACCCGCAACTCCTGAAATCCAGCCGGAAGGGCCTGCACCTGAGATCGTAGTATCTGAGCCAGTGGACACTATTGTATTGGTGCCTGTAGTGTCAGAGCCAGAGGAGGCAGTCTCCAGCCATGTCGTCGTAAGATCCACACTGCGGAGAATCAGATATAAACTGATGGACAGTGTGTTCAATCTGACATCAGCGATGAAATATTCGGCAAGGTATCTGTTCGATAGTGCCGAAGATGACTGGGAGTTGGGTCGCAATTAATTTATCGTCACCAACAGAGCGGCGTGATCGGAGTAAGGCTGCGGAATAATTTTTAAGTCAAGCCGGTCACGAATGCTATCCGAGCAAACGCATAAATCCAGTATCAAACTGCGGCGGTGGAATTTGAACGTTGCCGTTTTGTCATCATTCAGCAGATGCATCCCCGTCCCGTCGAGCAACGGTGCCAGTTCCGAAAAGCCATGCATGATATTAAAGTCGCCCAGCAATATGGCCGGGTTTTCCGACTGTTTGATCAGGTCGTGTATTTCAACAAACTGCTGCGCCCGCACCGATTTAATCAGCGAAAAATGCGTGAAATACAAATGAGTTTGATCCGGCAAAACCAGGCGGTAGATTAAGCGTTTTGACCCGCGGCTGAAATACATTTTTTCATAGGGGTGGCTGTGCTGCGCCATGAAGCCGTTACTCTTTCCCCGGTGAAAAGGAAGGCGGCTGATTTTACTCCCCGGCCCGTATTTGTCGGCCATATCGTTGAATATATAATTCTCGTCAATCATGGCTTTCATCTGATTGAAGTTCTGCGAAAAGAACGACCCTTCGTCTATCTCCACGAAACAGCATAATTCAGGTTTGTGTTCATAAATGATGGAACGCAACTGCATCAGCACCTGTTGCTGTACCGTGAGGGGGCAATAAAAATGGCGATGCAGGCGCCGCAGATGCTGTTTCAGGCTGCCGTCAATGTCGCGGGCGTAGCCGATATTGCCGAAGAAAACCGTATAGGCCATAGTCCCTCACAAAATACGCTCGATATACCGCCCGGCGTAGCCGATCAGCTTGTGCAGAAGCGGTATTTTATTCCAGTATGCGCGGTCGGCCTTGATGCAATCCTGCAGATCTTCCTCAAAATAGGTTTTTAGTTCACGGACGATATAACTGTCACGGATAATAATATTCGCTTCACGATTCCGCCACAGGCTCAAATAATCGAGGTTACTGCTGCCGATCATCGCCCATGAATCATCGATGACGATATATTTGGCGTGCATCAGTGATTTTTTATACAGGTATAAATGTATGCCGGACCGGAGGAATTTCGGCAGATAGGACTGCGATACGCAATCGGCCAGCGAGACATCTGTCCCTTCGCTGGCGATGACGGCCACTTTTACCCCATGACGTGCGGCGTTACGCAATGCTTTTACCAAACGGCGCGGCGGAACTAGATAGGGTGTGGCCAGATAAATGGTTTCTTTGGCTTGCGCAATCTGTTGCAATAATTCCAGATAAATTGGGTTGTACCCCAGATGCGGGGTGCTGATGCAATAGCGGAATCGCCCATCCGGGGCGTGGCTGGACGGTTTCGGTATAAAGCGGGACATGCCCCCCGAAACGTAATCCAGCAGCGCCTGAAAATCGCCCCGAATAGCCTGAATAAGCGGCAGACTCACAAAGCGGGCATGCACATCGCGCCAGTCGCGCATTTCCTCAGACAGGCAGGCGCTGCCGATATGGACGATGACGCCATCAATGACCAGAACCTTGGAATGATTGCGGGGAAACCATATCTGCGGGCGCACGATGTCCCAGAACCGGAGCGGGTTAAAGAAATAGACCTGCCCCCCGGCCTGCCGCAGCTTATCAATCAACGGGGATGATGTCACCCCGCGGCTGCCCACGCTATCGAGGATAAGCGTCACGCGAATTCCTTGTTGCGCCTTGGTGATAAAGAGACGCAGAAAGGACTGCCCGACTATATCATTCTCCAGAATATATTGCTGCATGTCGATGGAAATGCGGGCCGTTGCACAGTCGTGATACATGGCTTCCCATGCCTCATGCGTGCGGAGGAAGAAGGACGGGTTGGCCTCCGGTTGACTGGCCGGGTTTCTCAGCAGGCTGCTCATGAATCAGCTTTCAGATTATACGCCATAACTAACTCTGAAACCGGGGGGAGAGTTCAATCGCCGGAAAATTGATGGTTTTCTGCGGAGAGTTAATAGTTCGTTTTGCAGATTTGGGAAAAAAGTTAGTACGTCACCCCCATCCGTCTTCGCTACGCTTCGCCGGGACAAGCCTAAATCCTCCCCCATGAAAGGGGGAGGGCTTGAAGGCGCAGGTCTTTTCCTCCCCCCTTGACGGGGGAAGATCAGGATGGGGGTGAGGAAGGTATTTTTCATGAATT